>DASRII010000416.1:0-16633 GCA_035650075.1 Micromonosporaceae bacterium | reverse complement strand
CGTCTGGCCGATCCACGACTCCGCATCGGCCTGGCTGGCGAACGTCTCGGGTGGTCCGTCCACCGGCTGACCGTTGACGTCCTCGTACCGCCAGCTCCACGGCATGTCGTCCGCTCCCCTCTCGGCAACGCCGGCCCCACTTCGACGGGGGGCTGCGGCGCGCCCCCGCCAGCCTAGCCACCGTAGGGTACGGGCATGTCGTTCGACGGGTGGAGGACCGCACTCGTGCTCGGCGGGATCCGGTCGGGCAAGTCGGAGTTCGCGGAGTCGCTGATCGCTGACGCGCCCACGGTGCGGTACGTCGCCACCGCCACCGTGGATCCCACCGACGAGGAATGGGCCGCGCGGATCGCCGAACACCGTGCCCGCCGGCCACCGGCGTGGACGACCGAGGAGATCGGCGGTACCCCGGACCGGCTGCCCGGCCTCGTCGCCGACGCCAAGCCGAACGAGGTGCTGTTCATCGACGACCTCGGTGGTTGGGTGGCTTCGATGCTGGACGGCGAGGGCCTGCCCGAGGCGGTCGCGGCGCTCGGCGAGGCGCTGCGCGGCTGCGCGGCGCGCGTCGTGGTGGTCAGTCCCGAGGTCGGGCTGACGCCGGTGCCGACCACACGGGCGGGTCGGGTGTTCGCCGACGAGCTGGGTACCGCCAACCGCGCCGTCGCCGGGGCCAGCGACCTGGTCGCGCTCGTGGTCGCCGGTCAGACGGTGTGGCTCAAGCGGGCCCGGCACACGGTACCGGCGCCGGCCGCGCGGCCGTCGAGCCCGGGAGAAGCCGAGATCCGGCCCGGACTGGACCTGCCGCTACCGAACGAGCAGATCCGCGACGAGGCGCGCACGCGCCACCTCGCGCTCGGCGCGCTGGCCGACGTGGTCGCGTTCGCGGCCGCGACCCAGGGCAGCGCGGCACCCCGGCAATGGGACTCGGTACGCGTCCTGATACTCGACGGCGACCACGCCGGGAACGCGTCCGCCGGGCACGACCGCGCAGCCGGGTCGGATCCGCTCGCGCTGCTCGCCAGCCGGGCCGAGGCGAGCCTGCAACTGGTACCGGCGCCGGCGGCCCAGCCGATCGAGGACACGGACGCGTTGACCGCCGACGAGGTCGAGGACGCGATGCGGTACGGCTGGCAGCTCGCGGACGAGGCCGTCGACTCCGGTGTCGACCTGATCGTCATCGGCGCCAGCGGGGGGGGCGCCGACACCGCCGCGGCGGCGGTGATCGCCTCGACGACATCCGCCGAACCCGCGACGCTGCTGGGCCGCGTCGTCGCCCCGGACGGGCGGATCGACGACAACGCTTGGATGCGGCGCTGTGCCGCGCTGCGCGATGCCATGCACCGCACCCGGTTGCGTCCGCGCAGCGGGCGCGAACTGCTGGTCACCGTCGGCGGTGGCGACATCGCGATCGCCACGGGCGTGTTGCTGGGTGCCACCGCGCGGCGTACGCCGATCCTGCTCGACGGGCCGGTGGGCGTCGCCGCCGCGCTGGTGAGCCGGGACTTCGCCGGGCAGGCCCGGCACTGGTGCCTGTTGCCGGACCACGGTGGGCATCCCGGCGTCCGGCAGGCGGCCGACATCCTCGACCTGCGGCCAATCTTCGACCTGCGGTTGGGTTCGGCGCTCGGCGAGGGAGGAGCCGCGCTCGCGGTACTTCCCTTGCTGCGCAACGCCCTGGCGCTGGCCGGTGGCTGACGGTCGGTTCCGGGACGGACTACGCCTGGCACTGACGACGTTCACGGTGGCTCCGGTGCGGGCGGGCCGCGTCGACCGGGCGACCGCGGGCACGGCCATGGCGCTGGCGCCGCTGATCGGAGCCGCCCTCGGTGCGGTGCTCGGCACGGTGCTGCTGGCGTCGGTGCCGCGGTTACTGGCCGGCGTCCTCGTCGTCGCGCTGGCCGCCCTGCTCACCCGGGGACTGCACCTCGACGGGCTCGCGGACACCGTCGACGCGCTGGGGTCGTACCGCTCGCGCGAGGCGGCGCTGGACGTGATGCGGCGACCCGACATCGGTCCGTTCGGCGTGGTGGCGCTGGTGGTCACGCTGCTAGCCCAGGCGAGCGCCCTGTCCGCCGTACCGTCGCCGGTCGTGGCGGTCGCCGTGGCCATGGCAACCGGCCGCCTGGCCGCGGTGTGGGCGTGCCGCCGCGGCGTGCCAGCCGCCCGCCCCGACGGCCTGGGCGCGCTGGTCGCCGGAACCGTCGGAGCGCCGACCCTCGCGCTGAACACCGCCGCCGTCGCGCTGCTCGCCGTCGTCGCCGTGCCGGGCCGCCCGTGGCAGGGGCCGGCCGCCGTCGCCGCCGCGCTCGCCATCGCGCTTCTGGTGACACATCACGCGGTACGGCGGTTCGGCGGCATCACCGGCGACGTGCTCGGGGCGTTGGTGGAGATCGGTACGACGGTCGCCCTGTTCGGGCTGGCGGTTACGGACTAGCCCCGAGGCTCAGGGCCGCGGCGTACGCGTCGACGAGCCCCGTGCCCTTGTCGACGGCGGTGGTGTACGGGCCGACCGTCTCGTACGGCGCACCGTCGGCGAACTTGTACGCCGTCGCCTTCAACGCGTTCTCGACCTGGGCCGGGGTGGCGTTCGGCGCGACCTGCAGCAGTTGCGTCACGATGCCGACGACGTGCGGCGTGGCCATCGAGGTACCGCTGATCGTGTTGAACGTACCGATGTCCAGCGGCCCGGGGCCGTTGTGCGGGTCGAGTCCGGTGGAGCAGATGACGAGGTACGGGCGGCACGCCGACGTGATGTCCGAGCCCGGTGCCGAGATGTCCGGGTAGGTCTGCGGCTGGCCGGCGGCGCCACGGCTGGAGAAGTCGGACACGACTCCGTTGCGGGTACCGGTCCCCTGGTCGTCGTACGACGCCACCATCACGATGCCCGGTGTCGGGTCCTGCCCCGGCGGGTTCGTGGCGTTGTTGTCCGGCCCGTCGTTGCCGGCTGCCCAGACCGTGAGCACGCCCTCGGCGGCGAGCGCCCGCTGGAACTTCACGGTCGCCGAGTTCGGGTCGAACGGGCCGCCGCCGGCCGGGCCGTACGAGTTGTTGGTCACCCGGATCGGCGGGCAGCCCGCGCATGGGTTGGCGTGGTGTTCGAGCACCCAGTTGAGTGCGCTGTCCGCGCCGAAGATGCTCAGTCCGGCACCGACCGACAGGCTGACCAGGGTCGCGCCCGGCGCCGCGCCGTGCATCGTGGTGCCGTCGGTGAGCGTCGTGGTGCGTCCGGCGACGATGCCGGCGACGTGCGTACCGTGCCCGCCCACCGAGAGCGTGTCGGTGTCGTTGACCGCGGTCAGGTTCAGGAAGCACGCGTCGTTCGGTACCGGCAGCTGGATCAGTTCGGTGAGCGGACCGCAGACGTTCTTCAGGTTGAGCCGGACCGCGCTCGTACCGTCCGCGTTGCGGAAGAACGGATGCGTACCGTCCACACCCGTGTCGATGACCGCCGCCGACACCCCGCGCCCGTCGACCGGCCGACCCTGGGCATCGTGCAGTTGGGCCCTCGCCTGTTCGGCACGAGTGGCCACTGTGGACGTCGACAGGTACAGCCGCAGCGGCTGGTCGCCTTCCACGTTCGTCACCCCGGGTCGCGTCCGCACGGCCGCGATCTGCGCGGCGGTACCGCGGGCCACCGCGATCCCCACCTTGTTCCACGTCGTGACGAGCTGCAGTCCGGTGTCGGTGACCGCCTGCCGGGCAGCGGTGATCGTGGTGCCGTGGACGAAGACCGCGGTGGTGCCCGGCGCCGTGGCCGGAGCCGGGACGGCGGGCACCACGAGGACGGCCACCAGGAGGACAACCATCATGCCTGTCTATCGGGCCGCGTGCCGGGCCCGTTACAACTACTGCTCCGGAAGCTGGCTGACGTGCTTGTCGAACCCGATGTACAGCCGTGCTTCCGCGTTCGCGCCGAGCGCGCCGAGCGTCTCCAGCTCCCGCAGCCGCAGCAGAGCCGGGTGCTCGGTGTACGCCGCGGCGGCATCGGCCAGCCGGTTCAGCGCGTCGACCTCCGCCTCCACCCGGATGCGCTTGGCCTCCGCGTCCGCCTGCGCGGCGAGCCGCGTCGACTCGACTCGCGCGAGGGACGCGATCCGCTCCGCCTCGGCGCGGGACGTGGCCTCCAGCGCGGCCCGCTCGGCCTGCGTACGCGCCTCGACGAGCTGCGCCTCCGCCATGCGCTGCGCGGTCAGCACCCGGTTCATGACGTCCTGCAGGTTGCCGGGGAAGATGAGGTCCTTCACGTCGGCCCGGACGATCGCCACGCCGTAGCCGGACGCGATGCCCTCGACGTCACGCAGGATGTCCTCGCTGAGCTGGTTGCGGTTGGTGAGGATGGCCTCGAGCGCCATGGACGCCAGCGAGCGCCGTGCGGCGAGCTGGACGTCGCTGTAGAGCCGATCCGGGTAGTCGGCGACCTTCTCCACCGCGGCGACCGGGTCGACCACGCGGAACTGGGTGAGGATGCTGACCCGGACGGCGACCTTGTCCGCGGTCAGGATCTCCTGGCCCTTGATGGTCAGCTCGCGCTCGCGCATGTCGACCTGGACGATGCGGACGATCGGTACGCGCCGGCCGGGCAGCCACGCCTGGGGCAACGTGTACCGGCCGGGCTCGAGCACACCGTCGAACCGGCCGTCGACGTAGCGCAGCCCGCGGTGTGTGCTGGAAACGATGACCTCACGACGCTTGGACATTCTTCACCTCCCCGTGAAAGTAAGGGTGGTCCCGGAGTGGATCCGATGTGAAGCATCAGTCGGAGTGATGGCAGTGGACAAGCGTGGTTTGATCGCCAAGGCGTCCACTGTGGAACCGCCTTCTTCTGAGTCCACCGGGACCGCGTTCAAGGTCGCACGAAGTCCGGTACGCCGCAAGGAGATATCCGCGAAACTGGACGGGTGACCGAGCTGGCGTTGGCGCCGCGGCTGGGCATGGTCGCCACTCCGGCGTTGGTCGGGGTTGCCCAGCTGCTCGAGCTGTCCGCCGCGGACCTCGCCGAGAGCGTGGCCCGCGAGCTGGCGACCAACCCCGCGCTCGAGCTGGCCGAGCCGGCGGCACAGCACTGGACACAGGTCGAACCGCCGGCCACCGAGCCGGCCGGCTGGGAGCGGCTACTCCGCGAGGTGGCGCTGGAGCTACCCGAGCCTGATCGGTGGATCGCCGCCGGCATCCTCGCCGACCTCGACCGGCACGGGCTCCTCGGGCGTACGCCGGCCGAGGCCGCCCGCTGGCTGGGCGTGGAGGTCGAGCGGGTCGAGGCCGTGCTGACCGCCATCCGCGTCGTCGGCGGTCCGGCGCTGGCCGCGGTGGACCTGCGGGACGCGTTGCTGCGCCAGGCCGCCGCCGAGCCCGACCCCGGACCGCCGGATTGTCTCGCGGGACTCGTCACCTACCACCTCGACGACCTCGCGGCCGGACACTGGGACCGCGCCGCCGCCGCACTCGGTGTGTCCACTGTGGACATCAGGGACGCGGTGGACTTCCTGCGCGAACGGGTGCGCCCCGCGCTGGCGGGTCTCGACACCGGCCCGGCCGGCCCGCCACCGCCTTCGCCCGATGTCGTGGTGGGCTTCACTGTGGACGGTACCGCGCAGGTGACCCTGCCCGAGCCGCATCCGGAACTGACGGTGGATCCCCGGTACGCCGCACTGGCCACCGACGGTGCCGGGCTCACCGGCGAGGAACGGGACCGCCTGCGCGCCCAGGTCGCCGCCGCCCGGGATTTCCTGGCCCGGCTCGAGCGCCGGGCCGGCACGCTGCGTCGGGTGGCGGAGGCGGCGGTACGGCGCCAGGTGCGCTTCGTTCGCGAAGGCGAAGCCGCGCACACCCCGCTGACCCGGGCCGAAGTGGCCCGCGAACTGGGCGTCGCGGAGTCGACGGTCAGCCGGGCGGTAGCCGGCAAGACCGTGCAACTGCCCGGACGGCGGTGCGTGCCGTTCGCCGCCTTCTTCGGTAACGCCACGTCGGCCCTCGACCTGATCCGGCGGCTGGTAGCCGCGGAGCGCACCCCGCGCAGTGACGCCGAGTTGGCGCGGGAGTTGGCCCGGCACGGCTTCGCTGTGGCGCGCCGGACCGTCGCCAAGTACCGGGCCCTGCTCGCGATCCCGCCCGCGACCGACCGCTGAGGGCGAACCGGATTTCACCCGGCTGTCGCCGTACCCGAAATGCATTTCGCCTCTGCCACCGCGCCCCCGCGCGGCCCGGCCTGGCACGGAACGTGCTGGAACACGGGTGGAACCGCGAGACACGAGGAGGCGAGATGCACGACCTGGACCGGGTTCTGTGGGAAGTCGAGGACGAGGAGTCCGACCTGGAACTGGAAGCCCTGGAGATGGCTGCCGAGTCCGCGGGTTGGGCCGCCCCGCGCAACGGGTCGGTCCTGTCGGAGCTGGAGGAGACCGAGTTCGCGACCGAGCTGCTCGAGGTCGACAGCGAGGAGGAGCTGACCGGATGGGTCGGCGGCCTGATGAAACGCGCCGCCACCGGAGCCCGGGACTTCCTGAACTCCGACACCGGCAAGGCACTCGGCGCGATGGCCAAGGGTGCCGTGAAGGAAGGGCTGCCGATCATCGGACAGCGGATCGGCGAGCACTACGGCGGCAAGGGCTCGATCTGGGGCACCGTCGGCCAGCGAGCCGGTAAGGGTCTCGCGGGAGCGCTGTTCGAACTGGACCTCGAGGGCCTGTCCGCCGAGGACCAGGAGCTCGAGACGGCACGGGCGGCGGTGCGGTTCGTCACCGCGGCCACCCGATGCGCGGTCACGTCGCCGGCCGACCTGCCACCGCGGGAAGCGGCCCGGCGGGCGTTCGTCGTGGCGGCCCGCCGGTACGCACCAGGGCTCGTGGGCGCCACCGCCCGACGGCCGGCCTCCCGCCGGGCACGGTCCGGTCGGTGGGTCCGGCGCGGTCCGGCAATCGTGATCTTCGAAGGCTAGGTCCGGCGACCGCCGGATCGAAGGAGCAAGGAGGAGGAGTCAGATGAGCCTGCACCAGGAGACCGACTGGGAAGTCGGCGAGGACGAGTTCGCCAGCTACGAGGTCGACGACGAGGCCATGGGTGAGATGGACCTCGAAGGCAACGAGGACACCGAGGTCGACTCGGAGGTGCTCGAGGCGGAGCTCACCGAGGAGCTCATGGAGATCACCAGCGAGGAGGAGCTGGACCAGTTCCTCGGCAACGTGTTCCGCTCCGCGGTGCGCGGGGTGGGCAACTTCGCCCGGTCGGCGACCGGGCAGGCGCTCGGCGGTGTGCTCAAGGGCGTTGCCCGGCAGGCGTTGCCGTGGGTCGGGCGGGCGGCCGGCGGGTTCGTCGGCGGGCCGGTCGGCGCGGCGGCCGGCGGGGCGCTCGGCTCCCTGGCGAGCCGGCTGTTCGAGACGGCCGACCTGGAAGGCGTCGCCGACACCGAGGTTCAGCAGGAGCTGGCGAGCCGGTACGTGCAGCTCGCCCGGGCCGCGGCCCAGCGGGCGGCGCGCGCACCTCGCGGCACGCCACCCCGCCGCGCGGCCCAGCAGGCCACGATCATCGCCGCCCGCAGGTACCTGCCGGGTCTGGTGCACGCCACCGCCGGCGGCCGGAACTGGCAGCGGCGGCCGGTGTCGCCGGCCCGCAAACGCCCGGTCGGGCGGCCCGGTCGCGGCCGGTCGAGCGTCGGCGTGTTCGCGTACGAGCCGGACAGCTTCGACGTGATCGAGACCAGCGCCTACGGCAACGGCAACGGCCCGTCGGGCAACGGTCGCAAGCAGTCCGGCCGGTGGGTCCGGCGCGGCGGCAAGATCGTCGTGCTGGGGGCATGAGATGGACGCCGCCGGCACCGCGCGCTGGTACCTCGACCAGGAGGCCAGGGCGATGCTGACCCGCCTGGACCGGGTACGGCCGTTCGCCGTCCACGAGACCATGGTGCCGGCGGCGGCCCTCGCCCCGGCCGCCCAGGCCGCGATCGAGGGATGCCTGCTGACCGGGCGTCGCGACCTCCGGCGCAGGCTGCGCGACTACCTGCGCTGGCTGCGCGGGCCGGGCCGGAGTGTCCGGGCCGACCGGCAGCAACGCGAGTTCACGACGCTACGGCTGCAGTTCAACAACATATTGACGCAGTTCGACGTATTCACGGAGGTGGTGACGCAGCGCAGCGAGCACGAGACCGGCGTATGGCTCTCCGGGCTCGACGTCGTCGCCACGGACGCGCTCGAACTGCCCGGCGTGGAGCTGGATGCCCCACCCGTGGTCTGCTACCTGGCCCGCGGTCCGGGGGCCGCGATCCGCCGGGTGCGGACCAGGCTCCCGGGTGGGGCCGAGAACCCGGTGGCGATCATCCGGGTACCGCGCGAGCGCATCGTCGGGCACGGCATCGCCTCGTCGCTGCTACACGAGGTGGGACACCAGGCGGCGTCGCTGCTCGACCTCGTGCCGAACCTGCGGGGGTACCTCGACGGCCTGGCCGCCGTCGAGTCCGACCCGGACCGGGCGCGGATCTGGGGTACCTGGCGGAGCTGGATCTCGGAGATCGTCGCCGATCTGTGGTCCGTGGCCAAGCTCGGGTTGTCGTCCACGCTGGGCCTGATGGCCGTGGTGAGCCTGCCCCGATGGGCGGTCTTCCGGCCCAGCGGGAGCGACCCGCATCCGGTGCCGTGGCTCCGGGTACGGCTGTCCGCCGCGATCGGTGCGGCGCTGTATCCGGATCCACAGTGGACGCAACTGGCGCGGTTGTGGGCCAACCTCTACCCGCCCGACGGGCTAGCCCCGGAGTGGCGCGACGAGCTGGCCCGGCTGGACGCGAGCATCCCGGACTTCGTACGCCGGCTGCTCGGGTTCCGGCCGCCCGCGCTGCACGGCCGCTGTCTCGGCGAGGCGTTGATGGCTCCGGACCGCTCGCCGCGCCGGCTGGTAGCCGCTTGGCTGAAGGTCCGGGACAGCGACCGGCTGCTGGCCAGCCAACCGCCGGCGCTGGTCTTCGCCATGGTCGGGCAGGCCCGGGCGGCCCGCCTGATCAGCCCGGAGCGGGAGAGCCGCCTGCTCGGGCAGCTGCTGACTCACTGGGCGCTGCGCAGCTCGCTGGACGTGTCGATGCTGTGCGCTTCCCGACCGCGCCCGCCGCGGATCGCGGCCGGCCGGAAGACAATGAAGGAGGGACGTCATGTCAGAGTTTGAGATTGAGTTCGTCGGCGACGCCGACCAGCCGGTGGCGCCGGGCCGGACCGTGAAGATGCGGGTACACCTCACCGGTCCGGCGGCGCCCGACCAGAGGTACCAGTGGCAGGTCATGGAGGACCACCGGGTCGTCCAGTGGACGCCGCCATTGCCACAGAAGACGGTCTACAAGTTCGAGGCGCCCGAGGTTGAGCACGGGGTTTTCAAGATCTACTGCCGGCGTACGGACCGGGAGGAGCCGCTGTCCTACGAGGATCTGCAACGCCCCCGCGAGGACCTGGCCAAGCGACCGCTGACCGTGGTGGTCGACAAGCCGGCGGTACACGTGCACCAGGACCTGGCGGTGGGCAGCGCGCTCGCCACGACGCCGGCCGACCAGACGGTCTCGGTGAGCCTGCAGCGCACGTCTCTGATGGCCTCCGCGACCGACACGCTCTCGCTGATCATCCGGAACCGCACCGACGCGATCTCCTTCCGGCGGTACCAGAAGTACATGGACTCGGTGTTCGCCGCCGGCAACGTGGACCCGGACACCGGCAAGCTGCGGCCGGCTAACCTGCCGTTTCGCGGGCGGGCCGCGTACGACCTGCTGACCATCGCCACCGACGCCTTCCTCATGCACGAGGTCGGCGTGATCCCCCCGCGGGGCGGCGGTGAGCTGGACCAGACCGTGGCCCAGCACAGCATCGGCAAGCTGCAGACCAACGACGCATGGCGGGCGGCGGAGTCGGCCCGGGTCGGCGGCAAGGAGATCCTCGCGGACATCCTCGCGATGCGGGAGAGCTACTACGAGATGCTCGAGGTCGAGAACGGGCCGAAGGTACCGGTACTGCCGTACCTGGCGATCATCCGCGAACGGCTCAGCGACCTACCGATCAAGCAGACCGGCGACGTCAACCAGCAGGAGTTCTACGGCATTCTCAAGTCCCGCATCTCGGGGCCGGTAGCGATGGAGCTGATCTGGTCGTACTGGCACGAGGAGGGCATGCTCGTGCAGACGCTCAACACGGTCATCGCCCGGTTCGAGAACCGGCGGACCTCCGAGGGCCGGCCGGATCCGCTCGGCCGGTTCGAGCTGGACCCGATCCGCCCGCTGAACAACCTGCTCTGGGGCTGGATCCAGTCCGAAGTCAGCCGCACCTCGGTACGCCGGCGTGCCTTCGAGTACGCGCACGAGTACGGGCTGCGGATGATCGGCAAGGCGATCCCGCCCGGGGACGTGGTGGACGAGCGGTCGAAGTTCCTCGAGTCGTTCCACAACCTGCTGCACCTGTGCCACATCTTCTTCAAGGAGGACGACGACACGACGGTCATCGCCGACGGCTTCACGGTGCTGAACGCGCTGCGGGAAACGCACCTGCTGCTCGCCGAGGGCGCGCACAACCAGTTCGGCGACCTGCCGTCGACCGCCCGCTCGGAAATGATGATCATGCAGTGGCTACTCGCCCGGCCGGAGATGCGGGAGTTCCTGGGTGGCCGGATCATGGTGCCGTACGAAGAGGAGTGGATGGACCGCGTCGACACCATGAAGACGTTGCAGGGCTGGACGGATACGACCGTCACGCACTTCCGCGACCTCGGCGTCTTCGGCGAACAGATCCTGCTGTCGGTGCGGTACGGCAACTGGTCGGTCATCAACGATCCGCAGGAGGCGGCGAACTGGGCGCGCGCCTGGCGGCCGGAGATCCAGCGGTACGTCCACGCGTACCGGGCGGCGACCGGTGTCGACCTGACCGAGGGCGTCGACGCGACGATGCCCAGTACGCTGCTGGCCCGCCGGCAACCGCAGGGCGGCAACGGCCGGCGGCGGCTCGAGGTGGCCTGACCCCCGCCTTCTCGGCCGGCTCCGTTGATCATGAAGTTGGTTGGCATCTCGACGGCGTGTCGCGCAGCCAACTTCATGATCAACGCGCGGGGGCGGCGCGGCGGCCGGCGCGGCGCAGTTGGAGCGTGCGTTCGGTGACCCCGAGCCGGCGCGCCGCCGCGCCGACCTTTCCGCCGCACTCGGTGAGGGCGGCCCGGATCGCGGCATCCGCGGCCGCCTCGCGGATCTGGGCCAGCGTGGCCCCGCTGGCGATCGCTTGGCGTACCACGTCGTCGATCTGCGCCGCAGCCGGCACGTCTGGGATGTCGCCGGGCCGCTCCTCCTCGGGCAGGTCGCCGGGCGTGATCGGGCCGACGCCCACGTGCCGGGTACACACCCGGTGGGCCAGCTGCCGCAGGTCGCGTACGTTGCCCGGGTAGTCCCGCGCCTCCAGCAGGCGGCACACCTCGGCGGACACCTCGACCGGGACGGCCGCGCCGTAGCCGGCCAGGAAGTGCCGGAACAGCGGCAGGATGTCGGCCCGCCGCTGCGCGAGCGAGGGCAGGTGGATCGTTGCCGCGGCGATCCGGTAATACAGGTCGGCCCGGAACTGGCCGTCGCGCTGGGCGGCCGCCAGGTCCCGGTTGGTCGCGCACACCAGCCGGAACCGCGTGGACTGCCAGGTGTTGCCGCCCACCCGCTTGTACGTGCCCTCCTGGATCACCCGCAGCAGCTCGGCCTGCAGCGGCGGCGGCAACTCGCCGACCTCGTCGAGGAACAGCGTGCCGCCGTTGGCCAGCGCGAAGGCGCCGTCGCGGGCCGCTACGGCACCGGTGAACGCGCCGCGCTCGTGGCCGAAGAACTCGCTGCCGGCCAGCGTCGGTACGACCGTCGCGCAGTCCAGCACCACCAGGTCCCCCTTGTCCGGCCGGGGATCCAGCCGGTGGATGAGCCGGGCTACCAGCTCCTTGCCGGTACCGCTCTCGCCGGTGACGAGTACCGCCGACGTCGACCAGCGAGCGATCTCCACGACCCGGCGCAGCGTGTCCCGCCAGACCGGGCAGCGCCCGACGAGCTTGGTGCTGACCTCCTCCGAGTCCACCAGCTCGTCTATCTCGGCCCACCGGGCCAGCCGCGCGGCCGCCACCGCGGCGGTCGCGTCGCCCTGCCAGACGAGCAGGTCGGCGGCGCCGTGGCCGAGCAGCCGCCAGGTCTCACCGGGCGCCAGCAGGTCGCCGGTACCGGCCACGGCCAGTAACCGGCGCCGGCCGTGGTCACTGAGGTCGCGTACCGCGTCGAGCAGCCGTACGTCGGGCGTGGCGAAGGCCAGCAGCCGCGGCGTCGAGTCCGTTGCCTGGCCGCGGTCGACGACGGTGACGTCGGCGGCACGCAGAGCCGTTGTCAGCTCTCCCGCCAAGCCTTCGCAGGCAGGCGTCAACGATTCGACGCAGGTGCGCATTGCCCGTCCCCCCGGCAATCCCCATGGCGAAGAATAGGCAATTCCCCAGACGCCACACCGGTTTTGCGAGGGCTCGCGAACTCCGCTACCGAGAGTTACGACCCCTGGATTCGACCCCCGTCGATCATGAAGTTGGTGGCACGACACGCCGGCCACATGCCAACAAAGTTCATGATCAACGCCAAGGGGGGGACTAACGGGCGTCGTATTCCTTGACGAGCTTCTTCGGGGCCGTGCGGCGCCACGCCTCGATCACGAGATCACGCAGCTCATCAGCGTCCACAGTAGACAGTTGAACCCTGACCCAGCCGAAACGTCCGACATAGGCGGCGACGGCGTACGTCTCCGGGTCAGCGGCGACCAGGTCGGCCTGCTCCTCCTTGGACGCCTTGACGGACAGCGTGTCGCCGCCCGGCATGCCCGAGGCGAACATCTTGTCGCCCACCCGCAGCGTCGGGTGACCCCACTCCTCGACCATCACCTCACGCGTACCGGGCAGCGCCAGCACCCAGTCGCGTACCTGCTCGTACGTGACCGCCATCGCTAGCGCACCGACGGCGTCACGAACGGCGGCTTGACCACGCGCATCCGAGAGCGCCGGCCGCGGATGTCCACCTCGATCTCACTGTCGACACCGAGCTGCGCCGACGTGGACAGGAGCGCGAGGCCGATACCGAGCCGGCGGGTCGGCGAGAACGTGCCGCTGGTCACCTCTCCCACCGCGTCGTCTCCGTGCAGTACCGCCATGTGCGGCCGCGGTATCCCCCGATCGAGCGCCTCGAGCCCCCACAGCGTGCGGCGTGGCCCGGCCTGCTTCTCGGCGAGCAGCGCCTCCCGGCCCCAGAACGCCGGCTTCTGCCAGCCGACCGCCCAGCCGGCTCGCGCCTGGACCGGAGTGATCGAAGGCGACAGGTCCTGCCCGTGCAGCGGGTAGCCCATCTCGGTACGCAGGGTGTCCCGGGCGCCCAGCCCGCACGGCTGTACGCCCCCGACCGCCATGATCGCGTCCCACACCGCCGTGGCGGACGGCGACGGCACGACCAACTCGTAACCGTGCTCGCCGGTGTACCCCGTGCGGCAGACAACGACGTCGGAGGCCACCACGAAGCTCATGTACTCGTGCTCGCTCGGCAGGCCGACCGCCGCCAACACGGCAGCCGACCGCGGCCCCTGCACGGCCAGTACGGCGTACTCCGCGTGCTCGTTCGTCACGGTGACCGACGGCGGCGCGGCGGCGGCCAGGCGGCGGACGACCTCGGCGGTGTTCGCGGCATTCGGCACGAGGAACACGTGGTCGTCCGCGTAGAGGTAGGCGATCAGGTCGTCGACCACTCCCCCGTCGTCGGCGCAGCACAGCGTGTACTGCGCCTTGCCCGGCGCGATCCGGTCCAGATCGTTGGTGAGACATGCGTTGACGAAGTCCGCCGCATCGGCCCCGCGCACCGTAGCCTTGCCCAGGTGAGACACATCGAAGATGCCCACTGCCTCGCGGACCGCCGCATGCTCGCGGAGCACACCGCCACCGGCGTACTCGAGGGGCATCTCCCAGCCACCGAACGGGGCAAACTTCGCACCCAGCTCGATATGCCGCTGGTGCAGAGGCGATCGGTTCACGGGTGGCAACTTACCGTTCCTCCACCTGCTGGTTAGCATCGGCGGAGCATCCGGACCGGATCTTTGGAGAACCCCGTGACCAAACTCGAGCTGGTCGATACCGACCCAGCCGACCTGTCCGCCGACGCGATCGTCATCGGCGTGCACGGCCAGAACGGCGACACGCCGTTGCTGCTGGCCCCGGGTGCGGAGAGCATCTCGGCCGCGTTCGACGGACGGCTGAGCCAGACATTGACCCTGCTCGGTGCGACCGGCGCCGCCGGCGAACTGATCAAGATAGCCACCCTGGGCACCATCGCCGCGCCGCTCGTCGCCGCCGTCGGCCTCGGTCCGGTGTCCGGCAACGGGATTCCCGCCGCGGAGGCGCTGCGCCGGGCCGCCGGTACCGCCGCCCGCGGCCTGGCCGGCTGCGACCGCATCGTGCTGATGCTGCCGCTGGACGAAGCGGACGAGCCGGCCGGGGTACGCGCGCTCGCCGAGGGCGCGCTGCTCGGCGCGTACCGGTTCGCGGGCTACAAGACCAAACCGCAGCCGGGGCGGCGGCCAGCGGTGAAGACCGTTTCCGTGCACGTGCCGGACGCCGGCGAGGCGGCGGTGCGGGCCGAGCTGAAGCGCGCCGCAACGGTCGTCGGCGCGGTGATCCGGGCCCGCGACTGGGTCAACACCGCGCCCAACGAGCTGCGTCCGCCGGGCTTCGCCGACGCAGTGGCCGCGGCCGCCGCCGAGGTCGGGCTCGATATCGAGGTACTCGACGAGAAAGCCTTGCGGCGCAACGGGTACGGCGGCATCGTGGCGGTCGGCCAGGGGTCGGAGGCGCCGCCGCGACTGGTCCGGCTTTCCTACACGCCGTCGGACTCGGCCCGAGCTCGGGTGGCGCTCGTCGGCAAGGGCATCACGTTCGACACCGGCGGGGTGTCCATCAAGCCGGCCCAGGGCATGTGGGAGATGAAGTGCGACATGGCCGGCGCGGCTGCCGTGGCGGCCACGATGCTGGCGGTGGCGGCGCTGCGGCCGGCGGTAGCGGTGACCGCGTACGTGCCGATGGCCGAGAACATGCCCTCCGGTTCGGCGTACCGGCCCGGCGACGTCGTGACCATGTTCAACGGCAAGAAGGTCGAGGTACTCAACACCGACGCCGAGGGCCGGATGATCCTCGGTGACGCGATCGCCCGCGCCTGTGCCGACGGCTGCGACTACCTGTTCGAGACCTCCACGCTCACCGGCGGACAGGTGATCGCGCTCGGCAAGCGGGTAGCCGGGGTGATGGGTACGGCGACGCTGACCGAGCGGGTCCGGGGCGCCGGTGAGCGGGTCGGCGAGCCGGCCTGGCCGATGCCGCTGCCGGAGGACGTGCGCAAGGGCATGGAGTCCGAGGTCGCCGACATCTCGCAGATCAACGCCGGGATGGACCGGGCCGGCCACATGCTGCAGGGCGGCGTGTTCCTCTCCGAGTTCGTCGCCGACGACGTTGCCTGGGCCCACATCGACATCGCCGGCCCCGGCTACCACAACGGCGAGCCGGCCGGTTACTGGCCCAAGGGCGGTACCGGTGTCCCGGTGCGTACTTTGCTCGCGCTGATCGAGGACATCGCGCTCAACGGCTAGCGCGCCCGCGGAGGCGGCCGCCAGCTCAATTGCCCGCAGCTTTGCGGCGCTCGTTGTAGTCCCGCATGCGCTGGGGATAGCCGACCAGATTCACGTCGTAGACCGGGATGCCCAGGCGGTGGCCGAACCGGCGGGCGCCGTCAGGACCATCGATGCGCCGGCGGGTCCACTCACCATCGAAGGCCACCAGCAGAATGGTGGTCTCGGTCACCGTGGTCCGTGGTTCGACGAACGCCTCGACCCCGCGCCGCGAGCGGACAAACTGCTCGAGATAGTCCATATCGGCACGATTCGCTGGGCGGTCGCCGGTACCTGTACTGGTTTTTCCGCGCCGCCGAAACCAGGCCACCGAGATCCTCCTCTCACCCGAGCCGCGCGGGTGACTGCGGCAAGGGTACGTCCAACAGTCGCGATCTTGGGGTCCCGAAAAGGTCCCGGGAGACCACCGGGCGACCCGCGTTGTGCCACCTCACATCGCAGCGGCCGTCCACAAGTGACAAGATGGCCGCGTGACCGAGGTATTCGATGTCGTAGTTCTCGGCGGGGGAAGCGGGGGCTACGCGACCGCCCTGCGCGCCGCCGAGCTGGACCTGTCCGTGGTGCTGATCGAGAAGGACAAACTGGGCGGCACCTGCCTGCACCGGGGCTGCATCCCGACCAAGGCACTGCTGCACGCCGGCGAGGTGGCCGACACCGCGCGCGAGTCCAGCCAGTTCGGCGTTCAGGCCAGCTTCGAGGGCATCGACATGGCCGGGGTCAACTCGTACAAGGACGGTGTGGTCGCCAAGCTCTACAAGGGCCTGCAGGGGCTGGTCAAGTCCCGCAAGATCACGTATGTCGAGGGTACCGGCAAGCTGGTCGCGCCCGACACGGTCGAGGTCGACGGCCGGCCCTACAAGGGCCGCAACGTCATCCTGGCCACCGGCTCCTACGCCCGCAGCCTGCCCGGCCTCGAGCTCGACGGCGAGCGGGTCATCTCCAGCGAACACGCCCTCTCGCTGGACCGG
>DASRII010000415.1:0-8304 GCA_035650075.1 Micromonosporaceae bacterium | reverse complement strand
GCAACTCGACCGCGCGGGCGTACGGGCCGTCGACCACCAGGGGAGCGCGGCGCACAGCCCGACCGTACCGAACGCGGCCAACACAAACGACCGCTGCAAGCGGAACAGATACGAGCCGACCGGCGAGCCGCTGACCGCGTCGCCGACCAGGACGACCAAGCCGCGCAGGATCGCCGCGACCGCGAGGATCCGGGCCACCTCGCCCGCGGGAATGGGCCGACCCAGCCCGAGGATGCCGACCGCAGCCACCCCGACCGAGGTCTCCACGATCGACTGGCCCATCGCCGCAACCGCGGCCGCCCAACCGGACACGTCCACCATGGATCGATAACCACTCGACCCCGCCGGCCCGGCTTCGCCCCCACGAACCGATTATCGCCAAGCGGAGACATCCGGAGTGTTCGGTAATCGACACGGGCAACCACGAACGCGCCACGCTGATCCACACCGCCAACAAGCCCGTTCGATCGCCAGGGTGAAGTCCTCAGCGACGATGTGTTCCGCGATGGTTGGCCGGCTCAGCCACATGCCTGTCATAACCGGCGGAGCCGGAACATCGCTCCTGGCGGGTGAGCCATGGCGTGGTCGGCACGCCGCCACGAGCTCGCAAGCCGCGTCGGATGCGTACGGTGAGCCCGACCCCGCGCACCCACGCCGTCGCGCGAGCACGCACCGCGGCTCGCGCTTCGAAGGCTGTGAGTTGCACCGGTCTATCGCCAGCAGATGATCGGCGGTCCAGGCCGTGGTGCGCTGCACGCGTTTGGTAGCGAGATCAAGGGTCGCATTTGTGTAGATCGATGGCATGAGCGGCGAGTCGCACGCAAACAACCAATCGATGCTGGGCGTTAGATGAACGGTTGCTAACAGTCTTCGACACCCTCCGGCACTTATCATCGAAGACGTTCATCAACCGTCACGGGTCGACCGCGTAGGCAAGGCTTTGTGTCGAGCGCGTGGCATGAGGGAGGCCGTCATCGCCCACGATACCGGCGGTTCGCGCTGTGAGCAGAGCCCTGCTGGCGACTGAGCGCGCGCGGGCTTCGCAGCACAGCCGCACCGCCGTGCTAAGCGGGTTGCTGCACACCGCCCGACCGCGTTATTGGGCCAGGAACACGCTCGTCGCGGCCGCTCCGTTGAGCAATGGGGCGATCCAAGACCCACATGTGCTTGCTGCAGTCACGGTCGGTTTTGTCGCATTCTGTCTGAGCGCCACGGGTGGTTACTTCATCAACGACGCGCGCGATGCGGAATCCGATCGGAAGCATCCGACCAAAAGGGCCCGTCCGGTGGCTGCGGGCGTGGTATCAGCTCCGCTGGCGTTCGCGGTGGGCGGCACGCTGATTGTCGCCGGAATCGCCTTCGGCGGCGTCTTTGGGGGACGGAACCTTGCGACGGTACTCGGATCATACGCTGCCGTTTCTGTGGCATATTCGCTCTACCTGAAGGACCAACCCATCATCGACCTGGCAGTCATCACGTGCGGCTTTTTGCTGCGGACGGTGGCGGGTAGCTCGGTAACGGGCCTGCCGGTGTCACACTGGCATCTGTTTGTCGCGTCGTTCGGCGCGCTTTTCATTGCTGCCGGAAAGCGGTACAGCGAGGCGATGGTCGCCGGCGAGCGTGAGTCCGCAACCCGACCGGTCCTGGCTCGGTACACACTCTCGTATCTTAGGTTTGTCTGGGGCACATCGGCGGCGATGACCGTGGTGGGGTACTCGCTCTGGGCGTTCGAGTTCAACCGCAGTGGTGACTGGGTCGGGCTGTCCGTCGCTCCGTTCGCGCTCGTCGTCCTGCGGTACGCGTTCGCCGTGGACTCGGGCACCGCCGGCAGTCCGGAGGAGGTGATCGGCTGCGATCGGGTCATCCAGGTGCTGGGAGCGGTCTGGCTGGTTCAAGTAATGCTGGCGGTTGCCCGATGACTGGCGGACGCCTTCTCACTGGGTGGGGCGGTACGGCACCCACTCGCGCGACCGTGCTGAGTAGCGGCGACGGGCCGGCGCTCGCCGAGGCGGTCCGCTACGCAGGTGAGCGCGGGGTTATCGCACGCGGCCTGGGTCGATCGTACGGAGACGCCGCGTGCAACGGTGGCGGCATCGTTGTCAACATGACGGCTCGGGCCGACGTTCTAGCCTGGGATCTCGACCGCGGTCTCATCAGCGTAGAGGCCGGTCTGAGCCTCAACGAGCTGCTGGCCCTGGCGATCCCCCATGGCTGGTTCGTTCCCGTTCTCCCGGGTACCGGCCAGGTCACAATTGGCGGTGCGATCTCCGCAGATGTTCATGGGAAGAACCACCACGCTGGCGGCACATTCTGTCGGCATGTTGCCTCCTTCGATCTGCTTACCGCCGACGGCCTCGTCCGAACCGTGACCCCGAACGCCGATTTCGAGGTGTTCTGGGCCACGGCCGGTGGGATGGGCCTCACCGGACTTGTACTGCGGGCGACTGTCCGACTGGTCCAGGTCGAGACAGCCTGGATGGTGGTGGACACCGAACGGGCTGCGGATCTCGACACCGTGCTGGCTGAGCTGGCTGACGGGGACGAGCGGTACCCCTACTCCGCCGCCTGGGTCGACCTGGGCACGGGCGGCGCTCGGACTGGTCGTGGTGTCCTCACCCGAGGACGGCATGCCCGGCGCGACGACTTGCCCCCCGCAATGCGATCCGGCTCGCTCCTGTACCGTCCACGCCACCAGCTGACAGTGCCGCCCGGGGTACCGCGCCAGGTGCTGAACCGGTGCAGCCTCAGCATGTTCAACGAAGCGTGGTACCGTCGGGCCCCGCGACACCGGCGCGGCGAGCTGCAACCGATGTCGGATTTCCTCTACCCGCTCGACGCCGTCGGGCGCTGGAATCGGCTCTACGGCTCACGAGGCTTCGTCCAGTACCAGTTCGTCCTGCCGTTCGGTGCCGAGGTCGCGCTGCGCCGCGTTGTCGCCCAGATCACCGCCTCTAAGCACGCGCCGTTCCTGGCCGTCCTGAAGCGGCTTGGGTCAGCCGACCCGGGTCCGCTGTCCTTTCCCATCGCTGGGTGGACACTCGCCCTCGACCTCGCCGCCTCACCCGAGCTTGGCCCGCTCCTCGACCAGCTCGACGACCTCGTGGCCGAGGCGGGCGGGCGGGTCTATCTGGCTAAGGACGCCCGCATGCGCGCCAGCGTGCTGCCGCGCATGTACTCGCGGCTCGACGACTTTCGGGCGATCCGCGAGGCGCTTGACCCGCGCCGCGTTTTCAATTCCGACCTCGCGAGAAGACTGGCGCTGTGATTGACGCCCTCGGCACTCCGCAGTCGCTGCTGCTGCTCGGCGGCACATCCGACATCGGGTTGGCGATCGCCTACCGATATCTGAGCCTCCGGCGTATCCGGATCGTCTTGGCCGGGCGGGCCTCTGATCGGCTCGACGCCGCAAGCGCGCGGCTGATTGCAGCTGGGGCGAGCGTCGAGACCGTGGAGTTCGATGCGGCCAACACCGACCCACACGAGTCCCTGATCGAGGGCATCTTCGCTATGGGTGATATCGACGTCGCCGTGGTGGCATTCGGACTTCTCGACCAGCAGTGCATCGGAGACCTGCGGCCGTCCCGGGCAGTCGAGATTGCCCGGGTAAACTACCTTGGCGCAGTTAGCGTCGGCGTGACACTCGCCCGGGCGATGTGTCGCCAGGGGCACGGCGCGATCGTCGCGCTCTCGTCGGTGGCCGGCGAGCGGGTACGCGGATCCAACTTCCTGTACGGGTCGACGAAGGCTGGGATGGACGCTTTCTACACTGGGCTGGGCGATTGCCTGGCCGGCAGCGGGGTACGGGTAGTCGTCGTGCGGCCGGGTCACGTGCGGACGAAGATGACAGCACACCTTCCCGATGCTCCTTTGGCTACGACGCCCGACGCGGTCGCCGCCGCAGTGACGAATGCGGTCTGGTCGGGGCGGCAGCAGGTGTGGGTACCGCGACTCATGCGGCCGGTGATGAGCGTCCTGCGACATCTCCCAAGATCGGTGTTCCGGCGCTTGCCGCTGTAACCGCAGACCGGCTCCGACCGGCTCCGGCCGGAGCCGACAGCTACGGTCGTGGCCTTTGCTCGCAACCGGCTTGCTGGCTTCCGGGCCGAACTGGGACGCTTGAGCAGTGGATCCAGTGTCACTTATCGTGGCCGCGCTGGCGGCGGGTGCCGCAGCCGGCGCCCAGGGCGCCGTGACCAACCTCGTAAGCGATGCCTATGCCGCCTTAAAGGCGCTGGTACGGCGTCGCTTCGCTGGACGGTCGTCCGGGGAGGTCGCCCTGGAGAAACATCAGATCAATCCGGATGCGTGGCGGTCGGCGTTGGCGGCAGAGCTGAAGGATGCCGGGGCGGCCGGCGACCGCGAGCTGCTCGATGCGGCACGGCGGCTAATGGCCATGGTGGATCCCGAGGGGACCGACGCGGGCAAGTACCGGGTCGATGTCCGAGGCGCACAGGGTGTGCAGATCGGAGACCATGGCACTCAGACCAACACCTTCACCACTCCACCGCCAGCGTAGCGGGATCGGGTGGGCATGCCGAGTGGACGGTCTACCCAGAGGCGCCGCCGGGCCTCCACCGGCGGCCGGAGCCACGTCGGCGCGCGGGTAGCCGGGCCATCGGCGGCCGCCCGCATCGCTGTCGCGTCTGCTGCCGCGACCGCGGGCGCGACCGCTGTCCTCGCCGGCACCCGCCTGCTCACCAGGCGACCGGTCGGCACCGCGGACAATACCGACGGGATCCGGCTCTACTGCGGCGTCGGGCTCGTCCCGGCCACTGCGGACCGCCGCGCGGATTGGAAGGGCGGAGTGGTCGTCCACTTCACCCGCGACGGGCCCTGCACGGATCCGATCCCGTCAGCCGCGCTGCTGATTCTTAAAGGCGCCGCGCACGGTTACCCCGAGCGCTGGTCACTGACCCGGCTAGGCTGGGCCTATGCTCTACTCGCCGGCACCGTCACAGCTGCCGCGGGATGGGCCGTCTGCGCCGAGGGTCTAGAGCGGCCCCTGCTCTTGCTCCCGACGATGCTGCCGCTGGCCGACCGCGACTTCGCGCGATTGTTCATCTCCACGTATTCCGAGCCGGCCGGGTTGTTGGCGGCCGCCACGCTGATGCTCGGAACCACCGTCCTCGCCGGGACCCGGCCCGCTCATCGCCTGGAGCGAGCCCTCGGCTTGGTGCTGACCGGTGGAGGCGGACTGCTGGCGAGCACATCCAAGCTGGCGTACGCACCGCTGCTGCCTATCGCTGCCGCGGTCTCGGCCGGGACGGCTCTGCCGCTGCCCCGCAGCGCACGGCGGTGGACCGATCGGATCGCCGGATGCATCAGCGCCTTAGCCGTTCTGGCGGCCGCGGTCAGACCAGCGTTGACCGCGCTGAGGTGGCAGTCCCGGTACTACCCCGGTGTCAACGCGCACAACGTGGTGTTTACCACGTTGCTTCCGGAACTCGGCCCGGGTGCGGCCACCGCCGTCGGGCTGCCACCCGCCGCTGCCGCGTACTCCGGTCGCGGCAGCTCCGACGCGAACGGCATCCCCATCGACCCGCAGCTCATCCCCGGTTGGCGGGCTGCCATCGGCGATGAGCCAGGCCGGGCCCAACGCGCCGCCCACCGGCAGCTACTCCTGCACCCCCGCGCACTGCTGCGCGCCGTCGGCGTGGCCATGCAGGCCACCCGTGGTCGCGATCTCGACTATCTGCCCGACAATCCGCTCCCTGCCGGTGTCGCCGCCGCGAGGACGGTGACGGCCACTGGGTCGATGGGACATGACGGTGCCGCTCTGCGCACCTGGCTTGACGCGATGTCCGCCCCGTACGGGCCATCGCTTCTCGCCGTCCTTGGCCTCGCCGCCGGGTTCTGCTCACTCGTGAAGCGACCGCGAAACGACCTGGTCGCCGCCCTCGACCGTATCGCCGGAGTCGGCGCCGCGGGTGCTGTGGGAATCGCCGCTCTCGCTGTGCTGGGCGACGGCTACTACGAGGTCGCCAAGCACGCCTGGCTCTCCGCCTTCCTGCTCGATGTCACCGCCGCCGCCCTTCTCGGCTCTGTCCTTCTCGGCGCCGCGCGCATCGGCGTCGCCACGCCGACCTTGGCAACGCGGCCCCATGGCGCACCGCGGTTGCGTTGAAAATCCCCACTCAGCCGAGCACGGTGAGCCCGGATACCTCCGGTTCCGGGTACCACCCGACCGCGGAGTGCCGCAATCGCCACTCCTCCGACCATGCCCCCGTCACCCGACGCAGCGACCTGCCAGCCTCGTGATCGTCCCGCACTACGATCTCGCCCCACGGGACGAGACTGCAGAAGCGGGTCCGCGCGCAGATGTCCGCGGCGCCAAACCGGACAGTGTCATCTCGTCCGCCTATGTAGGTGCCCAAGTGCAGGTAGGTCAAATCGAGCCAGCGCCCAGCCCCCAGCCAGCTGCCGCTGCTGAGCATGCACCGTACCCCGTGTCCCGGTGTACCGTCGCGCTTGCGTACCGCGTACTCGTGTACGGCCGGGCCGGCCCTGGCGATGTGCCGGAGCAGCGGTTGGTAGTCGCGGACGACACCGTCGGGTACCAACACCCATTCCTCCCGCCGATCGCCGGTGACCAGCATCCGTGCGGGTACCGTCCGGGGTGGCGCGGAAACCTCGAAGCGCAGCCGCATGAACGGTTCCTCGCGCTCACCGTTGCCGACGAGGCACGCCGCGTGGGCAACCAGCATGCCGCGCCCATCGCCGCTCGGCGCGACGATGAACGCCTCGCCGAAGTGCCGGTACGGTCCTGCCGAGTCCTGTCCCTCGCCATACCAGGCGAACGCGACACCGGTCAGGTGGGGTGCGTGCAGCAGGTTGGCGTACTTGACGCAGCGAATCCCCAAGAACGAGCCGTCCGCCGGCGAAACAGCCACATAACAGCTCACGTGTGGGCCGGAAACGAACATCGCCTCTCCTGTCGTGAGCGCAGGTCGATCCCGGTGTCTGCATGCCGGTCAGGACACCGGATTGTGCATAGTCTCGGCCCTGGCGGCACCGTGCGGGAGGAACCGGAACAAGTAGATGCCGGCCTCGCCGACCCCGCAAAGGAGGGGCTCGCTGGGGTTCCAGGCGAGTCGCAGCAACGGGTAGAAAGTGCGTAGCCCGCACTGGGGCTCATCGCTGCCGACCCGCCACATCCGTAGTTGGCGGTCAGCGATGTCGACGGTAACGAGGGAGCCATCCGCCGCAAAGACACAGTCGGAAACACCACTGGTGTGGCGGGTAAGGCAGTGGCGCAACTGACCAGACCAGGCATCCCAGACATTACAGGTGCGGTCGTGGCTCGACGATGCGATGAGCATGCCATCGGGCGAGAAGGTGCAACCGGTCACAATATCCGTGTGGCCGGTGAGGATGCGCCCGAGTTCGCCGGTAGCGATATCCCAAACCCGGATGGTGTGGTCATGGCTCGCCGTCGCAATACGGGTCCCATCCGGCGAGAAGGCGCACGCAGAAACGAACCCGGTGTGGCCTGCGAGTGTACGCCAAAGGTCCCAGGTATGGGCGTCCCATAGCCTAACTGTGTCATCGTGGCTAGCGGAGGCGAGCAGCCCGCCGTCCGGCGAGAACGCGCAGGCGGATACCGCGTCTTTGTGGCCGCTGAGTAGCCGGCGCTGGGTACCGGCAACGGTGTCCCACACGCGGATCGTCCTGTCGTACCCGCATGTTGCGATGAGCGTACCGTCCGGCGAAAAGGCGCATCCACAGACCGTATCGGTGTGGCCATCGAAGGCCTGCCGCACATCGCCGGTCGTGACGTCCCAGACCCGCACCATCCGATCATGGCCGACGGAGGCCACCCTCCTACCGTCCGGAGAGAACGCGTTGGCGTACTCCCACGGGAGCCGGTGCTTCGGTCGAATGGACTCGGCCGCGACCTCCCAGAGCTGAACCTTCCAATCGTGGCTGGCCGTGGCAAGCAGCGCACCATCAGGCGAGAACGCACACGACATCACCGACTCGCTATGACCGGCCAACACCCGCCGCTCCGCACCGGTACCGACATCCCACACCCGAGCCGTCAGATCGTCGCTGGCCGTAGCGAGCAGGGAGCCGTCCGGCGAGAAAGCACACCCCGACACCGCGCCCGTATGACCGGTTAAGGTTTTGCGCTGCTGACCCGTCGCCACATCCCACAGCCGAACCGTCCGATCGTGGCTCGCCGTCGCGAGCAGCGCACCATCAGGCGAGAACGCACACGACATCACCGACTCGCTATGACCGGCCAACACCCGCCGCTCCGCACCGGTACCGACATCCCACACCCGAGCCGTCAGATCGTCGCTG
>DASRII010000414.1:0-25050 GCA_035650075.1 Micromonosporaceae bacterium | reverse complement strand
GTGCGGTGACGGCGTACCGGTACCCCGGCCCGTCGACCCGACTCCGACGGCTACCGGTGAGCCGTCGGAGTCACCGTCCCCGACCCCGTCCCCGTCCGCCTCACCGTCGGAGTCTGCGTCGCCGTCCCCGTCGCTGTCTACGAGCCCCACCAGGACCCGCACGACCAGACCACCGACGACGCGCCCGCCAACAACCGCTCCGCCGACAACCGGCCCGCCGTCCAACCTCCCACCCAAGATCACCAACTTGAATCAGGGCGGCAGCCAGATCACTCAACTGATCCGTAATCAGGTTCCATGTAACACAGGCGTGCCGACGACCATCCCGATCTCGGTTGTCGTCACCGACGATCGGACACCGGCGCAGTTGCTTCGCGTCGAGGTGCGGTGGAGCGGTTTCGCGCAGGGCTCGAACCGGATGAACTGGGACGGTCCCTTCTTCGGTTCGATCGGACCGGTGCCCTTCAGCCAACCCAATGCTGGTGGCACGTTGAAGATCACTGTGATCGCCTTTGACGCCGAGGGGTTGTCGTCCTCGATCGACGGGAAGCCGGTAACAGTGCTGCCCTGTGACCTCGCATAAGGAGAACTCGACCGTGCTCTGTTGGTTTTGTGCTAAGGCGGCCCGGGGCGGGTGCCGGTTCTGTGGGCGTGGGCTGTGCGAGGACCACACCAAGTTCGGGCCGTACCTGCTCGAGGTGCACCGCAGCGACGCCCGGCAGCGCACCGAGGCGTTGGTAGTCGAGGACGCCATGCAATGCGGTACCTGCCGACCCCGCCCGCAGCCCGTACCCATGCCCGAACTGGACTGACCACAGCCGATCACGCCGAGATCTTGGAGAGTTACTGCTGCTATAGCGACAGTAACTCTCCAAGATCTCGTAGGAGCGCGTCGAGCGGGCGATGACACGTGACCGGATTGACACGTGACTAGAGGGTCACATATGCTCGGCACGTGACCGACGATGACGACCGGGTGTTCAAGGCGCTCGCTGATCCGACGCGTCGGTTCCTGCTCGACCTGCTCTTCGAGCGCGACGGCCGCACGCTCACGGAGCTCGAGTCGGAGCTGGAGATGACGCGCTTCGGTGTCATGAAGCACCTGCGCGTACTGGAAGAAGCCGGCCTCATCGTCACCCGACGGTCAGGTCGGGAGAAGCTGCACTTTTTGAATCCTGTACCGATCCGGTTGATTCATGACAGATGGATCGACAAATACACCGAGCGCCAGGTGACGGCGCTCGTCGACCTCAAGAAGCAGTTGGAGGAACAACCATGAGTACCACCCAGGTGTACCGGGTCTATATCAAGGCCACCGCACAGGCGATCTGGGACGCGATCACCAAGCCCGAGTGGACCGAGCGCTACGGCTACACCGGCTATGTCGACTACGACCTGCGTCCCGGCGGTGCCTACAAGGTGCGCGCGACGGAGCAGTTCAGGACGGCCTCGGAGGCGCAGGGAAATGTGCTACCGGAAGTGATCATCGACGGTGAGGTGCTGGAGGTCGATCCGCCGTACAAGCTCGTCACGACCTTCCGGATGCTCATGGACCCGACCACAGCCGCTGACGGGTTCACCCGCATCACCCACGAGATCAAGGAGGGTGCGAACGGCGTCTGCTCGCTCACCCTCACGCACGAACTCGAGGGTGCGCCATACCTGGCCAAGATCGTCGGTGGCGAGCTCGAGGAGTACGGCGCCGGTGGTGGGCACGCGTGGGTGCTCAGTGACCTCAAGTCACTGCTCGAGACCGGCAAGTCGTTCGCCAACTAAGGGGGGACACCATGTCAGACAGACTCATCAGGTACGGCGTCATCGCTGGACCGCTGTTCGTCGTCGCGAGCGTGGTCCTCGCGTTGACGCGACCCGGCTTCGATCCGGTCCGGCACCCGGCCAGCCTGCTCAGCGTCGGGACTCTCGGCTGGCTGCAGATAGCCAACTTCGTGGTCTGCGGCGCGCTGTTCGTCGCGGCCGCGGTCGGCGTGCGGCAGGCACTGGCCGGCACGAGAGCCGGCACGTGGGGACCCATTCTGCTCGGCGCGTTCGGGGTCAGCGTGGTGGCCGGCGGCGTCTTCGTCGCCGACCCCGCGCTGGGCTTCCCGCCGGGAACACCGGCGGGGGTACCGGCACAGATGAGCTGGCACGCGATGCTGCACGCGGTCGCCCCGGTCACCGCGTTCCTGGCGCTGAGCCTGGCGTGCTTCGTCTTCGCCTGGCGGTCGATACGAAGCGGCGAGCGGATGTGGGCCGCGGTCAGCATCGCGACCGGCATCGGCGTACAGATTCTGGGCATGTTGCCGAACGTGACCCACGACGGAGGCACCTACAACTTCATACCGCTCTGGCTGGCGGTGGTGCTCGGCTTCGGCTGGGCCTCCATACAGCTCGCCCGCTTGTGGCAAGGGTCTACCGTGGGGCGATGAGCGACTTCGACGCGGTCCTGGAGCGGCTGCTGACCGACCCGAGCTTTGCGGCCCGGCTGGCGGCAGACCGCTCCGCCGCGCTGGCCGGCTACCGCCTCGACCCGCAGGAGCTCGAGCTGTTGTCCGCGCAGGTCGGTGGCGACGCCGGTGGCGAGCACATCGTCGAGGTGCGGGAGAGCAAGGCCAGCATGTTCGGTCTGCTGGCGCCACTGGCCGGAGCGGTGGGGTTCGGCGCGGCGTCACACAGCGGGTTCGGCGCCGCGACCCCGCCAGCCAGCGACGGCTTCGGGTCTGCGGCCGATGCCGGCTTCGGTCCGGCTTCCGACAGCCAGGGGTTCGGTGCCGGGGCCGACGCGAGCGAGGGGTTCGGCGCGGCACCGGGTACCGAGGAGGACATCCCCGACGGGTCGCTCATCGGCGGCGAGCTGGCCGACCTCATCGGCCAGGACATGCCCAGCCTCGGCGGCGACACCGGGCCACAGCCCGAGCTTCCGCCGGACCCGAACCAGATGCCCACGGGTCTGCCGACGACCGACTACCGCACGAAGGTCGATGTCGACGGCGACGGGCACTGGGACCAACACGCGTACCGCGAGCGGGCCGACGGCGGCGTCGACATCATGGTCGACCAGAACCGCGACGGGACGGCCGACTGGATCGCCATCGACTACGACCGGGACGGGTTGATCGAGCAGGCCGACTGGGACCGCGACAAGGACGGCCGGTTCGAGACGCACTTCTTCGACGACGACGGCGACGGATGGCTCGATCGGAAGGTCGAGTCACCCGACCTCTGAGCCGTACGCTGTCCCCGTGGTTCCCGTCGCCACCACGGACCTGACGAAGGTCTATGACACCGGCACGGTCGCGGTCGACCGGTTCTCGGTGGATGTCGCCGCGGGGGAGTTCGTCGTTCTGCTCGGGCCGACCGGGTGCGGCAAGAGCACGGTATTGAGGATCATCGCGGGACTCGAGCAGGCCACGTCCGGCCACGTGCTCATCGACGGGAAGATCGTCGACGATGTGCCGGTCAAGGACCGTCGGTTGGCCATGGTCTTCCAGGATCTCGCGCTGTACCCGCACCTGAGCGTCGCCGAGAACATCGCCTTCCCACTGCGGATGCTGCACACCGACGACGCCCGGATCACCGCGCGGGTCAACGAGATCGCCGACCACCTCGGCATCACCGAGCTGCTGGACCGCAACCCCGCGCAGCTCTCCGGCGGGCAGCGGCAGCGGGTCGCCACCGCGCGGGCCATCGTCCGCCGGCCGCGCGCGTTCCTGCTCGACGAACCACTGTCCAATCTGGACGCCGGGCTGCGCGCCGACCTGCGCACCGAGATCGCCGAGCTCGCGCGCCAGCTGCACATCACCACCATCTACGTCACGCACGACCAGTCCGAGGCCATGACGATGGCGGACCGCGTCGCGGTCATGCGGCGCGGGAACCTCGAGCAGATCGGTACGCCGGAGCGGGTGTACGGCGATCCGGCGACGCTCTTCGTCGCGGCCTTCCTCGGGACCCCGCGGACGAACCTGCTGCAGGCCGCCGTCTACGCCGAGAACGGCCGGCGGGTGGTGCTCGACCTCGGCAGCCAGGTGCTGACGCTACCCTGGTCCGACCCGCGCGCCAGCGAGCTGGCCCGGCACCACACCGAGCGGCTGACCGTGGCGCTGCGCGCGGATGCGCTGACCGTGGTACCGGACGACTCTCCCGACGCCATGTTGCGCGGCAGCGTCCGCGCGGTCGAGCTGCTCGGCCATGAGGTACTGGTCCACCTCGACACCGGATCGATACCGACCGCGCCGGAGCAGAGCCACCTCGAGGTGCCCGACGCTCCGACCCGGGCTCGAATGCGCCACCACCCGGCCTCGCCGTCTCACACCGAATACGGCTTCTACCCGACATATAACCCGGAACCCGAGCAGCAGGCGGGTTTTCTGGGAGATCTCGTGGTCCGGGTGCCTGGCCAGGTCCCGCCCAAGCGGGGCGAGACCTTGGCACTGGCCGTGGACCTCGACCGGTTGATGCTCTTCGGCCGAGCGGGCGAGCGGATCTCGTTGGTGCAAGCGGGCTAGAGTCTGCGCCATGGTTTCGACCATCGTGGTCAATGACATCCACAAGCGGTACGGCGATGTTCGTGCGGTCGACGGTGTCTCGTTCGAGGTCTCGTCGGGGGAGTTCTTCGGCATTCTCGGGCCGAACGGCGCCGGGAAGACCACGACCCTCGAGATCGTCGAAGGGCTGCGCCAGGCGGACCGCGGCGAGGTGACCGTGTTCGGCGAGTCGCCGTGGCCGCGCAACACCGCGCTGCTGCCCCGGATCGGCGTACAGCTGCAGGCGTCCAGCTTCTTCGAGCGGCTCACCGCACGGGAGCAGATCCGCACGTTCGCGTCGCTGTACGGCGTACCGGCCAAGCAAGCCGACTCGATGCTGGAGCTGGTCGGCCTCGCCGACAAGGCCGACACCCGCAACGAGCGGCTGTCCGGCGGCCAGCAGCAGCGGCTGTCGATCGCCTGCGCGCTCGTCCACGGGCCGGATCTGGTGTTCCTGGACGAACCGACCTCCGGTCTGGATCCGCAGGCGCGCCGCAACCTGTGGGACGTGCTGCGGGAGATCAACGCCCAGGGCCGCACGGTCGTGCTGACCACGCACTACCTCGACGAGGCCGAGGTGCTCTGCGACCGGGTGGCCATCATGGACGAGGGCCGGATCCTCGAGCTGGGTCCACCGGCGTCGCTGGTACGCGGACTGGACGCGCCGACCCGGGTGTCCGTCGAAAGTGGACTGATCACAGTGGACGATGCCAGAGAGCTGGACGACGGTGCGGATGTAGCCGACGACGGAGTTTCGTTGACGATCGCTACGCGTACCCCCGCAAAGGTCTTGGCCGCGCTCGCGGACCGCAACGCTCTCCGCGGCCTCACCGTCCGCGGCGCCACCCTGGAGGATGTCTTCCTCCAGCTGACCGGACGGGAGTTCCGCGAGTGACCCGCTTGATTAGCCTGGCGGGCGCGATCGGCAAGGGTTTCCTGCGCGACCGTACCGCGGTCTTCTTCACGATCCTGTTTCCGTTGATGTTCCTGCTGATCTTCGGCGGGATCTTCAAGGACCAGACGATCGCCAAGTCGGACGTGCTGCAGATCGGCCCGGTACCGGTGCTGGACCAGCTGCCACCGCAGGCGCAGGCCGAGCTGAGCAAGGTGCTCGAGGTGACCCGGACCGACGACCGGGCCGATGCACTCGAGCAGGTACGCAAGGGCGACGCCGAGGCGGCCATCGAGCAGCAGGGCGACACGGTCGTGCTGCACTACTCGGCGGCGGATCAGGTGAAGGCGGGGACGATCCGGGGGATCGTGGAGTCCCTCGTGCAGCAGGGCAATCTCGCGGCCGCGGGAGTGTCGACACCGGCCATCTCGCTGGACACCCAACAGGTCGAGGACGAGTCGCTGAAGACGATCCAGTACATCACTCCGGGTCTGCTCGGCTGGGCGGTCGCGGTCGGCGCGATGTTCGGTGCGGCGCTGACGCTGGTGACCTGGCGGCAGAAGAAGCTGCTGCGCCGGCTGCGGCTGTCGCCGGTCAGCACGGTGACCGTCATCGGTGCCCGGGTCGGGGTGAGCATCGGCGTCGCGCTCGTGCAGACGGCCATCTTCATCGGCATCGCGCTGCTGCCGTACTTCGGGTTGCGCCTGTCGGACTACTGGTGGATGGCGATCCCGCTGGTGATCGCGGGCACGCTGGCCTTCATGTCGCTGGGGCTGTTGGCCGGCGCCTGGGCCAAGACGCCCGAGGCCGCGAGCGCCATCGCCAACCTCATCGTGCTGCCAATGGCGTTCCTGTCCGGCTCGTTCTTCCCGATCGACGCGGCACCGACGTGGCTGCGGACACTGTCCAATGTGTTCCCACTCAAGCACCTCAACGAGGCGATGCTGGACGTGATGGTGCGCGGCGAGGGTCCGGTTAGCGTCCTGCCCACGATCGCGCTGTTACTCGGGTTTGCCGCTATCGTCGGCGCGCTGGCCGCGAGACTGTTCCGGTGGGACGACGTGTGAATCCGGTGGGGTTCGTCCTCGGCGGCGGTGGGGTGCTCGGCGCCGTCGAGGTCGGCATGCTGCGAGCCCTGCTGAAGGCGGGGGTGCGACCGGACCTGATCGTCGGAACGTCGGTCGGTGCCGTCAACGGCGCCTTCGTAGCCGCGGCACCCGACGTGTCGGCGACCGAGCGGCTCACCGAGCTATGGTCCTCAGCCGCGGCGCGGGCGGTGTACGGCGACTCGCTCCCGCGCCGGATGGGCCGCTTCGCGCGGACCGGTACGCACCTGCACTCGCCGGAACCGTTACGCCGGATGCTGACCCGCGAGCTTGGCGAGGACCGCACCTTCGACGAGCTGGCCGTACCGTTCCAGTGCTGCGCGGCGAGCATCGAGCGGGCCGCCGAACACTGGTTCAGCAAGGGGTCGGTGGCGGATGCGGTGCTGGCGTCGTCCGCGGTACCGGGGCTGCTCCCACCGGCCATAGTGGACGGTGAGCACTACCTCGACGGCGGCATCGTGAACTCGATCCCGGTCGGTCGGGCGGTCCAGCTCGGCGCGAAGACCATCTACGTACTGCAGGTCGGCCGCGTCGACCGGCCACTGACCGCACCCCAGCGGCCCTGGGACGTGGCCCGGGTCGCGTTCGAGATCGCCCGCCGGCACCGCTTCGCGCACGACATGGCCGCGGTCCCGGACGGGGTGACCGTGCACGTGCTGCCGACCGGGGGCGGCTCGGCGCGCGACGACTCACCGCTGGCGTACCGCGACATGGCCGCCGCCGCGCGCCGGATCGAACGGGCGTACACGGCGACCGCGAAGTATTTGCAGCTTCACGAAATAGGCGACAAAAACATCTAAAATAGACGCATGGTACTTGCTGAGGAGGGGCTGGACTTCTGGGAAGTCTTCTGGCTCTTACTGATCTTCATTCCGCTGCTGCTGATCTGGGCCTTCGCGATCGTCGACATCTTCCGGCGCGACGACATGAACGGCTGGCTGAAGGCCCTCTGGGTGGTCATCGTCATCCTGATGCCGTTCTTCGGCACCCTCATCTACCTGCTGTTCCGGCGGCCGGGAGCCACGCCGCAGGAGCGTACGGCGATGGACGAGGCCAGCCGTGACTTCGTGCACAAGTACGCGCCGGACAACCGCGCCGAACAACTGAGCGTGCTGGCCGACCTGCACGACCGGGGGAAGCTGACGGATGCCGAGTTCGCCGCCGAGAAGGCCCGGTTGACGAGCGCCGGCGCCGGCCCCACCACCGGCGCCAGCGCTCCTCCGAACTCGGGCGCAGGCGCTCCGACCGGTCAGCCGCCGAGCAGGTTGTAGACCGCTTCGGGGGCCTCCATCACGTCGCTGGCGGCCGGCTTGGTGGGTGACACCGAGGTACCGAAGTCGCTGTAGGTCACGTTGACCTTCATCGGGACGTTGTCGACGGTACCGAGGTCCATCTTGAAGTTGGTCAGGCGACCCTGGTCGTCGATGGTCGCCTCGAACGGCACCGCCTTGGCGCGGTCGCCCAACGTCTCCACGGTGGCGCGGTCGACAATGGCCGAGCTGGACAGCTTGGTCAGGTCGACCGTGCCCTTGAACTGCCCGCGCCCGACATTCTCGATCTTGGTTGCCGCGTCGAACAACTTCTCCGAGTTGACCGGATCGAGTCGGCCGGGCCGGACGCCCAACGGGGAGTCGTCGGGCAGCCGTGCGGTGTCCAGGTGCAGCCACTTGTCGGGTACGACGGGGATGCCGTCCGTCTTCAGCCACATGTCCGCGCCGATCAGCACGGTGTCCAGCTTGGCCGTGGCCGATCCCATGAACAGGTTCAGGGTCAGCTGACCGTTCTTGCCGACCGGGTCCATCGCGCCGTTGCCGCTGACCGGGCCAGCGGCGAGCTGGATCTTGTAGCTGGTCTTGCTCAGCTCGACGGCGGCCTTCTGCAGGGCCGCCTTGGCGTCGGCCTCGCTCATCGCCGTCGGAGAAGCGGACGGCGTAGGTGTCGCGCCGGTGCCTCCCGCCGTGACATTGCACGCGCCGGTGGCCAAGGCCAGCGCAACCAGGGAGCTGACGCCCAACGTCGCCAGCCATCGGCTCTTCACCGTGCCGGCCTTTCGCTCGCGGCTGCGGGGCTCGCTTCGCTCGCTCCTCGCGCTCACCACTGGACCCTCCCATCCAAACCAGGGGTTCGACCGCTGTGATGCCCTGGCGGCGAGGTCGCGAAACAATGCCTCCATGGACGAGCACCACCACCACGAACACCGGTCGACCTGGTGGCACCGGATCACCCACCTGCTGAAGCCGCACTCGCACGACACCGCGGACAAGGTGGACTCCGCTCTCGAGACCAGCTCCGATGGCATCCGAGCGGTCTGGGTGTCGCTCGCGATACTCGGGACGACAGCGGCCGCGCAAGCGGTCGTGGTGGTGCTCTCCGGATCCGTCGCGCTGCTCGGCGACACGCTGCACAACGTGGCGGACGCGCTGACCGCGGTACCGCTGGCCGTCGCCTTCATCCTGGGCCGTCGGGCGGCGACGCGGCGATACACGTACGGCTTCGGTCGGGCCGAGGACCTGGCGGGCATCGTGATCGTGGGATTCATCGCTGCTTCGGCGATTCTGGCCGGGTACGAGGCGATACGCCGGCTTCTGCACCCCGCCGACGTCAGCCACCTGCTCGCGGTGGCGGCCGCCGGGCTGGTCGGATTCGCCGGCAACGAGCTGGTAGCGCAGTACCGCATCCGGGTCGGCCGGCGCATCGGCTCCGCCGCCCTCGTCGCCGACGGCCTGCACGCCCGCACGGACGGATTCACCTCGTTGGGGGTACTGCTCAGCGCCGGTGGGCTGGCGCTCGGCTGGCGCTGGGCCGACCCGGTCGTGGGCCTGGCCATCACGGTCGCGATCCTCGTCGTGCTGGCCGGTGCGGCCCGGCAGGTGTACCGCCGGCTGATGGACGCCGTCGATCCGGCGACCGTCGACACGGTCGAGCACGTGCTCCGGGATACCGAGGGAGTCCTCGGGGTCGGCGGCGTACACCTGCGCTGGATCGGGCACCAGCTGCGCGCCGAGTGCGAGATCGTGGTCGATCACCGGCTCACGGTCGTCGAGGCGCATGCGATCGCGGTAGACGCCGAACACCGGCTGATCCACGCGGTACCCCGGCTGACCGTCGCTTTTGTGCACGCGGACCCGCAGCCGCACGAGGGCACGGACCATCACGGCCCGGTGGCCCACCATCGCGCGGTAAGGTCCACCCATGGCTGAGCTGCTCGATGCCGGCGCGATCGAGGCCGCGCTGGCCGAACTGGACGGCTGGACCGGAGACCCGAAGGGGATCTCCCGTACCGCGGAGCTGCCGAGCTTCATGGCGGCGATCGCGGTGGTGGACCGCGTCGCGGAGGCGGCCGAGGAGATGGATCACCATCCGGACATCGACATCCGCTGGCGGACGCTGACGTTCCGCTGCTCCACGCACTCGGCGGGTGGCGTCACCGGCAAGGACATCGCGCTCGCGCGGCGCATCGACGCGATCGCGGCCGGGGGCGGCAGTGCGGTTTGAGGTCAGCCGCGTGCTCGACGCGATCGAGAAACAACTGAGTACCGACCCGGTCGTCGCGCGGGCTGTCGTGGACCTGGCCGAGGTGCTGCGGTACACGGATCTGGACGCCGGCCGACCGGCGTCGCTGCTCCGGCTGGGCCTGGTCATCGACGCGCTGGCCCGGCACCTGGGCGAGGAGAGCGTCTCGGTCTACGTCGTGGCGGACCGGGCCGTGCTGTCCGACTCGGATCTGACTTCGAACGAGCGCATGGCGATTCGCCGCTGGGCCGACGACGGGCTGGTCGAGGTGCTGCCCGCGGCCGGCGAGCGGGTGTTCGAGGTGGCCGAGCTGACCGGGCTGCCCGTGCTCACCCGGCAGGAGCCGGGACGCTGGCTGGCGCCGGTACCGGGCGGCGGCGGGGCGGTGCTCACCGGCACCGCGGCGGCCGTACCTCCGCCGAGTCACCCGGCCCTGGCCCGCCTCTGGCAGTGCCCCGAGGCGGACTGCGCGCTGTTCGGCCCGGGCCGCACGGCGTCCCAGCCGCCACCCCGGATGCGCTCCGGCGTGCCGTCCTGCCCGCGCCACGAACAGCGGCTCACCGATCGCGGTCCGCGACCCCGCTCGGTGCCCCTGGTCGTCCGCGTCGACGGCGTGGTGCGCCTGCGGTTCGCGGTCAGCGCCGAGCGGCCCGTCGTGATCGGCCGCGAACCGGTCGAGGACGACGGGATCCGGCTCGGTCCTTGGCTCGAGGGCGAGGGCGCGCGGCGGGTCAGCCGCAGCCACGTCCGCGTCGCGCTCACGCCCGCGGGCGTCGAAGTCACCGATACGAGTACCAACGGTACGATCTTGCGCACGCCCGCCGAGCTGATCCGGGTGAGCCGGGGTGAGACGCGGATCCTCGGTCAGCAGGACGTGGTGGTGCTGTACGACGGCGTCGAGATCGCCCGGCCGGGTATCTGGCGTCGCAGTGGCGTCGCCGAACCACGCTCGGTGATGTCCGACGCCCCGACGATCGCGATGCGCCTCCCCCGCGGTTAGCCCCTCTCCCGCCGATCAAGGACTTGTGCACATGGTTGGATCTCTAAACCATGTGCACAAGTCCTTGATCGGCGAGAAGGTCGGCGGCGTTAGTAGCGGTCGGGTGGTGGCGGCGGCGGTTCGGTGTACTCGGGCTTCGGGTCCGGGATCACCAGGTTGACGATCCAGCTGATCACGCCCACGATGATCGCGCCCCAGAACGCCGACCAGAAACCCTCTACCTGGAACGGCAGGTTCAGCTTGTCGGCCAGCCACCCGACGAGCATGAAGAGCAGCGCGTTCACGACGAACGCGATCAGACCCAGCGTGACGATGTAGAGGCAGCAGCCGAACAGCTTGATCAGCGGTTTGAGGATGGCGTTGACCACCCCGAAGATCACCGCGACGGCGAGCAGCGTGAGGACATTCCGCCAGGTGCTCGAGCCGGTCACCTCGATGCCGCTCACGAGGAGCACGGCGACCCAGAGAGCGAAGGCGGTGACTAGCGTCCTGATCAGGAAACGCATGACTCCATGGTGCCTGATCCGGGCCGGCTAGCCGGCCAAGACCGCGGTAAGTTGTTCGACCGCCCAGTCCAGCTCGTCGGCCTCGATGACCAGCGGCGGCGCGAGGCGGATCGTGGAGCCGTGGGTGTCCTTGGCCAGAACGCCGCGGGCGGCGAGCCGTTCGCTGGCCTGACGGCCGGTCATCAGGGCCGGGTCGATGTCGATGCCGGCCCACAGCCCGCGCCCGCGCACGTCGACCGCGCCGTGCGCGATGAGCGAGTGCAGCGCGGCGTGCAGCCGCTCGCCGAGGACCCGCGACCGCTCCTGGAACTCACCGGTGCGCAGCAGCTCGATGACCTCGATGGCGACCGCGCAGGCAAGGGGGTTGCCGCCGAACGTCGAGCCATGCTCGCCGGGCTTGAGCACGCCGAGCACCTCGCGGTCCGCGGTCACGGCCGAGACCGGCACGATGCCGCCGCCGAGCGCCTTGCCGAGAACATACATATCGGGTACGACGTCCTCGAAGTCGCAGGCGAACGTGGTACCGGTGCGGCCGAGGCCGGACTGGATCTCGTCGGCCACGAACAGCACGTCGTGCTCGGTGCACAGCTCCCGGACGGCGGGCAGGTAGCCGGCCGGCGGGACCAGCACGCCCGCTTCACCCTCGATCGGCTCGAGCATGACCGCGACCGTGGTCTCGTCGATCGCCGCGCGGAGCGCGTCCAGGTCGCCGTACTTTACGATCTTGAAGCCCGGAGTGTACGGGCCGTAGTCGTTGCGCGCGTCCGGATCGGTCGAGAACGACACGATTGTCGTGGTCCGGCCGTGGAAGTTGTTCTCGGCGACCACGATCGTGGCGGAGTTGGCCGGAACGCCCTTGACCTGGTAGCCCCACTTGCGGCTGACCTTGATGGCCGTCTCGACCGCCTCGGCGCCGGTGTTCATCGGCAGCACCATGTCCTTGCCGGTCAGCTCGGCCAGGCCGTGGCAGAACTCGGCGAACTGGTCGTGCAGGAACGCGCGGCTGGTCAGCGTCAGGCGATCCAGCTGGGCGTGCGCGGCCGCGATCAGCTTCGGGTGCCGGTGGCCGAAGTTCAGCGCGGAGTAACCGGCCAGGCAGTCCAGGTACCGCTTGCCGTCGATGTCGGTGACCCAGGCACCCGACGCTTCGGCGATCACCACGGGCAACGGGTGGTAGTTGTGGGCGGTCCAGCGCTCGGCGGCCTCGACGGCGTCGGGAGTCCTGGTCATCGACGTACCTCCAAGGTGCAGCACTTCGGGCCGCCACCCGCTTTGCGTAGTTCAGACAGGTCAACACCAATTGTGACGTATCCGCGCTCACGAAGCTGCGCGGCCAGCCGAGTCGCCTGGGCGGGTAGCACGACATGCGCGCCGTCGCAGACCGCGTTGAGACCGAGGACCGCCGCGTCCTCCGGGTCGGCGATCACGGCGTCGGGGAAGAGCTGCCGCAGTACCGCGCTGCTGCCGGGGGAGAAGGCCTCGGGGAGGTACGCCACCGTGTCCCCGAGCACGCACAGCGCGGTGTCGAGGTGGTAGTAGCGGGGGTCGACCAGTTGCAGTGTCACGACGGGTCGGCCGAAGATCTCCTGCGCCTCCTGGTGCGCGGCGTGCGAGGTGCGGAAGCCGGTACCGCCGAGCAGCAGGCCACCGACGAGCAGCAGGTCGCCCTCGCCCTCGTTGATCTGCTTCGGCCGGTGTACCTCGAAGCCGGCGCGCTCGAACCACGCGGCGTACGCCGGTGCCTCGTCGGCGCGCTCCGCGTCCCGGAACTGCACGCCGAGGGCGATCCCGTCGATGACCGTGGCGCCGTTGGCAGCGAACACCATGTCGGGCAGGCCGGGCACCGGCTCGATCGCGTGCACCTCGTGACCCAGCTCGAGGTACGTCGCCCGCAACGCCTCCCACTGCGCGACCGCAAGCGCCGGGTCGACCGGGGCGCTAGGGTCCATCCAGGGGTTGATGACGTAGTCGACGGCGAAATACGTCGGGCGGCACATCAGGTACTGCCGCGTGGTCGGCTTTCGCATGCTCGCCACGGTAGCCAGCGGGCCGGCGACCGACCATCGTGGAAGATTGCTTGCTGGGCCGCGTTCGTTGCGTCCATCGCGGCGCTGGTGGTGATTTGTTGCGCGTGCTAGGTCTCGACCTTGGCTCATCGTCGGTACGGGCCCTGGTCATGGACGCCGGGACGATGGATCCGGTACCGGGGCTCCTGGCCCGACGCGAGGTGCGGTTGGTACAGGGTCCGGACGGTTCGGCTGAGTTCGACGCCGACGACTACCTGGCCGCCGTCGTGTCCTGTGTGGACGAACTGTCCGGGGCGCTGGACGGCGTGGGCCTCGTCGCCACCGCCGCGCAGTGGCACTCGTTGCTGGGCGTGACCACTACCGGGAAGCCGATCGGTCCCGGACTGTCCTGGTTGGACACCCGGCCCGTTCGGATCGGCAGCGGGCCGGCGGACCCGGCGGCGTTCCATACCCGTACCGGCGCCTGGTGGCACCCGTTCTACTGGCCGGTGCGGCTGCGCTGGCTGCTGTCCCGCGGCGTGACCGCCGAGCGTTGGCTGGGCCTGCCGGAGTACGTGACACTCCGGCTACTCGGCACCGGCGAGGCGAGCGTGTCCTCCGCCTCCGGTACCGGCGCCCTCGACACCGTCCACTGTGGATGGGATCCGGAGGCGGTGGCGCTGGCCGGCGTACCGCTGGACTCGTTGCCGGGGTTGCTCCCGGACGGCTGGACGGGCCGGCTCGTGCCGGAGTACGCGCGCCGCTGGCCCTCGCTGGCGAGCGCGGACTGGACCGCCCCGCTCGGCGACGGGGCGGCGAGCGCGATCGGCAGCGGTTGCCCCCGACCCGACCGGGTGTCGATCACCGTGGGCACGTCGGCCGCGGTACGGGTGGTCGTTCCCGGCGCTCCGGAACCCGGGCCGGCGGTGTGGCGGTACCGCGTGGACACTCGGAGCAGCCTGCTGGGCGTGGCGTACTCGGCCGGGGGAGCGCTGTACGAGTGGCTGAACCGGGTTCTGCCGCCCGGCGCGGCCGATGTGGCGGATCGGGTACCGGGCGACCACGGGCTGGTGGTGCTGCCGTACCTCGCCGGCCACCGGCCCCCACACGAACTGCGGGGCCAGGGCGGTACCGTGCACGGCCTGCGCCTGTCTACGACGTCCGGGGACGTGGCTGCCGCGGTACTAGAAGGGTTGTGTCACGAGATCGCCGACGGCGTGGCCGCGGTGGCGCCGGAAGCTCAGCCGATCCTCGGCGGCGGTGCGGTCGCCGCGTCGCCATGGCTGGCGCGGCGGTTGGCCGCGGCCCTCCCGCCCGGCACACGGCTCGTGACCACCGCCGAGGTCAGCGCGCGGGGAGCGGCGATGGTGGCCACCGGCCGGTACCCCGATCCGCCGCTGGTCCCCGTCGAGCAGACCGATGCCGAGCGCGCCGCAATGGCCGCGGCGGGTGAACTCCACCGGGCACTCCGATCACGGCTAATCTGACGCGGTGCGATTCGGACTGTTGGGTACCGGTTACTGGGCGACGGAGGCACACGGTGCGGCGCTGTTGGCGCACCCGGAGGCGGAGCTCGTCGCGGTGTGGGGCCGGGACCCCGCGAAGGCCACGGCGCTTGCGGAACGGCTGGGCGTGCGGGCGTGTGCCGACGTCGACAGCCTGCTGTCCGATGTGGACGCCGTGGCGATCGCGCTGCCGCCCGACATCCAGGCCGATCTCGCGGTCCGAGCGGCGAAAGCGGGTCGGCACCTGTTCCTCGACAAGCCGCTCGCACTGTCCACAGCGGACGCCGATCGGGTCGTGGCGGCGGTGTCGGCGGCCGGCGTGGCGTCGATCGTGTTCTTCACCAACCGGTTCTACGCCAACGTCGCGGCGTTCCTGAATGATGCCGCCGCGGTCGGGGACTGGGACGGCGCGCGGGCGACCGTGTTCGGCTCGATCTTCCAGCCCGGCAACCCGTTCGGCGGCTCGCAGTGGCGGCGGGAGAAGGGCGGGCTGTGGGACGTGGGTCCGCATGCCCTGTCGATCGTCCTGCCGGTGCTCGGCCCGGTAGCCGCGGTGACCGCGATCGACGGCCCGCACGACACCACGCACGTGCTGGTGAAGCATCGCGGCGGCGCGGTCACCACGATGGCGCTGACCGTCGACTCGCCGGTGATGATCTCGTCGAGCGAGTACCTCTTCTACGGCGGTGCGGGCTTCGCCGCCGCGCCGGCCGGCGACGCCACGGCGGTCCAGGCGGCCTGCTGGGCGATCGGTCAGCTGATGGACGCGGTACGCGAGGGCAGGCCCGATCACCCGTGCGACGCGCGGTTCGGCCGGGACGTGGTCGAGATCCTCGCGGCGGCGGATACCGCTCGGCAAACTGGAACCATTCAACTGCTACCGGGGTCTTAGGGGCTATTCGCTGCCCGACAGGACTATCGATACATTGGCCTGTATCGAAGAATGGGGCGGGCGCCCGCTCTCTTACCCCGCTATCGAGCAGGGAAGGTTCACTATGCGCACATTCCCCGTTGCGCGAGCACTCGCCGCGCTCGCCGTCATCGCCGCCGGTGTCGCGATCCTGCCGGGCTCGCTGGCCGGCGCATCGGCCACCACCGACGACTTCCCCTCCGCGCGCGCCACCATCAAGAACGCCAGCGGCACCACCCTCGGCACAGTGGTCATCCAGTCCATCGGCAACGGCAAACTCGCCATCGCCGGGCAGCTCTCCGGACTCACCGAGGGCTTCCACGGGTTCCACATCCACGCCATCGGCACCTGCACCCCGCCGGATTTCGTTAGCGCAGGCGGGCACCTCAACCCCGCTGGTGTGAGCCACGGCGACCACGCCGGCGACATGCCGTCGTTGCTCGTCAGTAGGGACGGGAGGACCCGCCAGGTCATCGAGACCGACGCCGTTACCCTCGCCAATATCTTCGACGCGGATGGCAGTGCCATCGTCGTCCACGCGCTGCCGGACAACTTCGCCAACATCCCGACGCGCTACAGCGCGGGCGGTGTACCCGGGCCGGACGCCGCCACACTGGCGACCGGGGACTCCGGCGGCCGGGTCGCCTGCGGAGTAGTCACCCGATAGCACACCTGCGGGCCGTACAGGTACGGGTCGGTGAAGGCTTCACCCCCTTCGCCGACCCGTGGTGTGATGCTCTCATGTTCAGCGAAGCGTTTCCGATCCTCACCGCTCGGGATCTGCCCCGCTCGCTCGGTTTCTACCGCGACCTGCTCGGGTTCGCGGTAACGTACCGCTTCCCCGAGGACGGCGATCCGGTCTACGTGTCCATGCGACTCGGTGGCTCCACCATCGGCATCGGTGCGCAGGAGGACGCGGGCGGTGATGTCCCTTGTGGACACCCGTTCGAGATGTGCGTGTACGCCGAAGACTGCGACGCCGCCGTCGGGCTGTTGCGGACGGCCGGCGTACCTGTCGTGGAGGAACCCGCAGACCAGCCGTGGGGCGAGCGGATGGCCCGCGTCGAGGACCCGGACGGCAACCTGGTGATGATCCTGTCGAAGCTCTAACGGCGCTGGCGGGCCGCCTCGTACAGGAGGATCGAGCCGGCCGTCGCGGCGTTGAGCGACGACGCGCTGCCGGACATCGGGATCCGGACCAGCCGGTCGCAGGCCTCGCGCCAGCCGGTACTCAAACCGACCGTCTCGTTGCCGATGACGAGCAGGGTCGGCGCGGTCAGGTCGGCGTCGATGAGGTCGACCTCGCCCGACTCGTCGGTGCCGATGACCGTCAGGCCGTGGCCACGAGCCCAATCGACGACCTCACCGGGCGAGTCGACGCGGACCACCGGTACCGCGAACAGCGAACCGGTGCTGGCCCGTACCGCCTTCGGGTCGTACACGTCGGCCGCGTGCCCGGTAACGATCACGCCCGAACCACCGAACGCGTCGACGGAACGCACGAGCGTACCGATGTTTCCCGGGCTCGCCGGGCGATCCAGCACGACCGCGAGCGCCGGCGGGTCGAGCGGGATCCGGCGCAGGTCGTCCGGTGGCAAGCCGACCACGGCTACCAGCTCCGGCGGCGTCTCGTCCTTCTCGCCCAGCTCCCGCAGCAACTCCCCGGCCATCGCGACGGTGGTTGCCCCGGTACCGTCGAGCAACTCGCTCGCCCACCGCGAACGCGGCCGGTCCGCGTCGTAGAGCAGCGCGCGGATGTCCCATTGCCGCTGCACCGCGAGCGTGATGGGCCGCACGCCGTGGACGAGGAACTCGCCGAGGCGCTGGCGCTTGGTGCGGTTGGTCAGCAACGCCTGCCACTGCTGGAAGCGCGCGTTGCGGGTGGTGATCCTCATTGCAGATACAACGAGAACCAGTCGACGAGCCGCTGGTACGCCGTTGCCGCGGCCGCGGCGTCGTACCGCGCGCCGGTGTCGTTGAAGAACGCGTGGTTCACGCCGGGGAACGTGACGATCTCGTGGGTGAGACCGGCCTCAACCAGCGCCGCGCGAGCGCTGTCGCGGCTGGCGTTGACCCGGCTGTCCTGCTCGGCGTACACCCCGAGCACGGCCGCGTTGGGCGAGCCGGTGAAGTCCGCGTTCGCCGGCGCCGGACCGTAGAACGGCGCCGCCGCGGCGAGCCGTGGCTCGCCCGAGGCGATCAGCGACCAGACCATTCCGCCACCGAAGCAGAAGCCGACCGCGCCGGGCTTGCGATGGGGTACGCGGCGCAGCAGCTCGTCCACGCCTGCCTTCAGGTCGGCGATGAACCGCTCGGGCGGTGCCGAGTTGAGGGCCGCGGTCGCCTGGGCCGGATCGCTGAACTTCGCCGTACCGCCCTCTTCGGACAGCAGGTCGATGGCCAGCGCCGAGAAGCCGCTCGCGGCGAGCCGGCCGGCGACCGACTTGATGTGGTCGGTCAGGCCGCGGTTCTCGTGGATGACGAGTACCGTCCCGCGTGGTGTCTCCGCCGCGGACCAGGCGCCGGTCAGGGTCCGGCCCTGTGGCCCGGCGAAGCTGATCGCCTCGATGGGGCGCGCGGCCGGGCTCGCCGGAGCGGAGCCGGCCGGCGTCGTGCCCGCCGGAGCGGCGGCGGGTGGCTCGGCCCCATCGGTCTCGCACGCGGCGAGCATCGCTCCGGCGGCCGCGGCGCCCACTCCCAGCAGACCGAGTCGGCGCAACGCTTCCCGTCGCGGGATGATCCCGTCGGCGTAGTCGACAGCGACCTCTTCGGCCAGGTATCGCTGGATCGCATTCATGGCAACGGCGTCCCTCTGCTTCGACAACTCGCCATAAGGAATCTACGTGTCGTCGATAGCACAGGTTCGCCGTTGCCGTCGTTCAGATTTCGCGCGGCGCCTTCACCAGCGCCCAGATGACGAACACGTCGAAGGCGATTATGACCAGTGACCAGAGCGGGTAGTACGGCACGAAGAAGAAGTTCGCCATACCCGACAGCACGGCCAGAGCGATACCGACACCGCGTGCCCAGATGGCTCCCCGGAACAGGAAGAAGCCGGCGAGCGTGATGAGGATACCGATCAGCAGATGGATCCAGCCCCATGCCGAGGTGTCGAGTTTGTAGAGGTAGTTCGGTGCCGTAACGAAGAACTCGTCCTTGGCGATCGCGGCGATGCCCATGAACACCTGGTACAGACCAACCATGATCATCATGACGGCGGCGAAGACCAGACCGCCGGTAGCCCACGCGGACGAGGTGCTGTTGCGCTGTGCCATCGTCGTCTCCCTTCGCGAGTGTGCGAGCGGACTCGCGCACTCGGACACGGGCACTCTCCGCATATCGTGCACAGCTGCTCCGCTGGAATGTGTGCGCTTTGGCGGGAATGGTCGTGGCGATATGTCCCTTTCTGGGCCATACGCTCACAGCACGCCGCATTCGATCCCCGCCCCCGTCGATCAAGGACTTGTGCACACGGTTTGATCTCAAAACCGTGTGCACAAGTCCTTGATCGACGGGGGCGGCGGGGGGTCAGGCCGGCACGATCGTCGACTGACCGGCCGGTACCGCGAACGACACGTTGGTGCGCACCGGAGCGTCCCGTACCTCGATCGTGTCCACGACGCGGATGTCGGTACGCCACGAGTCGCGGGTCACTTCGCACCGCAGGTAGCCGTGCTTCAGCCCGTCGAAGTAGCGCACGTGTGGGTTGAGCAACGGGTTGGCGGCCTTGATGGGCGCGTCGAAGGCGACCGGGAAGTCGGAAGTGATGGACGTACCGACGAACTCGACGGCGACCGACGGCGACGCGGGATCGTCGAAGTCGAGCTTCAGCTCGCTGAACCAACTGGAGTGGATGTCGCCGGCGAGCACCACCGGGTTGGCGATCTGCGCCTGCGCCAGGAAGTTCAGCAACCGGGTGCGCTGCGGCATGTACCCGTCCCACTGGTCGAGGTTGACGATCGTGGGTGGGACGAGCGTGGGGTTGGGGAACCGGGTGCGGCTCATCATGACCTGCTGAGCGATGACGTTCCACCGAGCGGACGAGCCGGTCAAGCCGGCGGTGAGCCACTGCTCCTGCTCGTCGCCGGTGAGCGTACCGGCGGTGTTGTTCCGGCCCGGCCCCTCGAGCCCGAGGTCGCCGGGGAACCCGCCCGGCTGGTCGGTGCGGTACTGCCGGGTGTCGAGCACGTTGATGCGCGCGAGCCGGCCGAAATCGAACCGCCGGTAGATGCGCAGGTTCGGCGAGCCCGCCGTGAAATCGACCCGGATCGGCATGTGCTCGAAGTACGCCTGGTACGCGGCCGCCCGCTGGATCGCGAACTGCTCCGGCGTCTGCCGCCGCGCCCCGGTGTCGTCGATCTCGTCGACGAGGTTGGCGTAGTTGTTCTCGGTCTCGTGGTCGTCCCAGGTCACAACCCAGGGCGCCGCCGCGTGGGCGGCTTGCAGCGCCGGATCGCCCCGGTACTGCGCGTGCCGGTTCCGGTAGTCGTCCAAAGTGGACAGCTGGTTGATGCCGACGGTCTGTGGTGGTACGTGGTTGCGGTCGGGGAAGCGGCTACCCGGGTCGGTCTCGTAGATGTAGTCGCCCAGGTGCAGGACGATGTCGACGTCCTCGTCGGCCAGGCCGAGGTAGGCCGGGTAGTACCCGTTCTCGAAGTCCTGGCAGCTGGCTACGGCCAGGCGCAACTTGTCCGGGCGGGCGAACGGCGCCGGCGCGGTGCGGGTCCGACCCACCGGGCTGACCTCGCCCTTCGCGCGGAACCGGTAGAAGTACTCGCGGCCCGGCTCCAGCCCGCGGACGTCGACGTGGACCGAGTGGGCCATCTCCGGGCGGGCGAACGCCACACCGGCCCGCGCGACCCGACGGAAGCGCTCGTCGTGGGCGATCTGCCAGTTGACCGGTACCGCCCGGGAGCCCATCGATGCCGCGTCGAACGCGTCGCGTACCAACCTCGTCCACAGAACCACGCCGTTCGACAGCGGGTCGCCGCTGGCCACGCCCAACAGGAACGGGTCGGCTGCGCTCGCCACCGCGGGTGCCGCGGCCGGCAGGACGGCGGCGCCCGCCACCACGGCGGCGCCCGTGAGCAACTGTCGTCTGCTGAGCTCCACCCTGAACTCCTCTCTCGACGGTCGATGCCGACGGGCGACTCTACATGGGCATCGATGTGAGCGATAGGCGAGCGAGCCAGGTCGGCCCCTGCTCCGAATGTCCGGTGAGGCACCGGGGCGGGTGCTGCGGACGGACCCCCGCCCGTCTCGGTGTCAGTCACGTAGTCTGCCTGTGTGACGCGGTACGCCAGTCCCGTGGACTACGAAACTTACGGACATTACGGTCCCGGCCGGGGCTTCGACCCGGGCACCACCTTCCAGCGCCCGCGGTACCCGTTCCAGGGACGGATCACCGCCGACGGGTCCAGCGGCTACCCGGCCGAGCCGGGGCGATACCACCTCTACATCTCCTACGGCTGCCCGTGGGCTCAGCGGACGGCCATCGTACGGAAGCTGGAGGGACTCGAGGACGTCGTCTCACTGTCCTACGTGGACGATGAACGGGACGGCCGCGGCTGGGCCTTCCGGGAGCGGCGCGGGCCGGATCCTGTCAACGGGTTCACGCTCCTCGCCGAGGCGTACGAGGCGACCGAGCCCGGCTACCCCGGACACCTGTCGGTGCCGGTGCTGTGGGACCGGGTCACCGGCCGGATCGTCAGCAACAACTTCCCGGACATGACGATCGACCTCGGTACGCAGTTCGGCGCCTGGGCCGACCCGTCGGTCGACCTCTACCCGGTGGCGTTGCGCGGGCGGATCGACGAGTTGAACGAGCGGGTGTACGAGACGGTCAACAACGCGCCGTACCGGATCGCCGGCGCGACGACCGAGCCGGAGTACGACGAGCTACGGCACCGGACGATCGCGATGCTGGATTCGCTCGACGCCCGGCTGGCTGACCGGCCGTTCCTGTTCGGCGATCGGGTCACCGAGGCGGATGTGCGGTTGTGGCCGACGCTCGCCCGCTTCGACCTCGGGTACAACCCGCTGGCGAAGATAAGCGAGCGCCGGCTCGTGGACTTCCCGCATCTCTGGGCGTACGCCCGATCGCTCTATCAACTTCCCGCGTTCCGGGAGACCACGGATTTCGATACGTTCGGCTCGTTCGTCCGTGGTCCAAAGCCGACGTTCTTCAACGACATGCCCTGGCGGATCCCGGTCGAGCCGTACCGCGCCGACTGGTCCTAGGGTGCCCGGCGCGTCTTGCAGTTCAGTTGGATGTCGTAGAAGCCCTTCTCCTGGAATCGCTCGAACCGGTACGTGACGCGCAGCACCTTCTCGCCGCCCGGTTTTTCCACCTCCTCCACCTTGACCAGCGAGAGCTTCTGGTTGGTGCGGTTCGTCTCGCCGAAGAACTGGACGGCCCAGTTCTTCTCGTCGCACACCAGGTCGAGCGGACCGTCGAAGGTGATCGTGAAGCAGTTGTGGCGCTTGTCCTCGCCGGCCGTGATCCCGTCGAGCGCATCCGAACGGTTCGCCGGATCGGCACCGGACTTGGCCTTGTTGAACGTCGGCTTGAAGTTGGCGTCGATGTCGATCCGGAACGTGTACTGGAACGGGTCCCAGCGCGGTGGGTCGCTCGGGGAATCGCTCGGATCGGGCTCGGGTGTGGTCAGGACCCGCGCGACCTCGAGGGTTGGCTCCGGCGTCGGCGCCGGGCTGGGTTCCGCCGCACACTCGGCGCACTCCACGCACGCCGTGGGCTCCGTGGTTTCCATCGTCGTCACCGTGCCGGCCGCGCTGCCGACGTTCTCCGCCACCGCGACGAACGTCGCGAGGGCGAACAGCGTACCCAGGACTGCTAGTACCCGTCGATAAGACATCATCCCTCCTCGATATTGTCCGTGATCTATCAGTTGGGATATGGCGGGCTGGCGGAACGCGACGAACCTTGGCACGAAACCGGGAGACAGGCAGGATGGTCGGGTGCGCAGGAGTGTGGCCGCGACCGGTAGCGCGGTGTTCTTCGCCCTGGCGCCCGGCACCTTCGCCGGGCTGGTGCCGTGGGGGCTCACGGGGTGGCGGCTGGGCCGGCCCATATCGGACTGGCTACCGCTGCGGATCCTCGGCCTGCTGCTCGTCGTGGCCGGCGGGGCCATGCTGGTTCACGCGTTCGTCCGGTTCGTCGTGGAGGGACTGGGGACGCCGGCCCCGATCGCGCCGCCCGAGAACCTGGTTGTGGGCGGGCCGTACCGGTACGTGCGCAATCCGATGTACGTCGCGGTCCTGGCGGCCCTGGCCGGGCAGGCGTTGTTGCTGTGGCAACCGGTGCTCGTGGGGTACGGCTTGCTCGTCGCGGTGGCGGTCGTGGCGTTCGTCCTCGGCTACGAGCAGCCGGCGCTGCACCGCAAGTTCGGCGCGCAGTACGAGGCCTACCGTCGGGCCGTGCCGGGCTGGTGGCCGCGGCTTCGCCCGTGGCGGCCGGACTCTACAGCTTGAACACCGTGCGGGCGTTGCCGGCGAGGAACAGCTCACGGGTCTCGTCGTCCAGCCCGAGGCTCTCCAGATCCTCCAGCGCCTTGGCCGGAGCGATCATCGGATAGTTCGTACCGAACAACACCTTGCGGCGGCCGTGCGCGCGCAGGTACGCGACGAGCTCGAGTGGGTACCGGCGGACGGTGTAGGCGGACGTGTCGATGTAGACGTTCGGGTACTTGGTCGCGAGCGCGATCATCTCCGCCGTCCACGGGTAGCCGATGTGGCCGGCGACGATCGTCAGCTCGGGGAACTCCAGGGCCACGTCGTCGAGGTACGGGATCGGTCGCCCCGTCTCGGATGTCCTCAGTGGACCGGTGTGACCGACCTGCGTGCAGAACGGAATGCCGAGGTCGACACATGCGGCGTACAGCGGGTAGTAGCGGCGGTCGTTCGGCGGCAGACCCCAGAGCCACGGCACGATGCGCAGCGCGCGCAGCCCGAGGTCGCCAACCGCCCGGCGCAGTTCGCGTACGGCCGCCATCGGCGCCCGCAGATCCACCGACGCGACGCCGACGAGCCGGCCGTCGGCCTGGGCCACGAACGACGCGACCTCGTCGTTGGAGATGAAGGACCCCTCCGGCCCGTACCACGCGCTGATCAGAGCCTGATCCACCCCACCGGCGTCCATGGCGGCCAGCGTCACCGCTACCGGTATGTCCTCGGTCGGCATGGTGTCGCCGGTCCACCGGCGCAGCGACGCGAACATCTCGTGTCGGGTCAAGCGTTGTGTCGGGTGCTGAGCCCAGGCGTCGATGATCGGCATGTACCCACGGTAGTACGAACGAGCGCCGGCCGGGGCCGGCGCTCGCTCGAGAGTATCCACTTAGGACGCTGGCTCGCCCGAGGGCGACTGCAGCACGGTACCCAACGCGTCCGGAATCCCGAAGTTCGGCGTACCGTCCGAGTTCCAGGTGATCTGCTTGGCCCGCGTCGTGCGGTTGATGTCGCAGCCCTGGGACGTCGACGAGTTGGCGTGGTAGACGATCCAGTCCTGCGTGCCGTCGGGTGACTTGAAGAAGCCGTGGTGCCCGGGACCGAACACCGAGTTGGCGTTGGACCGGACGAAGATGGGGTTCGGCGACTTGACCCAGGACGACTGGTTGAGCGGGTCACCGCCGTTGTACGTGAGCAGTCCGACCTTGTAGTCCGGGGTCGAGCAGTGGCTCGCCGAGAACGCGATGAACGTCTGGCCGTTGCGCTGGATGACCTCAGCACCCTCGTTGACCGCACCGCCGACGGTCTCCCACGAGAACGTCGGGGTCGCCAGCCGGCGCCGGGTGCCGCTGACGGTCCACGGGTTGCTCATCGGCTTGATGAACAGCGGCTGTCCGCCCGTCTCGCCGCCGACCGCGAGGTACGTCCCTAGGAGGTAGAGCTGCCCGTTGAGCTGCAGGATGCTCCCGTCCAGCTCCCACGTGTTGTTGTTGGTCGGATCGAGCAGGTCGGCCTTGAACGTGTACGGGCCCATCGGGTCGAGCCCGGCGCTCTCCAGCACGTGGATGCGTTGCGTCGGAAGATAGTTCGAGACGTTCCGGGACGCCGTGTAGTAGAGGTACCAA
>DASRII010000413.1:0-19704 GCA_035650075.1 Micromonosporaceae bacterium | reverse complement strand
CACGCGCCTTCGCGGCCCCGCGGCACCTGACGCGGCGGGACGATCCGGCGCGGTACGACGTCGTGTTCGCCGGTGACTGGCGCTCGTTCGGCGGTCCGCAGAAGTCGATGTTCGAGGAGATCCAGGCCCTGACGCGGCGCGGCATGCGGGTCGGGATCACGCATCTCGAAGCCCTGCGCCTGATGACCAAGCACGGCCAGCCGCTCTGCCGGGAGATTCAGGAGATCGTCAACGCCGGTACCGTCGACCACGTCCTCCTCGCCGACGACGTGGATGTGTCGGTGCTCGTCATCCGGTACCCCCCGATCCTGCAGTTCGCCGCGAGCACGGTGAGTCGGCTGCGGGCGCGGCGGGTCGTCATCCTGGCCAACCAGGCGCCCGCCGAGCGCGACGGCAGCGACATGCGGTATGTGCCGGCCACTTGTACCGAAACCGCCCGCGAGCTGTTCTCGGTGGAGCCGGAGTGGTGGCCGCAAGGCCCTGCGGTGCGTGAGGCGCTGGCCGGTCTCCTCGACCCTTCGGCGATCGCCGAGCGGGACATGCCCGGGATCATCGACATCGACCTCTGGGGCCTGCGGCGCACCGGGTTCCGGTCCCACGTTCCGGTGGTCGGCCGGCACTCCCGCGACCACCCGACCAAGTGGCCGGACGATCCCGAGGCGCTGCTCGCCGCTTACCCGGACTCGCCAGACATCGACGTGCGCGTGATGGGCGGCGCGAAGGTAGCCCGAAATGTGCTCGAGATGGCGAATACGCCGGACAACTGGCTGGTGTACGGGTTCAACGAGACCGACGTCCGCAGCTTCCTGCACCAGCTCGACTTCTACGTGTACTTCCCGCACCCGAACATGATCGAGGCGTTCGGCCGGGCGGTCCTCGAGGCGCTGGCATCGGGTTGCGTCACGATCCTGCCCGACCACTTCGAACGCGTCTTCGGCGACGCCGCGGTCTACTGCGATCCGCGCGAGGTACCGGATGTCATTCGGCGGTACTACGCCGACTCCGCCGGGTTTCTCGCGCAGAGCGGGCTTGCACAGCAACGGGTCCGGGAACGGTTCGGCTACGACTCGTACGCCGACCTGATGTCTTCGCTCCTCCAGTAAGGTCGGCACATGCGTCAACGCCTTGTCGCCCTCGTCGCGCGGTGGCGGAGCCTGACCCCTCGGCAGGCCGCCACGCTGGCGGGAGCCGGGCTGCTCGGGCTGGCCGCGGCGGTGGCCGCCCTGGCGGGCCGGCCGGCGGTCGCCCTGGCCGCCGTGGCGATGGTGAGCGTTCTGGTCTTCGTCGCTGTGGTCCAGGTCCGGCGCCGGATGAACCAGGAGCTGGAGGCGGTGACCCGGCAGACCGCGCGGCTGCTCGATGTCGCGCAGGAACGCGCCGAGGCGATCCAGCGCCGCGTGCTCGCCGCGATCGAGCACGAGCGGCTGGCCGCGGACGAGCGCCAGCGCGACCTGTTGCAACTGGTCGAGCAGACCGTACAGGGCGCCCAACGGCGGCCCTTCGAGGATGTCGAGGCGTTGCTGCAGCTGTACCGGGGGTTCGAGCCGCGGGCGCCGATGCCGCCGTCGGACCGTGGCTGGGCCCTCGACCCGGCCGGGCTGTTGATGCTGCGGCACCTCGTCGAGGAGCGCCAGCCCCGGTTGGTCCTGGAGCTCGGCAGCGGTACGTCGAGCGTCTGGCTCGGCTACACGCTGGAGAAGTCCGGCGGCCGGCTGGTCTCGCTCGAGCACGAGCCGGAGTACGTGGACCGCACCAGGTCGCTGCTGGCGATGCACGGCCTCGAGCACGTGGCCGAGGTGCGGCTCGCCCCGCTCACGCCGCTCGATCTCGATGGCGAGAAGTTCGACTGGTACGACCCCGGCGTCCTGGCCGACATCGCCGATGTCGATCTCGTCCTCGTCGACGGCCCACCCGGCCGGACCGGTCCCGCCGCCCGGTACCCGGCCTTCCCCGTGCTCGAACCACGGCTGGCACCGAGCGCCGTCATCGTGGTCGACGACGTCCAGCGCCCGGCCGAGCGGGAGATCGTGGATCGCTGGCTGTCCACATGCGACGGTCTGCGGCGGGAGCCCGAGGTGTTCCGCCGGCAGGCGATCCTCCTTTATGTGCGCGAACGAGGAGCCACCAATGACCGTTGATGTCGTGGTGCTCGGACTCGGCTACGTCGGTCTGCCGTTGGCTCGAGCGGCGAGCGCGGCCGGCCTGTCCGTGGTCGGCCTCGACACCGAGCCGGCGGTCGTAGGGAGACTCCAGTCTGGACAGTCCCATGTGGACGATGTGACCGACGACGACGTCGCGGCCATGCTCCTGTCGGGGTTCCGGGCGACGGTGGACGAGGCCGCGATCGGCGAGGCGGCGACGGCGGTCATCTGCGTACCGACGCCGCTGTCCAACTACCACGGACCGGATCTGCGCGCGATCGAGGCGGCCACCGAGACCGTAGCGCGCAACCTCCGCCCCGGGATGCTGGTCGTGCTCGAGTCCACGACCTATCCGGGGACGACCGACGAGGTGGTCCGGCCGATCCTGGAGAAGTCTGGCCTGGCCGCCGGTACCGACTTCCACCTCGCGTACTCCCCCGAGCGCATCGACCCGGGCAACCAGACCTACGGCACGCACAACACCCCGAAGGTCGTGGGTGGCCACACGGCCACGTGTACGGCACGGGCCGCGGCGTTCTACGGCCAGTTCGTGTCCACTGTGGTCCCCACCAAGGGCACCCGCGAAGCCGAGATGGCCAAGCTGCTGGAGAACACGTACCGGCACATCAACATCGCCCTCGTCAACGAGATGTCGAAGTTCTGCCACCAGCTCGGCATCGACCTGTGGGACGTGATCCGCGCCGCCGGTACCAAGCCGTTCGGCTTCGAGGCGTTCCACCCCGGACCCGGCGTGGGCGGCCACTGCATCCCGATCGACCCGAACTACCTGAGCCACAACGTCCGCGCCAAGCTCGGGTACCCGTTCCGGTTCGTCGAGCTGGCCCAGGAAATCAACGCCACGATGCCGGCGTACGTGGCCCGGCGCGCCCAGAACATCCTCAACGACGCGGGCAAGGCGATCAACGGTGCGTCGGTACTGCTGCTCGGCGTGACGTACAAGCCCAACGTCGCCGACCAACGCGAGTCACCGGCGATTCCGCTGGCTCGGCGGCTCGCGGCGCTCGGTGCGCGGCTGAGCTACCACGATCCGCGCGTGGGGCACTGGGATGTACCGGATCTCGCCGCGGAGCGCGCCGACGACCTCGAGGCCGCGGTGGCAGCCGCCGACCTGGTGATCCTCGTTCAGCACCATCGCGAGTACGACGCGGATCACCTGGCCGGTCTGGCGAAGCGCTTCTTCGACACCCGTGGTGCGTCTACTGTGGACGACGCGTACCGCCTCTGACCGCCGCCCAGACCCGGCGGGCGGCGAGCACCGCGACGAGTGCCGTCGCGCGGGCCCAGGATCGGAGCCCGCCGACCTCGACCGTGGCGGGCAGTCCGCCGGAGCCGAGGCTCCGCAACGTGCGTACGCCGTAGGTCGCGGCGACCACGTCGGCGAGCGATTCGCCGTCCTGCCGAACCCAGCGGGCCCGCCCGAGCGCGGCGGTACGCCACAGCTCGACGTCGGCGCCGTCGACCGATGCCCGGACGAGTCCGGCGCCGTACCGGTCCGCCGTCTCGACCAGCCGGCGAACGGCTGATCGGCCGAGTCCGGCGGTGACCGGCATCCGCACCAGGTACGGCGACGGGAACGGGGTCTCCGGCGCGCGGTCGACCAGCCTGACCCGCGGCTCGGACCGGTACGTCGCGGCCACCAGCCGCAGATCGAGCAGCGGATCGTCGAGAACGATCCGCTGCTCGTGAGCGAGCTTGTCCCAGCCGCCGACGAGGCACACCCGCACGTCCGGCTCGTCGCCGCCGAGCACGGCGTCCACGGCCGAGCGCACGAGTTCCAGCGGCTGCCCGTCGACGTCCATGGCCACGGTGACCAGCGGTACCGCCCAGCTCGATCCGCCGCTCGACCGCAGCCACCGCGGCAGCGGCATCGCGTCGGCGAGGAACGGCCGGCTGTACCGCTGCAGCCGAGTCTGGTCCCGCATCATGCTGGACGGGCCGAGGTGCCACGCGCCGGCCGCGGGCTCGGGCACGAACAGCGCACCCGCCTGCGCGAGCCGGTACCCGAACTCGGTATCGGACCCGCGCCGGATCGACGCGTCGTAGCCGCCGGCCGCCTCGTACAGCTCGCGGCGCATCCCGACCGTCGCCCCGACGTGCGCCAGGAACGCGAGGTGATCCGCCGCTCGTAGCCGGTCGGTTCGGGCGATGATGCTCTCGACGTAGGCGTGCGGTTCGCTGGCCACGGGATCGAAGAGCCGCTCGGCACCGACCTCGGCCAGGGATGACGGTGACGGCCAGCTGGGTCGGTCCGGGTGAACGTCGACGAACCGTTTCGAGCCGAGCGTGACGGCGTACCCGACCTCGTGATGCCACCGCGCATGGGCCTCGACGTGCTCCGGAAAGACGACCATGTCCGCGTCGAGCCGCAGGATCACGTCGCCGGTACTCATCCGCACGCCCACGCGGCAGGCACTCGCGATGCCCCACTCGTCGGTGTGGTCCGGCACCCGGAGCAGCCGCGTGTTCGCGGGCCGGTCCGCCGGCAGCTCCAGCGGGCGCGGCGAGCCGTCGTCGACCACCACGACCTCGAGCAGGTCCGGCGGGTAGCTCTGCCTGGCCAGCGCGGCGAGCACGAGGTCCAGCCCGGGCTGGCAGTCGTACGCCGGCACCACCACGCTGACCCGCAACGTGGGCGTCCACTGCCCCAGCTCCGGTACCCGCACCGAAGACCAGTCGTTACGGACCACCCTCATGCGCCGAACTCCGCGTACGGCGGCAGGCCGGGCCAGTGCCGGTGGGGGTTGCGCAGGAAGTACCGCAGGCCCGGATCCCAGGTGTGGCCGTCGGCATGCCGGGTGTAGACGAACCCGAACGGGTGGGTGCGGTAGATCAGCCCGCCCGCCGCGAGCACCCGGTCCAGCAAGGCGCGGTCGACCGACTTCGGTACCGGCTGCCAGCCGCCGATGTCCTCCAGGTCTCCCCGGGAGATCAGCAGCGCGCCCCCGGCGACCACGTCCGTGTACAGCTCGCTGGCCATCCGCCGGCGTACCGTCGCGTCATACGGCGTGAGGTGGACGAACTCCGCGGCCTTGCCGGCGACCGTGGCGCCCGAGTAATGCCGGGCGAGCACGAGGTCCCACACGTGCTCCGGCCCGTACCGGTCGTCGTCGTCCACCTTGGTGACCAAGCTGCCGCCAGCCGCCCGGGTCGCCGCGGCCAGGGCCTCGCCGAAGCTCAGCTCCGCCGGAAGGGTCAGGACCCGCAGCGGCCGGTCGCCGGCGGCTAGGTCCGCCGGTGCGTCGATGCCGTGCAGGCCGACCACGATCTCGAGCGCCGGGTACGTCTGAGCGGCCAGCGTCGCCACGGCCCGCACGACGTTGCCGGGACGCCGGCTCACGAGCAGCGCGCTGACCGGCGGTGGCTGGGACAGCGTGGGGTACGGCATCGCGAACGCCGCGGCGTGCCCCCGCAACGCCTCGCGGCGCTGGGCAACGCTGCGCAGCTCCCACTCGATGGGATCGGCCGCGCGGTCGGGCAGTGGCATGGTCAGCAGCGCCGCCAGCTCCGGGGCCAGTAGCTTGCCGGCCGGCTCGGCCAGCTCGGGCGCGTGCAGGACGACGCCGGTCATCGCGATCTGGGCCAGCGCGGCGGCCTGTGCGGCGGGCGGTACGTCCGCCGGAGCACCGGCGACCGTGGCCGCGCCGAGCCGCGCCAGCGCGGCCGACTGGCGTGCGTCGAGCGGATCGCCGACCCGGCCGGCCGCCACGACGGTCGGGCCGGTAGCGGCCTGCCACGAGTCGCCGGTCAGCGTCAGCACCCCGGACGGCAGGTCGGGACCACAGCGTGCCCGGCCCCGGGGGCTGGCCGCGGTGGCATCGACCAGGATCACCTCGTCGCCTCGGGGAGCGGTCAGCCCGTACCGCGAGCTCTCCAGGAACACGTCGGGTCGTGTCCGGCCCAGCTCGATCGGCAGCCAGGGCGGGCGGGCCCCGTCATACGTGACATCGGCCCGGATCGCGGTCGGTAGCGGGTGCACGGGCTCCAACACGGCCAGGACGGCCGCCACGAGCCGCGTCAACGGCACGGGCGCGGCCAGCCCGAGCTGGACGTGTGCCGATCCCCGCCCGTAACGCGGCAAGGTCACCGATTGGGACACCAGCCCCGGTACCGGTCCGAGCCGCCCCGACCATCCGGGCCACGGTGCCTGCCAGGCCGTCACCGTCACGTCCAGCGCGCTCGTCGAGCCCGCCAGCTTGGCGCCGGCCAGCTCGATGCGCAGTTGCCCGACCGACTCCACGGTGATCTCGGTCCCCAGCGGCCCGGCGACGATCCGCGCGGTCGGTGGTGCTGTCCACGGCGCTAGCGGTTGCGGGAACACCCGACGCCACCGCCGCTCGAGCTGACGCAGCCGGTTGCGCACCCGGGTCCGCAGGCGCGGGGGCGGCAAGCGCGGGTAGGCCACGGCGGGACTCTAGCTCAGTACGGATTGTTGGCGTGCGTCAACGTCTCCCAGCCGTAGAAGAACGACGCACCCTCGGGTCTCTTGGACTCGACGAACTGCCCCGTCCGGGGCATCGCGGCACCCTGGCGGAACGCGTAGTGGTGGTACGCCACCTCCGGCACCGGCCGCAGACCGAGCTGGACCGCGCCACCGCACAGCCACCGCGGCACGGCTTCGCCGAGCTCGTAGGTGGCGTGGAACTCCAGCGCACCGACGAGCCGCTTGCGCACCTCGGCGTACAGGTCGACGCCTTGCAACCAGGCCGTTTCGGCGATGTGCGCCAGGGCGGCGAACCCCCACGCGGTGTGGCCGAAGTCGCGGCACGTCTCCTGGCTCACCCCGTCCACGAACGTGCTTTGTCCGTACCAGAAAGACACCATGGCCGACCGCGAGCCGGTGCCGTTCGGCATGCGCGGATAGACGCCGTCGCTCGTCAGGTAGATGAACGCGCGGGCGCGCGCCTGCGTCTTGGCCAGCGCCTGGTCGAACAGCGCCCGGTCGTCGGTGAACACCGCGATGCCCACCGCGGCGTCGAGCAGGATCAGCTCCCAGTTGCCGCCGGCCTGCGGCGCCCCGCCCCTGACCAGCGGGAGGTAGACGGTGCGGAACATCGAGACGGTCCGGTTGGCCAGCGGCCAGGGATCGTACGTGTGCTTGATGATCTCAGCGGCCCGCACGAACGAGGCGGCCGACCACGCGGCCTGCAGCGGCGCGTTGCGGTTGGTGTGCCGCTTGACCACGGCGGACCAGGCGTCCAGGATCTCGATCGCCTTCTCGGCATACGCGCGCTCGCCGGTCAGGTACCACAGCAGGGCGTGCGTGTAGGCCGCCACCGCGTCGGACCACTCGTCCCGGCACCCGAGATCCGGTGTCGAGAACGGCCCGCACTCGACGACCGCGCGTGGCTTGGGCCGCCAGGACAGTGCGGCGTACGGGCTCGCCGCCATCGCGGCGAACGCTGTCGCCCACGGGTCCTGGCCCTTGTTGAGCTGGTCGCGGACGAAGTCGAGCTGGCGCGTGCTGACCAGCACGCCGGGGTGGCGGAAGCCGCTGCGGCCGTCCAGCGTGGCGTGCGCGGTCGGACCGGCGGCCGGCAGCTTCGGCGGCGCGGATCGGTTCTCGGCGGCCGCCGCCGACTCACCCGCCGCATCGTCGGACTTTGCGAGAGTACCGGCGACCGCACCGACCGCCACCAACACGATCAGGCCGACCCAGATCGCGATCGCGTTGCGGATCGCGGTCCAGGTCATGCCGGCCCCCCGGCGTCAGCGGGGGGCCGGCATGACCACCTGAAAGCCGGCCCGGTCATGCCGGTACCCTACTTCGCCGTGGCGACAATCTCCGCGACCGAGTCGCGACGGACCGCGTCGTAGAGCTGGCTGGCCTTCGTAAAGTCGGCGAACACCACGCTCTGCGAACCGACCGGACCGGTACCGCTGACCGGGCTGGTCAGGAACGTGATGTTGTTGCTGCGCAGGTTCCGCAGGTTCATCGCCATGTCCACAATGGACATCGTGCGGTCCACGGTGACCGCGTCGGCGGTCGCGCGGACGAAGGCGTTCAACTGGGCCGGGTTGGTCAGCAGGCCACTGGACGCCGCCTTGTCCAGCATGGCCTTGATGACGGCCTGCTGGTGGCGGATCCGGGCGAAGTCACCGTCGGGCCACTGCTTGCGCTGCCGGGAGTAGTCGAGCGCGGTCGCCCCGTCCATGTGCTGCCGGCCCTTGTGGAACTGCCGGAACGGCGGGTGGATCGACTTGAAGTTGCGGTCGACCGTGATGTCGATACCGCCGATCGCGTCGATGATTCTGACGAACCCCGCGAACTCGAGGATGCCGACGTGGTCGATGCGTACCTTCGTGAAACTCTCGACGGTCTGGATCAGCAGCGGTACGCCGCCCCACTCGTACGACTGGTTGATCTTCCCGTCCTCGCCGCCGTGCCTGCCGTCGGCCGACTTCGGGATCGGCAGCCAGGTGTCCCGGGGGATCGAGATGAGCTGGGCACTCGACCGGTCCGCCGGGATGTGCACCAACATGATCGTGTCGGTTCGGGCGCCGTCGTCGTCCGGATCCGGGTCCCCGGAGTCGCTGCCGAGCACGAGCATGTTGAGCGCGCTGGGCACGACCTTCATCGGGCGCGACTCGTCGGGCACCTGGTCGAACGCGTCGACGCGCTCGATCGACGCTTCGACCGACCGGACGTAGAGCCAACTGCTGATCAGCGCGCCGCCACCGACCAACCCCAGCACGGCGACCAGGATCAGCGCGATCCGGCGGACCCGCCGCCGCCTGCGGTGGCTGCGGATCTCGCGATGCTTGACCACGCACGGTTCCGCCTCCACCCGGGGCAGCACCTGGGTGTCGTCCGACGCGCGGGGCATGCCCCGGATCCTACGTCACGATGCTGACCATTCGGCCGGGCACAATGATGACCTTGCGTGGCTCCTTGCCGGCCAACTGGTCGGCGATCTCGGCCAGCGCGGCCTCCCGTACCGTTGCCTCGTCGGCGTCGGCCTCGACCTCGACCCGGGCGCGCACCTTGCCGTTGACCTGTACCGGGTAGGTGACCGTCTCGGCCGCCAGCCAGGCCGGGTCGGCGACCGGGAAGGGCTCGTACGCCAGCGACTCGTCGTGGCCCAGCCGCTGCCACAGCTCCTCGGCGATGTGCGGAGCGGTTGGCGCCAGCATCAGCACCAGCGCCTCGACGGCCTCGCGCGGCACACCGTCACCGGCGATCGCGGTCAGCCGGTTGGTCAGCTCGATCAGCTTGGCGACCGCCGTGTTGAACCGCAGACCCTCCATATCGGACCGTACGCCGTCGATCGTCTTGTGCAGCAGGCGATTGGTCGCGTCGTCGATTCGCCCGTCCTCGAAGGCCCGCGTCTGTCCGGTGTCCTCGTCGACCACCAGCCGCCAGACCCGCTGCAGGAAGCGGTACGAGCCGATGACCGCCCGGGTCTCCCACGGCCGGGACACGTCCAGCGGGCCCATCGACATCTCGTACACCCGGAATGTGTCGGCGCCGTACACCCGGCACATCTCGTCGGGGGTCACCACGTTCTTCAGCGACTTGCCCATCTTGCCGTACTCGCGGCTGACCTCCCGCTCGCCGTAGAAGTACCGGCCGTCCCGCTCGACCACCTGCTCGGCCGGTACGTAGACACCGCGCTCGTCGGTGAAGGCGTAGGCCTGGATGTAGCCCTGGTTGAACAGCCGCCGGTACGGCTCGAACGACGACACGTAGCCCAGGTCGTACAGCACCTTGTGCCAGAACCGGGCGTACAGCAGGTGCAGCACCGCATGCTCGACGCCACCGACGTACAGGTCGACTCCGCCACTGTCCTCGGCGTGCCGGGGACCCATCCAGTACCGCTCGTTCTCGGCGTCCACAAAGGACTTGTCGTTGTTCGGGTCCAGGTAGCGCAGCTCGTACCAGCACGAGCCGGCCCACTGCGGCATCACGTTGGTCTCGCGGTGGAAACGCCGGCGCCCACGCCCGTCGCCCAGGTCCAGTTCCACCTCGACCCAGTCGGAGTTGCGCGACAGCGGCGTCTCCGGGTCGGTATCGGAGTCGTCCGGGTCGAAGGTCTTCGGCGAGAAGTCGGCCACGTCCGGTAGCTCGACGGGCAGCATCTCCTCGGGCAGGGCGACGGGCAGGCCCGTCTCGTCGTACACGATGGGGAACGGCTCGCCCCAGTACCGCTGGCGGCTGAACAGCCAGTCGCGCAGCCGGTAGGTGATGGCACCCTCGCCGTAGCCGTTGTCCTCCAGCCACTGCGTTATCTTGGCCTTGGCGTCCTTTACGTTCAGGCCGTCCAGGAATCCACTGTGGATCGCCGGACCCTCGCCCAGATAGGCCTTGCCGTCGAAGTCCTCCGGTGGCTGGACGGTACGCACGATCGGCAGGTCGTACGCCTCCGCGAACTCCCAGTCCCGCTCGTCCTGCCCGGGAACGGCCATGATGGCTCCGGTGCCGTAGCCGGCCAGCACGTAGTCGGCGATGAACACCGGGATCGCCTCGCCGGTAGCCGGGTTGGTGGCGTACGCCCCGATGAACACCCCGGTCTTCTCGCGGGCCTCGGCCTGCCGCTCGACATCCGTCTTGCTCGCGGCCGCCTTGCGGTACGCGTCGACGGCCTCGCGCGGCGTCTTGTATCCGCCGGTCCAGCGGTCCTTTGTGGACGCAGGCCAGGCGTTGGCCACCAGCTCGTCGACCAGCTCGTGCTCGGGCGCCAGCACCATGTACGTCGCCCCGAACACGGTGTCCGGCCGCGTGGTGAACACGCGGATGCGCTTGCTGTCGATGGGGCTCACCCGCACAGGGAACCCGATGTGCGCGCCCGTGGACCGGCCGATCCAGTTGCGCTGCATCAGCTTGACCTTCTCCGGCCAGTCCAGCGTGTCCAGATCCTCCAGCAGCCGGTCGGCGTACGCCGTGATCCGCATCATCCACTGGCGCAGGCTGCGCTTGAACACCGGGAAGTTGCCGCGGTCGGACCGGCCGTCGGCGGTGACCTCCTCGTTGGCCAGTACCGTGCCCAGGCCGGGACACCAGTTGACCGGGGCCTCCGACACGTACGTCAGCCGGTAGTCGTCGACGATCCGCCGGCGCTCCACTTCGGACAGTTCCGTCCACGGTCGACCGTCGTCTGTCGGGCGCTCACCCGACTCGTACTCCGAGATCAGCTCGGCGATCGGGCGGGCCTTGCGCTGCCGCGGGTCGTACCAGGAATTGAAGATCTGTAGGAATATCCACTGTGTCCAGCGGTAGTAGCCGGGATGCATGGTGACGACCGACCGCCGCGGATCGTAGGCCAGGCCCAGCATGCGCAGCTGCGCCCGGTACCGGTCGATGTTCTCCTCGGTGGTCTTGCGCGGGTGCTGGCCGGTCTGCACCGCGTACTGCTCGGCCGGTAGCCCGAACGCGTCGAACCCCATGGCGTGCAGCACGTTGCGGCCGGCCATCCGCTTGAACCGGCCGTAGCAGTCGGTACCGATGTAGCCCAGCGGGTGCCCGACATGTAACCCCTCCCCCGAGGGGTAGGGGAACATGTCCAGGACGAACAGCTTGTCCGCGCCCGCCCTCGGATGGCTGGGGTCGGCCAGGTCACCGGTCGGGTTGGGCGCGTGGAAGGTGCCTGCCTCCTCCCACCGGTCCTGCCAGCGCGGCTCGATCTCGCCGGCCAGCGCCGCGGTGTACCGGAAGGGGGGGATATCCGTTGCCTCGCTCATGGTGTCCTCACTCGGGGTCGTCTTCTCCAGGGCATGAAAAAGCCCCTCTCGCAGGAGGGGTCGCCGTGCTGTCGCCGTCTATCGCGTCAGCACGGCTCACTAAGGAGCAGGCAGAAGCCCCGGGTCATGCCCGCAGTGTACCGTGTCGTCCCCCGTACCGCCCACCGGGTTCGACTATCTATGCTGCCCGGATGACGAGCTACCCGGCGCGGACCTGGTTCGATCCGCGTCTGGAGCTGCGGACCTCCCCGATCCAGGGACAGGGCTTGTTCGTGACGGGAGACGTCGCCCCGGACGAGGTGCTCATGGTGTGGGGCGGCACGGTCTACTCCGTCGCCCAACTGCGGGCGGGCGAGGTGCCGGGCGGCATCTCGTACTCCATTGTGGACGACGACGTGCTGCTGGCCGGACCCGAGGACGACCTCGACTATTACCTCAACCACTCGTGCGACCCGAACGTCTGGCTCGCCGACGGCTTGCGGATCGTCGCGCGCAGGCCCGTCCGCGCGGGCGAGGAGATCACCGGCGACTACGCGCTGTGGGAAAGCGAGCCGGAGTACGTCCTGGCGCCGTGTCGCTGCGGCGCCGCACTGTGCCGCGGGCGGATCACCGGCCAGGACTGGACGAACGTCGAGCTGCGGCGACGGTACGCCGGGCATTTCCTGCCCTTCCTCCAGCGCCGGATGGTGCCGTAGCCCTGGCATGCGCAACCGAAGGTTGCACGATCGCGACATCCGCGGTAGCGTGATGTGCAACCAAACGTTGCGCATGGAGGAAGCATGGAGTACGGCAGCATCGAGCGCGAGATCCACGTCGACGCCTCGCCCGAGGTGGTCTTCGAGGTCGTCAGCCGCCCGGAGCACATATCGCAATGGTGGACCGACGACGCCGACCTCGAAGCGACTCCGGGCGCGGTCGGTGAGCTGGTCTGGGGCGACCGGGTTGACGTCGTACCGATCACCGTGGTGGACGTCGAACCGCCTCGATTGTTCTCGTTCCGATGGTGCTATACCGACGACGCCGCCCACTCGCTGCTGGTCACCTTCGAGCTCATTCCGTCGGGCAACGGCACAAGAATTCGGCTCACCGAGACCGGATTCCGGGAGATGGGCTGGGAGGCCGCCAAGTTGGCGGAGCAGTACCGCGAACACAGCGTCGGTTGGGACACCTTCGTTCCCCGACTCGGCGAGTACATCGCGAAGCTGGTGTCAACCCCATGACCGCCGCCGTCGACGACGATCTGTGGTCCGCGATCGGGGACCCGACCCGTCGGCGGATGCTCGACCTGCTCCTGGCGGACGGCGACGGCACCGCCACCAGCCTCAGCGAGCACCTGCCCGTGACCCGGCAGGCCATCGCGAAACATCTCGGCGTGCTCGACCGCGTCGGCCTGGTGCACGCGTCGCCGGTCGGGCGAGAGAGGAGGTACCGCGTGGACGAGGCGCAACTTGCCCGCGCGGTCGCTCAGCTGTCCTCGGTGGGGGCGGCGTGGGACGCCAGGCTCCGGCGCATCAAGCGGATCGCCGAGGCGATTCAGCGCACCAAAGACCAAGCTGAAGAGGAGAATCGAAAATGGTAGACATCCTGCACCGAGTGGGAATCAAGTCGTCGGCGGACGAGGTCTATGCGGCCTTGACTACCGCCGAGGGGCTCGCCGGTTGGTGGACGACCGACACTCGAGGCGAAGGCAACGACCCCGGCGGCGTGCTCCAATTCCGGTTCGGCGCCGGCGGATTCGACATGAAGGTCCTCGAGCTTCGCCCCGGCCAGCACGTGCTGTGGGAGGTGGTCGACGGACCCGACGAATGGATCGGCACGCACGTGGACTGGGGCCTCGATCAGGTAGGCGACCACACCATCGTTCTCTTCAAGCACGAAGGCTGGAAGGAGCCGGTGGAATTCATGCACCACTGCAGCACCAAGTGGGCGGTCTTTCTGATGAGCCTGAAGTCGCTGATCGAAACCGGGAAGGGCGCACCGGATCCCCACGACGTCAAAATCGACAACTGGAACTGACTGGATGGGTACTAGTCTCGGACGGCCTGGTAGGTGAGGAGGGCCAGGCCGTCCCCGACGGTCCGGTGGTCGACCAGCCGCATTCGTTTTCGATCGCTGGTCTCGCCGAAGAGGCGATCGCCGCCCCCGAGCACGAACGGGAAGATCATCAGCCGCAGCTCGTCGACGAGGTCGTGCTCGATCAACGTATGCACGAGCTGGGCGCTGGCGTAGACGACGATGTCCCCGTTCACCGCCTGCTTCAGCTTGGAGATCTCGTCGACCTTCAGCACCGTCGAGTTGTTCCAGGCGAAGTCTTCGAGGGTCGTGGACACGACGTACTTGGGCAGGCTGTTCAACCGGTCCGCCCACTCACCAGTTCGGGATGCCCACCGCGCGGCGAACCACTCATAGCTTCGCCGACCCAGCAGCAGCGCTTCGGTGCCCAGCGCCTCGTCGAGTTCGACCTTGGCCCACGCTTCGCGGTCCTCGTTCCCGATCTGGCGGAACCAGCCACCGAAGCTGAAGCCCTCCTCACCCGTCGGGTCCTGGATGACCCCGTCGAGCGAGACGTTCTCACTGACGACGATCCTTCCCATTCCGGTCCCCTCCTGTTGTGTTGTCAGCTACCACTGGGGTAGACACCGTGACACCGCGAAAAGTGGCGGCCACCGACCGCCCCGTTTGTCTGTTGGCCGGTGTCCATACCGGAATGGGAGTGGAGGAAGTGGCAGCCGACTTGCTCTCCAGAGCGCGGGCCGGGGACGGCGAGGCGTTCCGGGAGCTGACCGAGCCGTACCGCCGGGAGCTGCAGGTGCACTGCTACCGGATGCTCGGATCGTTCCAGGACGCCGAGGACGCGCTGCAGGACACGCTGCTGGCCGCCTGGCAAGGCGTCGGAGGGTACGAGGAACGCGCCTCGCTGCGCACCTGGCTCTACCGGATCGCGACGAACCAGTGCCTCAACGCACGCCGGTCGGCCAGCCGACGCTCGGCAAAGGAGTGGGACGTGCCCAGTGTGGAACCGCCCGAGCCGACCCGACTCGGCGAGGTCGTCTGGCTCGAGCCGTTTCCGGATACCCTGCTCGGTCCGGAAGAGCGTTACGAGCAGACCGAGACCATCTCGTTGGCCTTCGTGACCGCCCTGCAGATCCTGCCGCCGCGCCAGCTCGCTGTGCTCCTGCTCCGCGACGTCCTCGGGTTCCATGCCAACGAGGTGGCCGACATGCTGGAATCGAGCGTCGAGTCGGTGAAGAGCGCCCTCAAACGGGCCCGCGCCACCATGCAGCACCGACGTCCGACCGAGTCGCCGCCCGCGTCCGGCTCACCCGCCGAGGACGAGATCGTGGCGAAATTTGTACGCGCGTGGGAGTCCGCCGATGTCGATGCGCTGGTGACCCTGCTGACCGACGACGTCTTCGTGTCCATGCCGCCGATTCCCTTCGAGTACGAGGGTCGGGACGTCGTGGCCCGATTCTGCGCCAGCATCTTCAGCGCAGGTCGCAGGTTCGATCTCGTCCCCACCCGAGCCAACGGTCAGCCGGCGTTCGGCGCCTATTTGCGCACGCCCACCGGCGTCAGTCACGGCGTCGGCCTCTACGTACTCACTCTTGCCGGCGACCGGATCTGCGCCATGACCCGCTTCGAGAACAGCGTCTTCCCGTCGTTCGGGCTACCGCGCTCGCTCAGGTCTGCTGATGGCCGCCACGATAATGTCGTACCCCTTTCGTAGCGTCAGCGGCATGACAGCCAAAGCAAACGCCATCGGGTTCGTGGTCAGTGACATGACCGCCGCGGTCGCCTTCTACGGCCTTCTCGGCCTGGAGTTCCCCGGAGACGCCGCCGACCACCGCAACACCGAGCTCGCACCCGGCTTCGAGCTGATGCTCGACAGCGAGGAGTCCATCCAGCCGTTCAGCCCGCGCTGGGAGTCGCCATCGGGCAGCCCGCGATCGGCGCTGGCGTTCGAGTTCGACACGCCGGCCGACGTCGACGCGAAGTACGCCGAGCTGGTCGAGGCCGGCGCGGCGACTCTCCGCGAGCCCTGGGATGCCTTCTGGGGCCAGCGGTACGCATCCATCACCGACCCGGACGGCAACGGCATCGACCTCTACGCCGCGCTGCCGAAGGACTGACGCCGGCGCCACCACCACGGTCGGTAAATGCCTGGAATCCATCGATACGGGCCGTTAGCGTCGCGGCATGATCTATCAGCACCCGTTGGCGTACCTGCTGGGGCTCGAGGGGATCGCGTTGCTGCGCGGGTGGGCGGGCGACTACGACAAGGACTACATCGACGCGCGGCTGGCCGAGGTGCGCCGCCTTCTTGACGACGAGAAGCTCGCCGGTCACGAAGGCGTGATGGTCGAACGCGGTGACACGCTGACGGGCTACCGCCAGTGGGCGGCGAGCTACGACGAACCGCGCAACGACCTGTTCGACTGCGACGAGCCGATCATGCTCGAGATCATCGACTCGCTGCCGACCGGTACCGCTCTCGACGCCGCCTGCGGCACCGGCCGGTACGCGGCGTACCTGAAGACGCGTGGACACCAGGTCATCGGGGTCGACAGCTCCGAAGAGATGCTCGACCGAGCCCGTGTCCGGGTGGGCGAGGCCACGTTCCTGCGAGGCGATCTGCGCCGACTCCCAGTGCCCGACAGCTCGGTCGACCTCGTCGTCAGCGGCCTCGCCCTGGCACATGTCCAAGATCTGGAGCCGGTGATGGCGGAGTTCGCCCGGGTCCTGCGCCCCGGCGGCCACGTCGTCATCTCCGACGCGCACCACGAGCTGATTCTCCGCGGCTCGGTCGTCGCGGCTCTCGGCCCCGCCGGCGAGCCCGGCCTGGTGGCCACGTACCGCCACACCGCCGGCACCTACCTGCGCGCTGCTCTTCGGGCGGGCTTGCAGGTGCGGCGCTGTGAGGAGCCCGGCGGCCACCCGCGTGCGGGCCAGTCGCCGCCCCGGTCCAATGACATCGAGCTCGAGCCAGGCAGTTGGCACGACTGGCCGTGGTCGCTCCTGGAGCTGGTCCCCGAGGCGACGTGGGGCGCCGGCGGCAACCCGTGCACAATCATCTGGCATTTCCAGCTCGACCGAGGGACGGCCGCGTGAACCGACTCATCGACCTGAGCCACCCGATCGAAGCCGGCATGACGACCTTCCCCGGGCTACCGGGTCCGGAGATCGGCCCGCACCTGACTCGCGAGCAATCGAGAGAAAGGTACGCGGAAGGCGTCGAGTTCGCGATCGACCGCATCTCGATGGTCGGCAACACGGGCACCTATGTGGACAGTCCGTTCCACCGGTACGCCGACGGCCCCGACCTCGCCGCCGTCCCGCTGGAGTCGGTGGCGGACCTGCCGATCGTCGTGGTCCGCCCGACCGGAAGGGCGATCGGGCCTGAGGCGTTCGACGGGCTGACGCTGGAGGACACCGCCGTGCTGCTGCACACCGGCTGGGATCGACACTGGCGCACACCGGAGTACGGCGGCGACGCACCCTACCTGACCGAGGCCGCCGCCGAAGAGCTGGTCCACAGTGGAGCCAAGTTGGTCGGGATCGACAGCGTGAATCTCGACAACGCGCAGGATCCACGAAGACCCGCGCACTCGATCCTGCTCGCGAACCGCATCCCGGTACTGGAGCATCTGACCAATCTCGAGCATCTCCCCGCGACGGGCGCCCGGCTGCACGCGGCGCCGCCCCGAGTCGTCGGGTTCAGCTCGTTTCCGGTGCGGGCGTACGCCGTCGTTCCCGCCGATCCACCAAATGATTGGCAACAATGAATATTGTATTGGTGACCAGGATCGCCGGCGCGATGACGGCTACCGACCCGGCGTAGTACGCCTCCAACCGCAGCGCCAGGATGATCGCGGTGATGCCGTTCTGCTGCGCGAACGCGAGGTGCACCCGGTCGAGCCGCGGCAGGTGGCGGGTGAGCAGCCAGCCGACCACGATCTGAGCACCGAAGGCGGCGGCGCCGAGCGCTGCCCCCCGGCCGACACTGATGCCGCCGACCAGCAGCATGCCCAGTAGCACCACCGCGACCGCCAGCGCGCCCTGCGTGACCCGCGCGACCACCCGATCGAGCGGCGGTCGGTAGAACAGTCCCGCGATGGCGAGGCCGAGCATGAGGAACTGGCTCACGGCGACCGCGAAGAGCACCGCCAAACCGACGAAAGCCAGCACGCGGTGTCGCCGTACCACCAGCCACAGTAGATACGCCACCGCCGCGAAGGCCAGGTTCAACAGCAGATCAACGCCGTAGCCGACACCCAGTCCCTGACCATCCGGCTGGAGCACCGATATCGCGTACACGGAAAGAATCACCGTGATGGGGTCGTCGAAGGACGCCCACGCGGCGAGGATGGACTTCGCGCGAGGTGACATTCTCTTGTCGCCCATCAGCGCGGCGACCGACAATGGATCGATCTGCGCGACCGCGACGCCGAGAATGAGGAAGACCGGGTCGCGGAACGCGAGCGCGAGGCTGCCGCCGATCAGCACGGCCTTCGCCAGCACGCCGCCCGTGACGCCCACGAGCACGAGCCATCCGTCGCGACGAAGCTCGTCGACATCGATGCTGTACGTGCTGCCGAACAGCCCGATGCCGAGCAGCAGAGCGGTGCCGTAGAGGTACCAGGTCGAGTCGTCCAGACCTGTCAGCCCCGCCACCCGGGCGACGAGGTAGCCCAGGGCGGCGAGACCGACCAGCCTAAGAAGCCTGGCCATTCTTCGGCCGGGGCGGGAACGGCCGGACGTTGTCGTCGTCCCACCGGTCGAATTCCGGGTTCGGCCGATGCCCCAGCGCTTCGCCCACCCGGTCGACGAGAAGCAGCATCTTCGCGTCGGTCTCCAGTACCTTCTCCTGGCTCATCGTGACGCCGAACAGGAACCTGTCCTCCTCGATCCGGAAATAGTAGAGAGCGCCCTTCTGCACATCGAGCACCACGCGGATCAGGTGACCTGAGTCGACGTCCTCGAATTTGCGATTGAGCATCTTCACCAGATCATGCGTGAGGCGCCCGAATGCCTCGTAATGCGATCGCCGCTCCTCCGGGCTCACCTCACCCACCATTCCGGCAATCCGGGCGTCGCCCAGGACATCCACGCAGAACCGGCAGGTCGACCTCGTGAAATAGGCGACGTAATGAAGATCGCGCACATCGAGCAGCTGCCCGCAGATGTTGACGACCCCCTCCATCGGCTGCCCGTACCCGCTGTAGGTGGTCAGCAGCGCGGGCGAGCCGCCGCCGAAGAGGGCGGTCGAGAGGTTCGGCTCGAGGTGGGTGTACTCCATCGCCGCGTCGACCTGCACGGCCTTGCGTTGCCTGGCCACGTAGACGCCGGCGAGGAAAGTGATCACCCCGGCGCTCATCATCGTCGTACCCAGGACATTGGACCAGACGTTGCTGGTCACCGGGACCACGTCGAGGACCAGCAGCAGCCCGACGGCGATCGCCGCGACGCCGACGACGAAGAGCACCCCGGCGACGACCACCCGCAGGCTCGTCTCCTGCTGCCGCGCGACGAGAAACACCAGCAGCATGACCAGGATGACCCCGAGCAGCGTGCCCAACCGTACGAGGTTGAGCTGCTCGCCCTTGGCAAAGGCGAGGATCACCTCCACCGCGATACCGGTGAGCAGCACGGTGAGGACAGCGGTACCCTGCTTGGCGGTCTCCATAGACCTTCATCTTGGGGGACCGCCGCCACCCGCGATAGTTGACGCTTCAACCTCTCGCGAGGTAGCCTCCGAACCCGACGGTTGAAGCTTCAACTAAGGAGTGCCGATGAACGTGTTCCTCTGGATACTGCAGGGCCTGCTCGCGGTCGCCTTCCTGGGCAGCGGTCTGATGAAGACGCTCGG
>DASRII010000412.1:0-9705 GCA_035650075.1 Micromonosporaceae bacterium | reverse complement strand
AGCGGGTTCTGCATACCGGCCGCCGGTATCACACCCAGATCGCTGAGCACGATCAGCAGGACGAGGCCGAGCAGCCACTCCGGGGTGGAGTAGAGCGTGACGGCCCCGCTCGACGAGACGCGGTCCAGCCGGCTGCCGTGTCGCCAGCCTGCCCGCGCGCCCAGCCACATGCCGATCCCGGCGGCGAGCAGCAGCGCGGTACCGGACAGCAGCACGGTCGGCCACAACCGCTCCCCGATGAGCCGTGACACCGGCGCGTGCTGACCCCACGAGACGCCGAGGTCGAACGAGGCGAGGTTCTTCACGTACGCCCAGAACTGCTCGTGCCACGGCAGGCCGAGGCCGAGGTCCCGGCGGATCTCGGCCAGCCGGTTCGGGTCGGCGTTGCGGCCGCGCGGTGAGAACGCCTTGGCCGGGTCACCGGGCAGCACCCGGAACAGGAAGAAGTTGACGATCACGACGAACACCAGCGTGCCGAACGCGGTGACCGTCTTGCGGACGACGTACCGCAGTGGCAGCGCCCGGGGGCGGCGCGCACGCACGCCGCCCCCGGCCGTCGTTGTTGTCACGGGCTACTCCCGCTCGTCCGCCGTCACCCGCCGGCGGCGGCTGAACAGCACCACCGCGACACCGGCCAGTGCGATCAGGCCCGCGCCGACCCCGATGACGAGCGCGATCCCGCCGAGCGAGCGCTTCTGCGCCGTCTGGTTGGTGACCGGCGCGATGTTGCGGTAGGTGTACGTGCCGTACTGGAACACCAGCGACCCACCGTTGCTCGGCTGGTGGACGAAGCCGGTGAACTTGTCGCTGCGGTACGCCTCGAAGTTGTTGTAGTAGTACAGCACCGAGTAGACCGCGTTGTCGTAGAGGTGCTGCTGCGCCTCCTTGATGACCGCAGTACGCGCCGCCGGGTCGAGGATCGTCTTCTGCTTCTCGTAGAGCGCGTCGTACGACTCGTCGCAGTAGAAGCTGTCCGACCAGCCGGCCGAGATCTCGCCACCGTCCTCAGTGGAGCGTTGGCCGCAGCTGAACACCGAGAGCTGGAAGTCCGGGTCCGGCTCGACGACCCAGCCCCACTCGAACATGTCGTACTCGCCCTCGCCGATCACGGCGGTCAGCTGGTCCTCCGACATGATGGAGACGGTGACCGTGATACCGATCTCCTTCAACCAGTCGCGGATGTACTCCACATTCTTCTTGGAGGTCTCCGAGCTTTCCCGGCCGAAGAGCCGGAACTCCAGCTTCTTGCCGTCCGGGCCGGCACGCACGCCACCGGCTCCCTTGGGGTAGCCGGCCTGGTCGAGCAGCTCGTTGGCCTTGGCGACGTCGAACGCGCGAGCCGCGCTGCCCGGGTTCCAGTGCCAGTCCGCGTAGATCGGCGGGATCACACCGGACGCGATTGTGCCGTGGTTGCGAAGCACCTTGTCGAGCAACACGTTGCGGTCGAGGGCGTGGTCGATCGCGAGGCGAACCCGCTTGTCCTTCAACGCGGGGTGGCCGTTGCCGATCGCCTTACCGTCCACTGTGGCCGCACCGACGTTGTACGCCAACTCGGTGAAGCCGGAGTACTTCGAGTCGCTGGTGGTGATGTTGGGCTGGTTCATCAGGGACTCGAAGACCGACGCGGAGATGTCGTTGACCATGTGCACTTCGCCGGTGCGCAGAGCCTGCGCCAAGGGCGCGTCGTCGGCGTACACCCGGATGATCAGCTCGTCGATCTTCGGCGCACCGGCCCAGTACTGCTTGTTCGCCTCGAACCGGTAGGACTGGCCCTTCTTCGCCTCGACGAGCTTGAACGGGCCACTGCCCACAGGTGCGTTGTCGTTGGCGAACGTGCCGACATCCTCGCCGCTGACCTTCGACCAGGTGTGCTCGGGCAGGATCGGTACGAGGAGCCGGAGCATGCTCGGGCTCGGTTCGCTCGTCTCCATCACGACCGTGTAGTCGTTGGTCGCGCTCACCTTGGTGATGTTCGCGACGTAGTTGCCGTACTGCCCGTTTTCCGTGTCGCCGTCGATCGCGCGCTGGAACGAGTACACGACGTCCTTGGCCGTCAGGTCCTGACCGTCGGACCACTTGACGCCCTTGCGGATGTGATACGTCCACGTCTTGCCGTCGGCCGACGTCTCCCACGACTCGGCGAGACCCGGCACCGGGCTGAAGTCCTTCTCGCTCGACCCGGTCAGATAGTCGTACATCAGTTGATACGCCTCGTAGGCGGAGGCGACCACGCCGACGTACGGGTTCAGCGAGTCGATGTCCTGTTTGATGCCGAGCACGAAGGTGGTCTTGGCACTGGGGCTCGGAGTGTCCTCGGCGAGTGCCGGGACGGCGGGTAGGACGAGCGCCGCTAGTGCGGCCGTGACGGCCAGCGCCAATCGTCGGGCGGGACTGATCATCGGTTTCTCCCTTGGGAGCAACGGGCGCGGCAGGCTAGGGTCCGCTGATGCCGCGTGACGACAATGCCGTACCACCGGTCGCGCCCGTGATCCCGACGCAGCGGGAGCTGCACGGCACCACGTGGATCGACGAGTACGCCTGGACGAGCGACCACTCCGACCCGGCCTTCATGGCGTACCTGAGCGCGGAGCGCGGGTACTACGACCGGGCCATGGAGCATCTGGCACACCTGTCCAACGGATTGTTCGGCGAGGTGGAGCGGCGCGTCCTACCGACTGATGAGTCAGTCAGTTGGAAGCGTGGTGCCTTTTTCTACTACACCCGGACGGTCGCCGGAAGTGAGTACGAGCAGTTCTTGTCAACCCGTGATCCCTCGACCTCGGCGACCGTACTGCTGGACCTCGCCGACTTCGCCGGCTCTGCCGGGTTTGTGGAGATCGGCGTGCGCGAGGTCAGTCCCGACGGGCGGCTCCTGGCGTACTCGCTCGACACCACCGGCGACGAGGTCTACGAGTTGCGGTTCCGGGACACCGGGACACTCGAGGACCTTCCGGACACCGCTCCGCGCACCTACTACGGCGGCGCGTGGAGCGCGGACTCGTCGACGTTCTTCTATACCGTCCACGATGAACTGTTCCGCCCATACCAGGTCTGGCGGCACCGCATCGGCACGCCCACGACCGAGGACGTCTGCGTGTTCGTCGAGGACGACCCCCGGTACGACCTGACCGTCCGCACGACCACGAGCCGGGCGTACATCCTCATCGAGATCGCGTGCCGGGACACGACCGAGACCTGGCTCATCCCGGCCGCCGACCCGACCGCACCGCCCGTCGTGGTCAGGCCGCGTCACAAGGGCATCGAGTACCGGGTCGACCACGCCTCGGAATCCGACGAGCTGTACGCCGTGACGAACGACGGCGCGGTCGAGTTCCGGCTTGGGTTTGGTCCACAGTGGACACTAGCGGCGCCCGCCCGGCCCGGCGAGCGGCTGCGCGCCTGCCACGTACTCGCCGGCTTCCTCGTGCTCGAGCTGCGCCGCGACGGGTTCCCGCTGCTGCGCATCGTGGATCGGACCACCGGCCAGGAGCGGGAGGTGCACGCGGAGATCCCGGCCGGCACGCTGTCCATCGCCACGATCCTCGAATACGACGCCACCGAGGTCACGGTCAAGGTCGAGTCCCTCGTGGAGCCGCCGGCGTGGTACGACGTCGATCTGCGTACCGGTGAGCGCCGGCTGCGCAAGCGACGTGAGGTGCCGACCTACGACGCGGCCGCCTACCGCACCCGGCGGGACGAGGCGATCGCCCAGGACGGCACCCAGGTGCCGGTGACCCTGGCCTGGCGGGCGGACACCCCGCTCGACGGTTCCGCGCCATGCCTGCTCTGGGGCTACGGGGCGTACGAGTCCTGTGACGACCCCTGGTTCGATCCCATGCTCGCGAGCGTGCTGGACCGTGGCGTCGTGTACGCGCTGACCCACCCGCGCGGCGGCGGTGAGAACGGCCGCGGCTGGTGGCTCGACGGCCGGCTCGACCGGAAGACCAACACGTTCACCGACCACATCGCGGTCGCGGACTGGCTGGCCGGCACCGGCCTCGTCGACGGCACTCGGCTGGCGACCCGCGGACTGTCCGCGGGCGGCCTGCTGCAGGGCGTCGTCTACACCACCCGACCGGACCGCTGGCGCGCGGTGGTCGCCGAGGTGCCGTTCGTCGACGTCGTCAACACGATGCTGGATCCGGGCATCCCGCTGACCATCAACGAGTGCGACGAGTGGGGCGACCCGGCGGAACCGACCGCGTTCGCGGTGCTGCGGTCGTACTCCCCGTACGAGAACCTGCCCGCCGGTCAGCGCCCGGCGCTCCTCGTCACCGGTGCCCTGCACGACCCTCGGGTGATGGTCCACGAGCCGGCGAAGTGGGTAGCCCGGCTGCGCGCGACAGCCAAGCCCGACGACGGCCCGGTGCTGTTCCGCGTCGAACTCGGCGCCGGCGCGCACACCGGCCCGGCCGGTCGCTACGCCCACCTGCGGTACGAGGCCGAGGTGCTGGCCTTCGTCCTCGACCGACTACTGGTCATACCCGACGCAACGGACTAACGATACGGCTGATATCGTCCGATTTCGCCCCGCCTACTCTCTGTCGATCAAGGAGTTGTGCACATGGTTCGATCTTCGAACCATGTGCACAACTCCTTGATCGACGGTCTATCGGCCCATGCGGCGTGGCCGGCAGTGACCATAGTGGACGGACATCTGGTCGTCTCCAGTCACGCGCTGGTCCGCCAGGTACTCGCCGACCCGGACACGTACCGGCCGGACAACGCGCTCGACGCGATGACCCCGATCCCTGTGGCTGCCCTGCGGATCCTCGCCCGCCATCGGTTTCGGCTACCGCCGACGCTGGCGAACAACGGTACGCCGAGCCATCCACGGATCCGGGCGATCGTCGCCGAGGCGCTGCACCCGTACCGCGTCGAGGAGCAGCGAGCCTGGCTGACGGGTCTCGTCCGGCGCCGGATAACAGCGCTGCTCCACCGACTCCGCGAGGGCGGGTCGGTCGACCTGCACGCCGAACTGATCGCCGACCTACCGCTGCTCGTGCTCGCTCGGCTCGTGGCTCTGCCGAATGCGGAGATCGGAGCGGTCAAGGAGTTCTCCCGGTCGGCTCTGGAACTGTTCTGGGCGCCACTCTGCGCACAGCGGCAGCACGAGCTGTCCGAGATCGTCGGCCCGTTCCACGCCAGGCTGCGCCGGTTCGTCGCCACCGCGCCGGGGATGGTCGCCCGGCTGCGGCGGGAAACATCCAACGACGAGGCGGTGGCCGCACTCTTCTTCCTGCTCGTAGCCGGGCAGGAGACCACATCCCAGTTCCTCACTCTGCTGCTGCACCGCCTTGCTGGGGAGCCCGCCGTCAACGAAGACCTGAACACAGGAATGATCAGCGTCGACGACGTCGTCGAGGAGGGACTCCGGCTCGAGCCGCCGATCGTGACCTGGCGCCGGATCGCGGCGCGATCCACGCAACTCGGCGGCCTGGACGTGGCGCCGGGCACTCACATCGTTCTGTGGCTAGCCAGGGCCGGGCGGGACGGCGCCATCGTCGACCAGCCGGACGCCTTCGCGCCGGGGCAGCGCGGCTCGCGGCGACACCTGGCGTTCGGGTCGGGCGCGCACCGCTGCGTTGGCGCCCAACTGTCCAGAATGGAGGCTGCGGTAGTGGTGGAGGAGGCCGCGCCACTGTTGCGTGGGGTACGCATCGAGCGCGCGCCGTGGTACCCGGACAACCTGTCGTTCCGCATGCCCGATGGGCTAATAGTCAGCGCGGTCCGCTCGCCAGCAACAGCGAGTGGTCGAGGTGGCCGTACAGCAACGGGGTCAGCCAGCCCGGTGCCGCCGCCCGGAACGCCTCGGGCGGGGCACCACCGGCGCCCTCCGGTACCGCACCGACCAGACCATAGCCGCTCAGATCGGTGAGGTTCGACCAGTGCACGAGCTCGGGCTTGGCCGGCCAGGAACCGATGACCGTGCAGACCGGTACCGCGCGGCGCTCCAGCGCCTCGAGCGTCAACGCCGTGTGGTTCAGCGTGCCCAGCCCGGCCCGGGTGACCACGACCGTCGGCGCGGCGAGGTTCATCGCGAGGTCCGCGAGCGTCCAGCCCTCCCCCAGCGGTACCAGCAACCCGCCCGCCCCCTCGACCAGAACGAGGTCGTGCGCCGCCAGATCGTGGCGGACCGCGGCGAGCGTCTCGTCCAGCGACAGCGGCGGCAGATCCGCGTGCACCGCGGCGGCCAGCGGTGCCAGCGCATCGGGGTACGAGGCGAGGCACCGGGCACTGGCCGGAGCGGCCAACCGCAGCACGGTGTCCACATCGGAGTCGGAGCCCGTCTGCGCCGGCTTGATGACCGCCACCCGCAGACCGGCAGCGGTAGCCGAGGCCGAGATCGCCGCCGTCACGACAGTCTTGCCCACACCGGTGTCGGTGCCCGTCACGAGCACCGGCCCGCGCCATGAATCTTCGCCGGTCGTGGTGGCGCCACGCTGCGCGCGGCGCCACCACGACCCTGCATCATCAGACGAGTGAGAGCTCACGGCGCACAGTCCACGATGACGGCGACGGCCTTCTCGAACTCCCCTCGCGGTACGCCGACGTTGACCGTCAACCGCAGCCGCGACGAACCGTCCGGTGTGGACGGTGGACGGAAGCAACCTACCGCCACGCCCCGCTCGCGGCAGGCGGTGGCCCAGGCGACGGCCGACTCGGCATCCGGGGCGAGCACGGACAGCACACCACCCGCCGGGACCGCCACCGGGAAGCCGGCCGCGGTCAACGACTCACGTGCGTAGGCAGCCCGGCGGACCAGCTCGGCCCGGGCATCGTCACCGGAACGGATGAGGTCGAGCGCGGCCAGCGCCCCGGCCACGGCCGCGGGGGCCAGGGCCGTGTCGTAGATGAACGTGCGCCCGGTGTCCACCAGATGGGTACGCAGGACGGCCGGTCCCGCTATCACCCCGCCGGCCGCGCCGAACGCCTTGGACAGCGTGGCGGTCACGACCACATCCGGTTCGCCGGCCAGCCCCGCGGCGGCCACGCCACCGGCACCGGCCGGGCCCAGCACGCCGACCCCGTGCGCGTCGTCGACGAGCAGCAAGGCGCCGTGCGCCCGCGCGACGGCGTGCAGCTCGCGTAGTGGCGCGAGGTCGCCGTCGACCGAGAACACCGACTCGGTGACCACCACCGCGGGGCCTGGGTGCGCCGACAGAGCCGAACGCATGGCAAAGGAGTCCGAGTGCGGGACCACGACGACCGATGCGCCGTCCGCCTTCGCGAGCCGGCAACCGTCCACAAGGGACGCATGGTTGTGCGCGTCGGAGACGAACAGGGTACCCGGGCCGGACAGGGCTCGGACGGCGCCGAGGTTGGCCAGGTAGCCGGAGGAGTAGACGAGCGCCGTGGGCCAGCCGAGCCAGCCGGCGAGCGCCTCCTCCAGCGCCGCGTGCAGCTCGGTCGAACCGCGCACCAGCCGCGAGGCGGTGGCGCCGACTCCGTACGCCCGCAGTGCCTCGACAGCAGCCCCGACCACTGCGGGGTGGCCGGACAGGCCGAGGTAGTCGTTGCCGGCCAGGTCTATGGTCGTCTCGCCGGGGGCGCGCGGCCGCAGCGACCGGCGCAGCCCGGCTCGTTCCCGCAAGAGTGCTTTGCGCTCGAGGCGTCCGAGGTAGTCAGCCATCGCCTTGTAGGGTACGACCATGGCTGAGATCCTCGAGCGCGCCGGTCGCGAGGTGCTTGACACTGGTGTGGGCCTCGACGAGGCGGGCGTGCTCGCCGTGCTCTCGCTGCCGGACGAGGACCTGCCGGCCGCGCTCGAGCTGGCGCACGAGGTGCGGCTGCGCTGGTGCGGCCCGGAGGTCGAGGTCGAGGGCATCGTCTCGGTCAAGACCGGCGGCTGCCCGGAGGACTGTCACTTCTGTTCCCAGTCGGGCCTGTTCACGTCGCCCGTGCGTGCGGTGTGGCTGGACATCCCGGCGCTCGTCGAGGCGGCCCGGCAGACCGCGGCGACCGGCGCGACCGAGTTCTGCATCGTGGCCGCCGTCCGCGGTCCGGACGAGCGGCTGATGGCCCAGCTCCGCGCGGGCGTGGCCGCCATTCGGGCCGAGGTCGACATCAACATCGCGGCATCGCTCGGCATTCTGACCCAGAGTCAGGTGGACGAGCTGGCCGCGCTGGGCATCCACCGGTACAACCACAATCTGGAGACCGCCCGCTCCTACTTCCCGCAGGTCGTCACCACCCACTCGTGGGAGGAGCGGTTCGAGACCCTGCAACTCGTCCGCAAGGCGGGTATGGAGGTGTGCTGCGGCGGCATCCTCGGCCTCGGCGAGACCGTGGCGCAACGGGCCGAGTTCGCCGTTCAGCTCGCGTCGCTGGAACCGGACGAGGTCCCGCTCAATTTCCTCAACCCGCGCCCCGGCACGCCGCTGGCGGACCGCCCGGTCGTCGACGCCCGCGACGCATTGCGCGCCATCGCCGCCTTCCGGCTCGCGCTGCCCAGAACCATTCTCCGGTACGCCGGCGGCCGCGAGATCACGCTCGGCGACCTGGGTACCCGGGACGGCCTGCTCGGCGGCATCAACGCGGTGATCGTCGGCAACTACCTGACCACGCTCGGCCGCCCGGCCGACGCCGACCTGGGGCTGCTGAACGAACTGAGCATGCCGGTCAAGGCACTGTCCGATGTGGTGTGACCGCTGTGGCGAGTCACTGACCGAAGGGTCGCACGCGACCTGCGCGGCCGCCCGGAGCCTGGAACCGCCCCGGTTCTGCGCGCTGTGCCGGCGGCGGATGAAGGTACAGGTGCTGCCCGCCGGGTGGCGTGCCGTGTGCGTCGAGCACGGCGAGACCACCAGCTGAGCAACCATCCCAGATTCCGGAATGCGCTTTCCAGCATGATCCCGACACGGGAGGGTACGAAGCATGGCTATGCGTATCGCGGAAGGCACCAGTTGGCAGCAGACCATGGCCCACGCGCGGTCCACGGCACCGGAGGCGTTCGACGGCTCGGCAATACGCAACCTCGTCGCCGGTGAGTGGCGAACCGTGGGCACGCCGGTCGCCGTACGGTCGCCGGTCGACGGCACCGTCCTCGCCGACCTGCCCCGGCTGGCCGCGGAGGAGGCGCTGCACGCGGTCCGGCACGCGGCCGCGGAGCACCGCGCGTGGGCGGCCACGCCGCTGTCCGAACGCACGGTTCGCGTGGTAGCCGGACTCGACGCGCTGACGGCGCACCGCGATCTGCTCGCGCTGCTGCTCGTCTGGGAGATCGGCAAGCCGTGGCGGCTGGCCTGCGCCGACGTCGACCGGTGCCTCGACGGCGTGCGCTGGTACGTCGACCAGATCGAACGCCAGGTCGCCGACCGTGAGCCGCTGCCCGGGCCGGTCAGCAACATCGCCTCGTGGAACTACCCGATGAGCGTGCTCGTCCACGCCGAACTCGTCCAACTGCTCGCCGGCAACGCGGTCATCGCGAAGACGCCGTCGCAGGGCGGTGCGGTCTGCCTGACCGTGGCGCACGCGGTGCTGCGCCGGGCCGGCCTGCCGGTCACGCTGCTGTCCGGCAGCGGGGAGGAGCTGTCCGAGGTACTCGTTCGCGCCCCCGAGATCGGCGCGGTCGCGTTCGTGGGCGGGCGGTCCAACGGAGGCAAGGTCGCCGCCGCGCTGCTCGACACCGACAAGCGGCACATGATCGAGCAGGAGGGCCTCAACGCCTGGGGCGTCTGGGAGTTCTCCGCGTGGGACTCGCTC
>DASRII010000411.1:0-3383 GCA_035650075.1 Micromonosporaceae bacterium | reverse complement strand
GCGCGTGCAGGCGGTCCACGAACCGGTACACGGCGCCGCGGTCGTGTTGGACCTGCCGCCGCTGATGCGCAAGGCCGACGACTTCAGCAACTGCCGCTACCTTTCCACCGGGCCGCTGGCGTGCACGTTCGACACGGTGCTACAGCCCAACGTCATCTACCAGCTGGCCACCCCGATCAAGCTGCGGGCCGATCCGGCATTCCACGAGGTGTTCGGCCGACCCGCCCGGATCGGGATCACCTGGGTCACCGCCGCCGAGTACACCCACCTGCGCGACCTGCGGATGCTGCTGGACCAGCCGGCCGGGCAACCCGGCCACGGCGGCCAGCTCACCCTGCAACCCGTTGGGCCCGCCACCACCGCCACCACCGGCAACACCGGCAGCGCGGGTTCAGCGACCGCCGGGTCCTCGCCAGCCGCAGCGGCACCCGAGGCCGACCGCGACCCCGGCAACAACTGGCACGTGCTTCTGGTGACCGTCTTCGCCCGCAACGCCGCCAACTTCTCCGCCACCGTCGCCGCCGCGACCATCGGCCCCAACCAGCAGATACACATCCGGGTCGGGATCAAAAACAAGGGACCGGCGACCGCCAACATCCCCGGCGGGCACGCCAACGGCGCCATCATCAACGTCCCCGGCGACATCACTTTCCACACCACCCCACCGGACTGCCAATACACCCCCGAGGTTCCCCAGCTACCCGGCGAGCCGCCACCACCAGCCGGCAACTACTTCTGGTGCCCCACCGGGCCCGTCCTGCGCGCCGGCGACACCGAATGGTTCGACTTCACCGGCACCCTGCACCGCGCCCGCCCCGGCAGCATCCACATCAACATGCCCAACCCCGGCGACGTACAGGCCGACCCCAACCCGGCCGACGACCACGCCACCATCACCCTCACCCCGGCCACCCCGGGCGGCAGCAGCGGCCAGCTACCCATCACCGGCACCCCGACCATCCCGATCAGCGCCGCCGGACTCATCCTGCTGCTCGCCGGAACACTGCTGCGCTACCTAACACGCCAACGCCAACCCGCCCACCCCACCCCACCCACCGAGGCGGTCTCACACCATCGCGCGCCCTAGCCGTCCGGACCAGCCAACCGCCCGCCGCGCCGAAGCAAGAACCGCTCTTCGGCACGTTTGACCCACAGACGCCAACCGTGACCGAACCGACCGCCGCCGGGGGCGGCCGCCGGCATCACCCTCGCGAGGACCCATCGAGATCGTGCGGCGTACCGAGACGAGCCCACGGACAGCGATGACTACCTGCAGCGGTACGCGCCCAACCAACCCCCGAGCCAGCGACCTCGCCCAGACACCCTGGCCCGCTCCAACATGACGATGGCGTCACCCTTGGGGCCGGCACCTGGAGAGTCGGTCCTGCATCTCCTTGCCCTTGCCGAGCTTCTCCTCATCGTTGAAGTCGGCCAGGTCGATGACCTTCTGCAGCCGGTTGGCCTCGGCCAGCTTGCCGATGATCTTGTTGAGACGATCGCCGATCTCCTTGTCGCCCTTGCACGCGAGCATGTCGTCAAACGACCCGCCGGCGGGGACGTCGATCAGGCTGTGCGGATCGGCCTTGGCCTTGTCCGAGACGTACTTCACGAACAGCAGGGTCAGGATGTAGTCCTTGTACTGGCTGGCGTCCATGCCGCCGCGCAGCTCGTCGCAGCTCCGCCACAGCGAGCTGTACAGGTCGGATTTCTTGAGAGCCACTACCACGCCACCCCCTCGGCTACGTTGGGACCCGAGCGTGCCCGTGACCTACTCATCCGGTATCCGTCCTTTACCTTACGCTGCGTGATAGCAGCGTCACGAACGGTGCCACTCAAGCCGAGTGCTCTAACGATAGCCTCGGACACCGACAGAGCATGCCATCGGCGCGGGTCACCCAGAAGCCTGGCATTCATCAGGAACGCGAACTCGGTTCGGTAAAGCCGGTGCAGTGGGTCGTCAGGGCGTGTCATGCAAGATCAAGTATAGCAAATCGATCTTGTGTTCCTGCGCGACCGCGGTCAGCGCAACATGGGACCCGCGCCGGAGAGTCCGTCACAACCGGGCGAACTCCCGCAGGCCGCCAACGGCGGCTTGACGTAGGTGACGTTCGCTGCAACCGCGACGGCCAGTTACCGGCTTCGCGTCACGACGAGGCCCCGGACCGCCACTTGCAGTCCGGGGCCTCCGCTCAACGCATTGACTGGCGGGATCAGCCGCCCGTCCCTCCACCGCCGCTGCCGTCGTAAGGCTGGGTGCTCATGGGATTCACCTCCTTCTGGTCAGTGCGCGCGGACTATCAAGTGAGTCAGGTTGGCTATCCCGTCCCGTCCATGACGGCCAGGACGTTGGTCATTTCCTCCACCAGCACCCGGCCCCATAGCCACTGCACGGAGCCGGCCGCGCATGTGGCCATGGCCTGCCGCCCGACCGACCGCTGTTCCTCGACGTAGGCCCGCAGCATCTCGATTCGCTCCTCCGCCGTTGGCTTCTCACCGCCAATCACGGGGATGCTGGCCAGCTCGTCGTCGTACCCTGTCCCGTCGTGGCTCACGGCCCGGACGCTAGGGCGGCCGACTCTCCCGAAGCCACCCCGTCCGGCTGGGCATGCACGGCGGGCTCCATGGCGTCGCGGCCGGGATACTGCTCGTCAAGGTGCCGGAAGTCGCCCACGCCCGCCACCAGGTCACTCACCGCCACCTGATACAGCTCGGCGAGCTGCATCAGAGTCGCCAGGGAGGCCGGGTAGCCTGCCGAACTCGGGAATGCCTCCCAGTAGGCGAAGTTTCGGGAGGTCTTCGGGTTCTCGTCCTCCGGCCACCGGGCATTCCAAGCCTCGGCCGCCTGCTGCTGGCTCCAGCCATGCGCCAGACGGGCGGCCACCATGGCGTTGACCTTGAACAGTCGGCGCAGCTCGTCGGCGACCTGGAGCCGGGTCAGACCCTGGCCGCGCAGCTTGTCCACCACCGGTTGTATGACGGCGCGTGTCGTCATGCCTCTCCTTATCCGTCATGCTCCCGGGTGTCTCCCCGGGAGAATCACTCACTTGCCAGCCTTCTCCCTGACGTTTCGGTGCCTTGACCGTCCGGTCAAGGCGTCGCTTGGCTGGCCGCGTCCGGCTGGTCGCGGTACCTCCACGCCGGCCTCGCGCAGCAGGGTGCGCACCGTTCGGTCATCGAGGTTCAGCTCGGCGGAAATGCGCCTAACTGAAGCGCCGGCCCGGCGGCGCCGGACGGCATGAGCACAGAACGCTTCCCGCCACTCGGTGTAGAGCCGCGCCGGTGCGGCCGGGGGCCGGGATACCGCGAAGGCCAGCACGGTGCAGCCGTGCGGGCACTCCTCCCCGATGACCATCTGGGTGTGTCCAACAGCGTTCAGCTCACCG
>DASRII010000410.1:0-12594 GCA_035650075.1 Micromonosporaceae bacterium | reverse complement strand
TCAAGGTACCGAGTTCGACTCCCTCCGCGAGTACGTCATCGGCGACGACGTGCGGTCCATCGATTGGCGTGGTTCGGCTCGCCGGCGCGACGTGGTCGTCAAGACGTGGCGGCCGGAACGGGACCGGCGGGTGATGTGCGTGCTCGACACGGGGCGTACCTCGGCCGCCCGGGTCCGTGACGAGCCGCGGCTCGACGCCGCCCTGGACGCGGCACTGCTGCTCGCCACCCTGGCGACGTACGCCGACGACCGCGTCGACCTGCTGGCGATCGACACTCGCGTCAGGGTGGCCCATTCGTCCGGCAGCAAGCGAACCGCCCAGACCCGCATGATCCAGGCTCTCGCCGGGGTCTCCCCCGCCCTCGTCGAGACCGACTGGGAGCGGGTCGTCGGCGAGATCCTGCGCCGCGAGCGCCGGCGCGCCCTGGTCGTGCTGTTCACCGCGCTCGAGCCGGGGGCACTCGGCGAAGGACTGCTGCCCGTGCTACCGCTGCTCGTCGCGCGGCACCGGGTCGTGGTGGCCGCGGTGCACGACGACGCCCTGGACACGCTGGCCGCTGGCCGGGGGGATGTGTCCACTGTGTACACAGCCGCCGCCGCGGAACGGGCACTGGCCGAGCGGCGCCGGGTGAAGGCCGCGCTGACCCGATACGGCGTCGAGGTCGTCGACGCCCCGATCGACACGTTCGCACCCGCGGTCGCCGACGCGTACCTGCGCCTGAAGGCGGCCGGCAAGCTCTAGCCAACTCTCGTCGATCAAGGGCAAATCGTCGTGCGCAAGAGATCGAACCGCGACGATTTGCCCTTGATCGACGGGGAGGGCTAGTCGAAGCTGACGGTCAGCTCCGCGACCCAGGGGCCGGTCCAGCGCACGGTCATCGTTCCGGTACCGCCGGCGTCCCAGGTGAACCGGACGAGTGCCGAGTCGGATGCGAGTGCCTCCACCGACGTCAGGGTCATCGTGTCGGTCGGCGGCTGTTCCCGGTACGCCTGCGCGATCATGTCGCGCCCGACGTACGGACCGGCCGGCACGTTGACGAAACGCATCACCGCGTCCGGGGCGAACGTCGCCACGAACCGCGTGAAGTCACCGGACCGCACGGCGGCGTTGAACAGTCCACAGTGGTCGTCTACCCGCGACCTCAGGTCCTCATCCACGGGCTTCCTCGATCGCGTCGAACGCTTCGTCTACTGTGGACACCACGATCAGTTGGTCGAGCGCGTCATCGCGTACGAAACCCGGCGCCACCAGACCCCGTACCCAGCCCACCAACCCGGCGTAGAAACCGTCCGCGTCCAGCAGGACGACCGGCTTGCGATGTATGTCGAGCGTGGCGGTCGTCCACACCTCGAACAGCTCGTCGAGCGTGCCGAGCCCACCGGGCAACGTGAGGAACGCGTCCGACTTGTCGATCATCAGTACCTTGCGGGAGGCCATCCCATCGGTGACCGCCAGCTCGTCGGCGGCGGTGTCGGCGACCTCCAGGTCCACCAGCGACTGCGGGATCACGCCGTACGTCTGCGCCCCGCCTTCCCGGGCACCGTCCGCGACCGCGCCCATCATCCCGACGCAGCCACCACCGGAGACCAGCGAGTGCCCGCGCCGGGCCAGTTCCCGACCGGTCTCCCTGGCCAGCTCCAGCCAGCGCTGGTCCAGGGTCCGCGACGACGCGCAGAACACGCAGATCGCGGCCATCAACCCGCCGAGCCGCTGTCGTCGCGCCGGCCCGACGCACCCCCGGCCCGGCGCCCGGGCGCGGGCCGGCCGGTGATCGCCGCCTGATCGGCCGCGATGGCCGCCTGCTCGGCCGCCAGCGCCGCGTCCGCGTGGAGGATGTGCTGCACCGCCTCGGTGACGTCGTCCGTCACGCACAGCAGGTCCAGGTCCTCCGGACTGATCTTTCCTTCCGCGCACATCGTGCCGCGCATCCAGTCCAGCAGACCCTGCCAGTAGGACAGTCCCATGAGGACGACCGGGAATCGGGTCACCTTCTTCGTCTGCACCAGGGTGAGCGCCTCGAACAGCTCGTCCATCGTGCCGAACCCACCCGGCAACACCACGAACGCCTGCGCGTACTTGACGAACATCGTCTTGCGGGCGAAGAAGTACCGGAAGTCGATGCCGATGTCGACCCAGTCGTTGATGCCCTGCTCGAACGGCAGTTCGATGCCGAGCCCGACGGACAACCCGCCGGCCTCGGTGGCGCCCTTGTTGGCCGCTTCCATCACACCCGGTCCGCCACCGGTGATGACCGCGTAGCCGGCCCGCGCCAGTGCCGCGCCCACCTGCTCGGCCAGCTCGCACTCCGGGCTGCCCGGCTTGCTGCGGGCCGAGCCGAAGACGCTGACCGCCGGCGGCAGGTCCGCGAGCGTATCGAAGCCCTCCACGAACTCCGACAGGATCCGCAGCGCCCGCCACGCGTCCTTGGTCTTCCACTCCCCGCGCGCCCTGGAGTCGAGCAGCCGCTGGTCCGCGGTACTCAGCGGGATGGCCTCGCGGCGCAGCGTGACCGGACCGCGATGCCGCTCCGGCCCCTTGTTCTTGTTCCGGCCGTTGCCGCCCACCATCAACCCAACCTATCCCAGCCAGCGCAACAAGATCTCCGCACCCATGCGAATCTTGCCGATCTCCACGTGCTCTTCGCGGGTATGTGCGAGGTTGGGGTCACCCGGGCCGAAGTTCAACGCGGGTACGCCGAGCGCCGCGAACCGTGACACGTCCGTCCAGCCGAGCTTGGCCGCCGGTGGTTCGCCGACCGCGGCGAGGAACTCGACGGCAGGGGCGGCGGTCAACCCGGGCAGCGCCCCCGGTGCGGAGTCGGCCAGCTCGAGCTCGAATCCGTCGAACACCTCCCGGACGTGTTCGACGGCTTGTGCCTCCGAGCGGTCCGGCGCGAACCGGAAGTTCACCTCCAGCTCGCACAGATCGGGGATGACGTTGCTGGCCACCCCGCCGTTGATGCGGACCGCGTTGAGGCCCTCCCGGTACGTGCAGCCGTCGATCGTGACCGTGCGCGGTTCGTAGCCGGCCAGCCGGTCCAGAGCCTCGACCGCCGCGTGGATGGCGTTGCTGCCGAGCCACGACCGGGCACTGTGGGCGCGCCGGCCGTGCGACCGGACGATCAGCCGGATCGTCCCCTGGCAGCCCGCCTCGACCCGGCCGTACGTCGGCTCGAGCAGGATCGCGAAGTCCGCCGCCAGCCACTCCGGGTACGCGTTCGAGACCAGCTGCAGCCCGTTCCGCGGCGCGTCGACCTCCTCGGCCTCGTAGAACAGGTACGTGACGTCGTACCGCGGCTCGGCCAGCGCGACGGCGAGGTGCAGGGCGAGCGCCACCCCGGACTTCATGTCGGCGGTACCGCACCCGTGAATCAGCTCACCGTCCACAGTCGACGGAAGGTTGCCGGCCAACGGCACGGTGTCGAGGTGGCCCGCGAGCACGACCCGTTGTGCCCGACCCAGGTCGGTACGCGCGACGACGGTATGGCCGAGCCGGTCCACCCGCAGGTGCGGCGCTGCCCGCAGCACCTCCTCCACCGCGTCGGCGATCACCTGCTCGTTGCCCGACACCGACTCGATGTCGACCAGTGCTCGGGTGAGCGCGACCGGGTCGGCGAGAATCTCGGGGGTCAGCGGGTTGCCCATGACCGGCAACGGTACCGTTTCCGGTCATGCGCACCGTATCGTCTGCCTGGGGTGTGGGAGTGGCCACCCTGACCGCCGAGGACCAGGTGCTCGACGTCTGGTACCCGTCCGGCAGCCTCGGCCTCGGCGAACTCCCGCCCGCCGATAACCGGCCGGTCGACATCCCGCCGGCGTTGCTGGGCGAGCGGCACCTGCCCAGTCTGCACGCGATCAGGGTCGTCACGGAGATCGACTCGCTGGCCGATGCGCCCATCGACACGCCGGACGCGTACCTGCGGCTGCACCTGCTGTCGCACCGGATGATCCGGCCACACCAGGCCAACCTCGACGGCATCTTCGGACTCCTGGCGAACGTGGCCTGGACCTCGGCCGGCCCGTGCCCCGTCGAGCGCGTGGACGAACTGCGCCTCCGCGAGCGCGCGGCGGGCCGGTCGGTGGCCGTCTATGGCGTGGACAAGTTCCCGCGGATGACGGACTACGTCGTACCGGCCGGGGTGCGCATCGCCGACGCGGACCGCGTGCGGCTCGGGGCCCACCTCGCCGCCGGCACCACCGTCATGCACGAGGGGTTCGTGAACTTCAACGCCGGTACCCTCGGAGTGTCCATGGTGGAGGGTCGCATCTCCGCGGGCGTGGTGGTCGGTGACGGCTCGGACGTCGGCGGAGGGGCGTCCATCATGGGCACGCTGTCCGGCGGCGGCAAGGAGATCGTCAGCGTCGGTGAGCACTGCCTGCTCGGCGCGAACTCCGGCATCGGTATCTCGCTGGGCGACGACTGCGTGGTCGAAGCCGGCTGTTACGTGACGGCCGGGTCCAAGGTGACGCTGCCGACCGGTGAGGTGATCAAGGCGGCTACCCTGTCCGGTCGGTCGGGACTGCTGTTCCTGCGCAACTCGGTCAGCGGCGCCCTCGAAGTCCGGCCGCGCCGGGCCGGTTCGGTCGAGCTGAACGCGGCCCTGCACGCGAACGACTGAGCTACCGCCGCGGGAACAGCGGTTCGCCCTTCGTGACCGGTAGGCCGCCGGGGTAGCCGCCCCAGGTGAGATCATCCACTGTGGACGGCGAGAGGCCGAGGCGGTGGCGGATCTCGGCCGCCGACGCGGGGATCGCCGGGGAGGCGAGCAGGGCGATGATGCGCAGGGCTTCCAGCGCGTCGCCGAGTACCCGCTCCGGCGCCGGGTGCTTCCACGGCTCCGCGGCGACGAGGTACGAGTTCGTCGCCGCGACGAGCCGCCACACCGCGGCCAGCGCCTCGGCCGGCTGCACCTCGTCCCAGGCCGCATTCGCGTCGGCGTAGGCCGCCGCGGCCACCTCCGCCAGCGGCGAGCCTGGAGTCGGGGCCGGGCCGACGCCAGCGCACTTCGACACGACCAGCGCGCACACCCGCGCGACGAGGTTGCCGAGCGTGTTGGCCAGATCGGCGTTGTACCGGGCGACGATTCCCTCGTACGAGAAGTCCCCGTCCGGCCCAACCGGGTTGTCCCGCAACAGGTGGTAGCGCAGCCCGTCGACGCCGAACTCGGCCACCAGATCGTCCAGCGGTAGCCCGCGCAGCCCGGACTTGGAGATCTTCTCGCCGCGCGCGAGCAGAAAGCCGTGCACGGTGATCCGCCGCGGCGGTTCGAGTCCGGCCGCGAACAGGATCGCCGGCCAGTAGATCGTGTGGAAGCGCAGGATGTCCTTGCCGATGATGTGGTGGGCGGGCCACTGGCCACCGGCCGCGGTCAGGTACGAGCCGAGGGCGTCGAACCAGACGTAAGCCACGTGCGCCGGGTCCCACGGCAACGGGATGCCCCAGTCGATGGACGTACGGCTGATGGAGAAGTCCTCGAGCCCCTGCCTCAGCAGGCCCAGCGCCTCGTTACGGCGGCTCGCCGGGTGTACCGCGTCCGGACACCGGGCGAACCAGTCGGCCAGCTCGCCGGCCAGCGCCGAGAGCCGGAAGAAGTAGTTCTCCTCGGTGACGTGCTCGGTCGGTCGCCGGTGGTCGGTACAGACGTCGGAGTCCACATAGGCCTCGCAGCCGACGCAGTACCGCCCGTCGTACTTGCCGAGCCGGACGTAGCCGCGTTCGTACACAGTGGACAGTAACTCCTCGACGACGAGCCGGTGTCGCGACTCGGTGGTACGCACGAAGTCGTCGTACCCGATCCCCAGCTTGTCCCACGCGGCCCGGAACCGCGGCGCGGTGCGGTCGGCCAGCGTGGCCGGCGCGATCCCCGCGGCCTCTGCCGTTCGTTGCACCTTCAGGCCGTGTTCGTCCGTGCCGGTGATCAGCCGCGCGGGTTCGCCGTGCAGCCGGTGCCACCGCGCGAGGGCGTCCGCGATCACCGTGGTGTACGCGTGACCCACGTGCGGGGTGTCGTTGACGTAATAGATCGGTGTGGTGATGTACACAGTGGACCTCCTCGAAAGACGTAGAGAGGCCCCACATAGAAGAACGGGCCCCTCGACAGGGACCCGTAGGCACACGCACCGCTACGCCGGGACCCCTGGGGGCCGGCGCATCTGGATAACGGTGGCGTACATGGACACCATTGTTACACGGTCGGCTCGGTCATCGTGAACTTGAGGGCGACCTGCGCGTGCACGGTCTGCACCTGCGGCTCGAGCTCGAGGGACAGCGCCTCGTCGCCTCCACCGCGAAACCCCATTGGGGTGGCGAACAAGTGGGTCTCCGCGGCTACGTCCGAGATCTCGACGAGGCGGACGAGCCGTGCGCCGACCGCCTCCACGTAGTCCTTGGCCCGAGCTATCCCGTCCGCGATGGCCGCCCGGCGGGCCTCCCGGTGCGCCGGACTGTCGGAACGCACCGACCACCAGGGGCCGTACACCCTGGTCTGCTCCTGGTTGGCAAGTCGCAGCATCAGCTCGCCGAGGGTGTCGAAGTCCGAAACGGTAACGGTCGTGGTGAGGCTGCCCTGGTACGCCGTCACCCGCTCGCCACGGCCCTTCCTGACGTCCGGATGCAGGTACATCCCGCTGGTCTCACGGCGCTCGATCGCGTCGGCGTACTCGGCCAGCAGCGCCCGCAACCCCTCGGCGCGGTCCGTCAGCCGGCTCAGCGCGGTCTGGCGGTCCGCGTCGCGCGCCGTCACCTCCACGTTGAACCGCGCTATCTCGGGCGGCACCTCGCGCCGCACCTCGCCGCGTACCGCTACGACCGGCTCGTCCACAAGCCAGAGGTTACGCCGCGCTCTGGGCGGCATCCACGACGGCAACCTCGGTCCGGCGACCCAGCAGGATGTCGAGCTCGAGTCCCTTGCTGAACCAGGAGACGCCGAACGCGAGCGCCGAGATGGTCTCCCCGATGAACAAGGACTTCGCGTCCAGCGTGTGGGTCAACTTCGTAATGGCGATGAAGAGGACCGCCACGATGATCGCGCCGGCGCAGATCCAGTGCAGTCGCCTGCCCCGCTTGTGCTGGGCATCCGTGCGGTCCGGCCGCGACCCCTCCCGTACGCCGAACATGATGCTGATCGTGCACAGCGACAGGATGAAGATCGTGGCGGCGGTGAAGTGGATGACGTTGACCGTCTTCTCACCCATCAGGTCCTGCAGGGGCGTGAGCGGCGTGTTGCCGCCCGTCGGGAAGTGCGCCACGGTCAGAGCCGCGATACCCGCGATGATGCTCAGGACGTTGTCCCAGTTGTAGTGGAAGATCATGTAGGTGATCAGGAACACGCCGATCACGGACAGACCCGACACGAAGAAGTCGCCCAGGCCGGAGTGATAGTACGCGCTGATCGAACCCCTCGGAAAGTCACCGTCGAACAGGGCGGTGTCGAAGATCATCAGAAAGAGCGGCAGGACGACACCGATGGCGCCGATCACGGTCCGCATCAGGAGGTAGGACCGCAGGTACAGCAGCCGTTCGCGCTCGCTGGGATCTGGCCGGTCCGGGGTCCGGGACGTTGGGAACATTGATCCTCCTCGGGAGTCCGGCCAAGATATCGGTCCGCTCATGCTGGCACCAGACCCCTGTCGGAGATCCGAAACTCGCTGCGACGCCCCTCGGGGTAGGTCGCTGTCACACCGCTTTGCTCTGCGCACCTATACGCAACACATAGACATTGCCCAATGTGTTGCGTATAGGTGCGCAGAGCAAAGCTCTCTGAGACCTACTTGCCCAACCTGGCGGCTACGGCCGCGACCTGGGGGTCCGAGGCGGTCAATGCCACCCGGACGTGCGACGCACCGGCCGGTCCGTAGAACGACCCCGGCGCCACCAGGATGCCCCGCGCGGCTAACCAGTCCACGGTGGACCAGCAGTCCTCGCCCCGGGTCGCCCACAGGTACAGCCCGGCCTCCGAGTGGGAGACCGTGAAGCCGGCGCCGGTCAGCGCGGCCAGGAGGATCGAGCGGCGGGCCGCGTACCGGGCCCGTTGCGAAGCCACATGCGACTCGTCGGACAACGCCGCGATCATCGCCGCCTGGACCGGCGCCGGCACGATCAGACCGGCGTGCTTGCGGACCGCCAGCAGCTTGACGATCAGCGACGGATCACCCGCGACGAAGCCGGCCCGGTAGCCGGCGAGGTTGGACCGCTTGGACAGCGAGTGGACCGCCAGCACGCTGTCGTACGAGCCGGCGCACACCGACAGCACCGATACCGGCTCGGCCTCCCAGCCCAGCGGCAGGTAGCACTCGTCCGAGGCCACGACGGCTCCCCGCGACCGTGCCCAGTCCACGACCTTGGCCAGGTGAGCAGGCGGCAGAACCTGGCCGGTCGGGTTGGCCGGAGAGTTCAGCCAGACGAGGCGAACGCGGCTCGCCGGGCCGAGCGCGGTCAGCGAGTCCGAGCGCACCACGGTGGCGCCGGCCAGGCGCGCACCGACCTCGTAGGTCGGGTAGCAGACGGACGGGATCAGCACCTCGTCCCCGGGACCGAGGCCGAGCAGCGTGGGCAGGGCGGCGACGAGCTCCTTGGAGCCGATCGTCGGGAGCACGTCGAAGGCGCCGGGCACGGCACCACAGCTGGTCGCTACCCACGCCGAGATGGCGGCGCGCAGCGGTGGGACGCCGGCGGTCGGGGGGTAGCCGGGCGCGTCCGATCCCCCGTCGAGGGCAGCCCGGATCAGCGTGGGCACGGAGTCGACTGGCGTGCCCATCGATAGGTCGACCAGCCCGTCCGGGTGTGCCGCGGCGACCGCCTTCGCCGGCTCGAGCACGTCCCAGGGAAAGTCGGGCAGAGTCGGGGCGACTGTGCTCAGTGTTCAGCCTCGCGCGGCGGCTGTGCGGCTACGAACGAATGGTCCTTGTCGATCTTGCCGATCTTGGACGCACCGCCCGGCGAACCGAGGTCCTCGAAGAACTCGTAGTTCGCCGTCGTGTACTCCTTCCACTGCTCCGGCACGTCGTCCTCGTAGAAGATCGCCTCGACCGGGCAGACCGGTTCACAGGCCCCGCAGTCCACGCACTCGTCCGGGTGGATGTAGAGCATCCGGTTGCCCTCGTAGATGCAGTCGACAGGGCACTCCTCGATGCACGCCTTGTCGAGCAGGTCGACGCATGGCTCGGCGATGATGTAGGTCACGGGTAGTCCTCTCACACGTGCCTCGCCACATAGTTCTGCGGCGGGTACGAGCCTACCGAGGAGGTGGCGTGCTCGGTGCGACGGACATCGGTCGACGCGTTGTAGTTCGGAGGTTTGTCGGGGTACGCGATAATCGTCCCTGTTATTCAGACGTGCTCGGTTACCTGACCGCGGCCAACGACACCGAACTGATCATCGAGACCGATCGCGGGACTGTCGTCGTACCGCTGACCGAGGTGCACCTCGCCAAGACCGTGCCGGCCCGGCGGCGCGGGACCGCGCGCGAGGTCCTGGCGCTGGAGCGGGTGGCCGCGGCCGCGTGGCCCCCGCCCGTGCTCGACTACCTCGGCGAGTGGCTGCTGCGCGCGGCGGACGGCTGGACGAACCGCGGCAACTCCGCACTACCGCTGGGCGACCCGGGCCGGTCGGTGCCGGAGGCGATCGACGCGGTGATCGACTGGTACCGCGGGCATGGGCTCACCCCGGCCGTCACCACGCCGCTGCCGGCCACCGCGGCCGTCGCGCGCGAGCTCGACCGTCGTGGGTGGACACCCAGGCCGCCCACGCTCGTGCAGACCGCGCCATTGCCCGATCCGGCATCCGGTGTCCGCCTGAGTGAGACGCCGGACGAGGACTGGCTCGCCGTCGTGGCCGGGCGCAAGGGCGGGCTCCCGGCCGCCGCGCGACACATCCTGTCCGCGCCGCGCCAGGTTCGCTTCGCGTCCGTGTACCGGGACAGCCTGGTCGCCATCGCCCGAGGAGTGGTGGACGGCGACTGGCTAGGACTGTCCCTTGTAGAGGTTGTGCCGTCCGCGCGCCGCGAGGGCCTGGCGCGGCTCGTCACGAGGGCGCTCGCGGGATGGGCGCGGGACGAAGGCGCGAAGCGCGCCTACCTCCAGGTCGAGGAGCACAACGAGCCGGCCGTGGCCCTATACGCGAGCATGGGCTTCACGACCCACCACCGGTACGTGACGTACCGGCCTGGCGCTACGGGCGGCGGGGCCTGACCCGCTGGCGCTCGGCGTACCGCTTCAGCGCCCGGGACCGGTAGTCCTGGCCGGACGCCATGAGCGGGATGAGCCCGAGGACCGCCCCGCCCGCGGCGAACGCGAGGTACTGCCAGATGAGCGCGAAGAAGGCGCCCGCCCCCTCCTTGAACGGGGTCGACCCGCTGATGAACGGTCCAATGAGGACGGACAACAGGCACGCCGCCAGTACCGCGATCGTCAGGTCACCGAGCGCCCGGTTCATCGGGTAGCGCCGGCCCCAGAGGAACATCACGACGCCGGCGGCGGCCGCGATCGCACCCATCGCCACGAACCCGATGCGCACCTGCTGCGCGTCGTTGTCGTGAGCCCACAGCCGGACCGCGAGCCGGGCCACCGCGTTGATCGCGAACAGCCCCGCGGCCAGGACGGCCACCCATTGCCACCGCTGCCTCATCGGCAACGCCTCCCCCTAGTTCGGAGCCGGACCGCAGATCTGCTTCGGCTCCGCGTCGTACCGCCAGCTGAACTTTTCCCGCTTGATCTCTTTACCGTCCTGGCGGAAGATGCGCCAGGCGTCCTGAGTAAACCCTGGGATACCGTCAGTGGCAACACACTGCGGCCCGGGCTGCAGGTAGACGGGCTTCGGCTGGGTCACGTCGCGCTTGGGGCTCCATTCGGTGGACACGTCGTACTGCTTCGTGCTCCAGAGCGACACCGTGATCGACTTGTCCGTGTACGAGGTGTCGACGAGCACGCCGTACTTGGTGTCGTTCCGGAACTTCATGTCCAGCTCGGGGTAGAAGATCGTCGACTCGATCACCGACGGGTACCGCGAGAAGTAGTACTGGTGCGGCTGGTGCTCGACGTCGACCATGCCGGCGTAGTACGAGGCGTTGAACAGGGTCGTCGTGAACTGGCTGATCCCACCGCCGACGCCGGGGGTCAGCTTCCCGCCCACGATCACCGGGGCGTCGACGTAGCCCTGTTCGTACCCGCGCGGGCCGGTGTGACCGTTGAGCGAGAACGTCTCGCCGGGCTTGACGATCGCGCCGTCGACCTCCTGGGCGGCCCGGATGATGTTCTGGCTGCGGCCGTAGTTCAGGCCGCCGGTGAAGTACGTGGTGAACGTGGAGACCTGCTCCTTGATGCCCAGTTTCGCCAGGTCGGCGCTGCTCGTGGCGGGTGCCACGGACACCAGCGACGCGGCGGCCGTGCGGGGTGCGGCCTTCGGCAGTACCGCCAGCAGGTCACCGGCCAGCTTGTCGGTGTCGACGACCTCGCCGCCGGTACTGGCCACGATCTTCGAGTCCACCCGCGCGTCCTTCGGCGGGGTCTCGAGCTGTGCCAGCGGGGTCTTCAGCGCGGTACGCAGCTTCCCGGCGTCGACCTTCGGCGTGATCTTGCCCTTCTCGTCGCCGGTCAGGTCGAGGCTGGCCGCGATCGCCGGCGGCGTGACGGTCAGCGTCTTGCCGTTGGTCTGGTTCACGGCCACCGCGACCGGGGCCGCGACGGCCGGGTTGGCCAGCTCGGTGACCAGGCGGTCGACGTCGGCGGCGGTGGTCTGCGGCACGATGTCGACCACCGGCACGGTGACCTGGTCGATGCGCAGCCAGCCCGCGGCCAGCGCGTCGGCCGAGCGCTGGGGGTCGAGGCCCCGGCCGGCCTTCGGGTACACGGGCTTCGGGGTGAGCCCGTCGAACGTCACGGCCGGCTTGGTCATCGCGTGCGCGACCTTCTTCGCGGTCGGCTCGAGCGCGGTGTCGAGTTTGTCGGCGTCAACCCGTACCACGGGGTCGACGACCCGCTTGCCGAACAGCCTCGGCCAGCCCTTGCTCGCCTTCGCGACGGTCGCGTCCACGTCGACGGCCAGCCCGACGTCGGTCGGCTTCACCGAGGCGGTCTGGTCGCCGACTTTGACGACGACGGGCTTCGCGACCTGCTCGCCCCGGGCGGCGAGCCCGGAGTTCAGGGCGTGGGCGGCTTCGGTCCGGTTCCGGCCGCCCAGGTCGACGCCGAGCACGGTGGTACCCCGAGGTACCTCACCCGAGAAGGCATAGGCGGTTCCGACTCCGACGGCCGGTACGGCAATGGCAGCGGCGATTCCCACCGCGATCAACGGTTTCACGATGCAGTCAACCTCAACGCTGGGGTTCGTGATCGTCACCGATGGTAGGCGGCTATTTCGCAAATGCCCAAAATTGCCGGACTTATTGCGATCTTCCTTACGTTGGCTGGTGCTGCGTGAGCAGGCGGTAGGCGCCGATCACGTAGGCCGTGACGCCGCCCAGGAGTGTGGTGTAGACCACCCAGTTGTTCGCGGCGAGGACGATGTCCCCTTCGGCCGTCCGGTCCGACACCATGATCATTAGGGCCATCCAGACCAGACCCGGCAGCAGCGCGACGAGCTTGTGGCCGGTAGCCCGG
>DASRII010000409.1:0-12102 GCA_035650075.1 Micromonosporaceae bacterium | reverse complement strand
CATGGACTCCGAGGTCGCCGACATTTCCCAGGTCAACGCGGCGATGGACCGGTCCGGCCACATGCTGCAGGGTGGCGTGTTCCTGTCCGAGTTCGTCGACGACGACGTGGCGTGGGCGCACATCGACATCGCCGGGCCGGGCTACCACTCCGGCGAGCCGACCGGTTACTGGCCCAAGGGCGGTACCGGGGTTCCGGTCCGTACGCTGCTCGAGCTGATCGAGGACATCGCCGCCAACGGCTGACTAGGTCCCGTTGTTGGCTTGCTTCCGCCGTTCGTTGTAGTCCCGCATGCGCTGGGGATACCCGACGAGGTTCACGTCGTAGACCGGGATGCCGAGCCGGTGACCGAACCGGCGCGCTCCGTCAGGCCCGTCGATGCGTCGGCGGGTCCACTCACCGTCGTACGCCACCAGCAGGATCGTGGTCTCGGTCACCGTGGTCCGAGGCTCGATGAACGCCTCGACACCCCGGCGTGTCCGGACAAATTGCTCGAGATAGTCGACATCGGCACGATTCGCTGGCCGGTCACCGGTACCGCTACCGGACTTCCCACGCCGCCGAAACCACGCCACCTGGGTCCTCCTCGAAGTGACTCCGGCAAGGGTACGTCCTGCCGGCGTGACAGGATGTCCCCGTGAGTTCTGTTAGTAACGCATTCGATGTCGTGATCCTGGGTGGTGGCAGCGGCGGCTACGCCACCGCGCTGCGCGCCGCCGAGTTGAACCTGTCGGTCGCGCTCGTCGAGAAGGACAAGCTCGGCGGCACGTGCCTGCACCGCGGCTGCATCCCGACCAAGGCTCTGCTGCACGCCGGTGAGGTGGCCGACACCGCTCGCGAGTCCGCCCAGTTCGGAGTCAAGGCCAGCCTCGACAGCATCGACATGGGCGGCGTGAACTCGTACAAGGACGGCGTGGTCGCCCGCCTCTACAAGGGGCTGCAGGGGCTGGTCAAGTCCCGCGGGATCACCTATGTCGAGGGCTCCGGCAAGCTCGTGTCCCCCGACACCGTGGAGGTCGACGGCAAGCGGTATCAGGGCCGGCACGTCGTGCTCGCCACCGGCTCGTACTCGAAGACCCTGCCCGGCCTGGAGCTCGACGGCGAGCGGGTGATCGCGTCGGAGCAAGCGCTGACCCTCGAACGCGTGCCGTCGTCGGTCGTGGTGCTCGGCGGCGGCATCATCGGCTGCGAGTTCGCCAGCGTATGGCGGTCGTTCGGCGCCGAGGTGACGATCGTCGAAGCGCTACCGAGGCTGCTGGCCACCGAGGACGAAGCGTCGTCGAAGGCGCTGGAACGGGCGTTCCGCAAGCGCGGCATCGCGTACAAGCTGGGCAAGCCATTCGAGAAGGTCGAGCGCACGGACGCCGGCGTAAAGGTCACTGTCGCGGGCGGCGAAACCATCGACGCCGAGCTCATGCTCGTCGCCGTCGGGCGCGGTCCGACCACCGACGGATTGGGGTACGCCGAGGCCGGCGTCACCCTCGACCGCGGCTTCGTGCCCACCGACGAGCGGCTGCGCACCAACGTGCCGAACGTGTACGCCGTCGGCGACATCGTCCCCGGCATCCAGCTCGCCCACCGCGGCTTCCAGCAGGGCATCTTCGTCGCCGAGGACATCGCCGGGCTGAACCCGCCCGTCATCGACGAGGCCGGCATCCCGCGGGTCACGTACTGCGAGCCCGAGGTCGCATCGGTCGGCCTCACCGAGGCGAAGGCCCGCGAACAGTACGGTGACAAGATCGAAACGTTCACTTACGACCTCGCCGGCAACGGCAAGAGCCAGATCCTCAAGACGGCCGGTTTCGTGAAGCTGGTCCGGGTCGCCGACGGCCCCGTGGTGGGCCTGCACATGGTCGGCAGCCGGGTCAGCGAGCTGGTCGGCGAGGCACAGCTGATCTACAACTGGGAGGCGTTCCCCGCGGACGTCGCCCAGCTCGTCCACATGCACCCGACACAGACCGAGGCGCTCGGCGAGGCCCACCTCGCGCTCGCCGGCAAGCCGCTACACGTCCACGGCTGATTTCCAAGGAGTCGAGAGAAGATGCCGGTTTCGGTCACCATGCCCCGGCTGGGCGAGAGCGTCACCGAGGGCACCGTCACCCGCTGGCTCAAGCAGGAGGGCGAACGCGTCGAGGCCGACGAACCCCTTCTGGAAGTGTCCACCGACAAGGTGGACACCGAGATACCGTCACCCGCCGCGGGGGTACTGTCCAGGATCGTCGTGCACGAGGACGAGACCGCCGCCGTCGGCAGCGAGCTCGCGGTCATCTCCGACGACGGGGGTACGCCAGCAGCCTCGTCCCCGGCTCCGGCGCAGTCCTCGCCTCCGGCCGCTGAGTCCGCGCCGCCCCCGGCCGCAGAGTCCGCGCCAGCACCGGAGCCGTCGCCGTCGCCGTCGCCCGAGCCCGCCGCGGAGTCCGCGCCGCCCGCGGCGAGCGGGGAGACGACGGTCGTGAAGATGCCCGCCCTCGGCGAGTCGGTGACCGAAGGTACGGTCACCCGCTGGCTCAAGCAGGTCGGCGACCAGGTCGACGCGGACGAGCCGCTGCTCGAGGTGTCCACGGACAAGGTGGACACCGAGATTCCGGCGCCCGCGGCCGGTACCCTGCTCGAGATCAAGGTGTCCGAGGACGAGACCGTGGCCGTCGGCGCAGACCTGGCAGTGATCGGGGCGGCAGGCTCTCAGGCCAAGCCGGCTGAAGCCAAGCCTGCCGAGGCGGCGCCCGCGCCTGCGCCGGCCGAGGCGCCTCGGGCCGAGGCGGCCCCCGAGCCCGCGCCCGCTGAGGCGGCCCCCGAGCCCGCGAAGCCGGCGCCCACTGTGGACGGTCAGCAGGCGCCCGCCGGGGTCGACTCGGCCGGCTACGTCACGCCGCTCGTGCGCAAGCTCGCGGCGGAGCACGGCGTCGAGCTCGGCTCGATCCAGGGCTCCGGCGTCGGTGGCCGCATCCGCAAGCAGGACGTGCTGGAAGCGGCCGACCGCAAGAAGGAGGCCGAGAAGCCCGCGCCGGCACCGGCCGAGACAAAGGCGGCACCCGCGAAGCAACCGTCCGCCGAGCCGAGCCCACTGCGCGGTACCACCGAGAAGATGTCCCGCATGCGCGCGATCATCGCGAAGCGGATGGTCGAGTCGCTGCAGATCTCCGCGCAGCTCAGCACGGTCGTCGAGGTGGACGTCACCCGGATTGCCCGCCTGCGGGACCAGGCCAAGGCGGACTTCCAGGCTCAGCACGGGGTCAAGCTGTCCTTCCTGCCGTTCTTCGCGCTGGCGACGGTCGAGGCGCTGCGGGTGCACCCCAAGCTGAACGCGTCGATCGACGTCGAGGCGGGCACGGTGACCTACCACGACGCCGAGCACCTGGGCATGGCCGTGGACACCGAACGCGGCCTCATGGTTCCGGTCATCCACAACGCCGGCGACCTGAATCTGTCGGGTCTCGCCAAGCGGATCGCCGACCTGGCCGACCGGACGCGCACCGGCAAGATCAATCCGGATGAGCTGGCTGGCGGCACGTTCACGCTGACCAACACCGGGAGCCGGGGCGCGCTGTTCGACACGCCGATCCTCAACCAGCCACAGGTGGGCATCCTCGGCACGGGCGCGGTCGTCAAGCGCGCCGCGGTCGTCGACGATCCCGAACTGGGCGAGGTCATCCTGCCCCGCTCGATGCTCTACCTCGCGCTGACGTACGACCACCGGCTCGTCGACGGCGCGGACGCCGCCCGCTTCCTGACCACCATCAAGGAGCGACTGGAAGGCGGCTCGTTCGAAGCCGAGGTCGGCCGGTAGCCGTCTACGGGAACAGGCCGTAGTTCTCCCGCTCGACGCGACCGCCCGGGAACCGGTGCTCGCACCAGAACCCGGGCGGCGCGAGCTGGAACCCGTGCTGCGCGCTCTCCCATCCCTCCTGGCCGGGGGGCGTGGCCGTACACCGGGCGACCGCCCGGTCGTACTGCAGCTTCAACAAGATGGGCGTCACGCACGCCAGGACGGCGAGCACTCCGGCGACCGTGATCAGGACCTTGACTCTGCTCATCGCACCCTCCTCAGGCGTCCGCGAGCCGCGCGGCGATCCGCTGGCCGATGGCGCGCAGCCGAGCGGCGGTCCAGCGCTGGTCGCTCAGCCACAGGCTCGCCACGGCGTCCCCGCGCCGGACGATGACGTGGAAGTCCACATCAGACACCACGGCGTTGCGGGCCAGCTCGTTGCGGATCGCGAGCGACCCGGGCCCCGCGAAGTCGGTGGCGAGCACGGTCCAGGTTCTCGTGACGCGCGTGTTCTCCTCGGCAACGCTCTCGTTGCGCGGGCACAGCCGCAGTTGGTCACGAACCTCACGGATCGCGTCGGCGGCGCCGGTGCCGCGGTACCGCCAGACCGTCAGGCTGTCGTAGTGGCCGCGCGGAGCGGCGTAGAGCTGGAGGAGCCCCGCCGACACCAACGCACCGCTGTAGTCCGGTGCGCCGGGTGGGAGGGCGGCGCACTCCATGACGGGCAGCAGGTACGCCGGTTCCGTCGGTGGGCTCTGCACCGCCGAGGGTTCGGCCAGCGAGTAGCCGGCACCGAAGTCCGCCGGCGTCAGCAGCGCAGCGGGTGATATCCGTGCCGTCGGTGGTGAGCTGGTCGTCGGCGTGGCCGCCACCGGCGGGGACACCTCCACCGGCGGCGCCGGGGTGGGCGCGGTGCACGCCGCACAGGCCAGTACCGCCACGATCGTGGTCAGTTTCATATCCACCACACGCGATCCTCCGGAGGGAGGTTGCGGAAAGATAGGTGACATGCGGATCGTGATCGCCGGCTCGTCCGGCTTCCTCGGTGGCTACCTTCGGGCCGCACTGGCCGAACGCGGGGACGAGGTCACCCGGCTGGTCCGGCGCCCGCCGAAGGCACCGGACGAGGTCGCCTGGAACCCGAAGGCCGGTACTCTCGACCCGGCCGCGCTGTCCACAGTGGATGCCGTGGTGAACCTCGCGGGGACGGCGGTCGACGAACACCGCTGGACCGAGGGGTACAAGCGGGTGCTGATCGCCAGCCGGGTCGACAGCACCACCACGCTGGCGAAGACGATGGCCGCGCTCCCGGAGTCCGAGCGCCCGCGGGTCCTACTCAGCTCGTCCGGAGTCAACTACTACGGCGACACCGGTGACCGGCGGGTGGACGAGCGCGATCCGGCCGGCGACGGCTTCCTCGCCGACCTGTGCCGCGTGTGGGAGGCGGCGACACACCCCGCCGAGGACGCCGGAGTCCGCGTCGTCCGCCTGCGTACCGGTCTACCGCTGGGCAAGGGCGGTGGCTTCCTGAAGCCGTTCCTGCTGCCGTTCCGGCTGGGCGTTGGCGGACGACTGGGCAGCGGCCGGCAGTACCAACCTTGGCTGTCCATCGTGGACTGGCAGGCGATCCTGCTGTTCCTGCTCGACCGAGAAGACATCGCCGGACCGGTCAACGTGGTCGGGCCGGAGCCGGTGACGAACGCAGAGTTCACCCGCGCTCTCGCGGAGGTCCTGCACCGGCCCGCGCTGCTGCCGGTACCGCGGTTCGCGCTTCGGGTCGTGATCGGCGAAATGATCGTCGACGCGCTGGCCAGCCTGCGGATCATGCCCGGAGTCCTCACCGACGCCGGATTCAAGTACCGCCACAACGACGTGCGCTCGGCCCTTCGTTCAGCAGTCGCGTAGCTCCGGCGATTGGTTGCGGAGTTGGGCGATCGGCGATACGAACGACCGGTACGTGTCACCGTCCACTGCGGACAGCCGGAAGGCGGCCACCCGGTGGCAGTTCTGGAAGGCCAGCCTCACGCCGAAGTGGCGTTCCAGACCACCACGGATCGCGTCCGAGGCGAGCGCGCGCAGCAACTGCCCGCGGTCCGCCTCGCTCGGCGGCGGGGTTACGTTGTCGGCGAACTCGACGGTCGGATCCAGGGCGAGATCCGCCGCCACCCGGGCCACGGTTTCCCAGGCGTAGGGCAGCGACGTCCGTACACAGTCGACGAACTCGGTTTCGGTCAGCTGGCCGGACTCGGCGCGCTCCAGCAGCGCGGCGGGGACGTCGAGCGACATTTGGTTGCTCCTTCGGGATCAGCGGGTCGCCGCGATGGCGTGCGGCCCGAGGATGAAATCAGGATCGATCTGCACGCCGAGGTCCTCACCGGCCTTGTCGTTGGCCCAGGCCTGGGCGTTGCGCAGATGGAACTCGGCGGCCTGTCGGGTGTACGCCGGCCAGTCCTTGACCGTGGCGTCGGCGGCCTGCCACAGCATCCGCAGCGCGGCGACGTTGGCCGGCTCCAGCTCGCGTACCGACCGCGGCTGTCCGCGCTCGGCCGCCTTGATGTACGCCGACCGGCCCAGCCAGGTCAGCAGGTCGTCGCCGACGTGCTCGCGCAGGAAGTCCACATCGGACGAATCGTCGACCTTGTTGCCGACGACCTGCACCCGTACGCCGAACTCGCGGGCGTAGCCGATGTACTGCCGGTAGACACCGACGCTGCGCAGGGTCGGCTCGCACACCAGGAACGTCACATCGAACCGGGTGAACAACCCGGAGGCGAACGAGTCCGCGCCCGCCGTCATATCGACAACTATATATTCACCGGGCAGGTCCACCAGATGGTTCAGCAACAGCTCTACCGCACCGACCTTGGAGTGGTAGCAGGCCACCCCGAGGTCCTCGGTGGCGAACGGGCCGGTCACCGCGAGGCGCACGCCACCGATCTCGCGTACCAGTCCGTCGTACAGCGGATTGGTCTCCGCGACCCGCAGCAGCCGCGACCCCCGCCCCGGTGGGGTGGTCTTCACCATCGCGGCGGCCGAACTGATCCGCGGGTTGGTACCGCGGAGGTACTCCTTGATCAGGCCGAGGTGGTCGCCCAGCGACGGCAGCATGAGCGCCTCGTCCTCGGGGCAGCCCAAGGCGGCGGCCAGATGCTGGTTGATGTCCGCGTCCACGGCGAGCAGCGGTGCTCCCGAGGCGGCGACGTACCGGGCGAAGAGGCTGGCGACCGTGGTCTTGCCGCTCCCGCCCTTCCCGACGAATGCGATCTTCACATTCAGTATTGGTAGTCATTTTCAACAAGCTCGTCAAGGATCGGATGCGGCGAGTCGCCTGCTATGGTCCGGCGAGTGTCCCGGCGCGTAGATCTGGTGGTAGCGGCGCTCTGTCTGGCATTGGCGGTATGGGTCACCGGCGGTATGTGGCTCGACCCGAACGGGCGCACGATCGAGGTGAACTCGGGCGACCAGGCGCTGTTCGAGTGGCTGCTGGCCTATGGGGCGCACGCCGTGCGGGTCGGCGAGGACCCGTTGTTTACGCACCTGCTCAACGTGCCGATCGGGGTCAACCTCGCGGTCAACACGTCCATCACGGTGTACGCCGTCGCGTTCGCGCCGCTGACCTGGGCGTTCGGGCCACCGGTGACCTTCCTGGTGATTCTCACCCTGAATCTGGCGGCGACCGGGTACGCCTGGTACTGGCTGCTGTCCCGGCACCTGGGTGCGTCGCCGTGGGGTGCGGCGGTCGGCGGGCTGTTCTGCGCGTTCGCTCCCGGACTCGTCTCACACGCGAACGCCCACCTCAACTGGACGGCGCAGTGGCTCGTACCGCTGATCGTGTGGCGCCTGCTGGCATTGCGTAGCTCCTCGCCGTGGCGCGGCGGGCCGGTGCTCGGCGTACTCGTCGCGGTCATGTTCTCGATCGCGGCCGAGGGTCTCTTCTTTCTCGCCCTTGCCCTTGGCACTTTCGTTCTTGTGTGGTCCTTGTTCCGCCCGGCTGAGGCGCGGCTCGTGGCGGGCTCGTTCCTCCGGGGACTGGGGGTGGCGGCGCTGACCGCTGGAGTGCTGCTGGCGTACCCGTTGTGGCTGCACTTCCTCGGACCGCAGCGGTACGACGGCATCGGCTTCGACCAGCGCATCCACGCCGAAGACCTGAAGGCGTTCGGCGCGTTCCCCGATCGCTCGATCGCGGGTTGGCTCGGCTTCACGAAACAGCTCGCACCGAACCCGACCGAGGAGACGACGTTCTTCGGCCTTCCTCTTCTGCTGCTCGTTGTTGTTGCTTTCGTTGTGCTCTGGCGCCGTGCCGATTCCGACCGGCGCGCGGTGCTGGGAGCGCTGGGCGTCACGGGTGTCGTATTCGCCGTCCTGTCGCTGGGGCCACGGCTGAAGTGGGATGGCGTCATCCACGACGTCCCCTTGCCCTTCGCACTCATGGCCCACCTTCCGGTCTTCAACGCGGCACTGCCGGCCCGGCTCGCGCTCGTGGTGATCCCGGTGATCGGCATCGTGCTCGCGTATCTCGTCTCTTTTCGTATTCGTTCGTCGTGGTTCGTTGCTCTGGCTCTGCTGCCCCTGGTTCCCCTGCCCCTGTTGACGGTGCACCGCGATCCGGTACCGGAGTTCTTCGCGTCCGGCCAGTGGCGCACGTACGTCACGGACGGCGGCACCGTCGTACCGCTGCCCCTGCCCTCCGACCTGCTGCCGGACGGGCAACGGTGGCAGGCGTCGGCGTTGGCGTCGGGGCACGGCGAGTTCTCGATCCCAGCCGGCTTCTTCCTGGGCCCAGGTGGTCCCGACGGCCGCGGGCGCATCGGCCCGGTACCGCGTCCGACCGCGACACTGCTCTACGACGCCGCGCAAACCGGGGTGGTGCCGGTCGTCACCGACGCCGACCGGGCGCGGGCAGCCGAGGACCTGCGGTATTGGCGCGCCGAGATCGTCGTGCTGGCCGACCAGGTGCACGGTGCAAAGTGGACAGTCCACTACGACGCCCTGCGCGAAACCGCCACCGCCCTCTTCGGCCCCCCGCAACGCGTAGCCGACGTCTGGCTCTGGCGGGCTGCCTGTGGACAACCCGCGTGTCGTCCACAGGCTTAGTGACCTCTCTGGCTGGGGCACGCGCGAGTCGGCACCATGTCGCGCGTGTTCGGCCATCTCGTGGACGCGCAGTCTGGCGTACTCACCCGACGCCAGTTGCTCGCGTGCGGGTTCACGCCGGCGCAGCTGCGCGCCCAGGTCCGCGCCGGCCGCTGGCAACGGCTCAGCCGCCGCGTATACGCGACCTTCACGGGTGAACTGCCCCGGCCGGCAATGCTCTGGGCCGCGGTTCTCAGTGCCGGCCGCGGAGCCGCCCTCAGCCACACCACGGCCGCCGAACTCGCCGGCTTGGTCGACAACGTCTCACCGGCCGTGCACGTGACCGTGCCGTCGACCCGCCGGATCACCCAGGTCGACGGCGTCGTGGTGCACCACTCGGCCCGGATCGACCTTGCACGGCATCCGAGTCGACAGCCGCCACAGACCCGGATCGAGGAGACGGTGCTCGATCTCACTCAGCAGGCCACATGTCTCGACGACGCGGTTGGCTGGTTGACCCGCGCTTGTGGGCGCCGGCTCACCACTCCTCGGTACCTGCGGGAGGCGATGAGCCACAGGCCTCGAGTCCGTTGGCGTCGTGACCTGCTGGCTGCGCTCGGGGATGTGGCCGCGGGCTGCCAGTCAACGCTCGAACTGCGGTACCTCCGCGATGTCGAGCGGGCACATGGCCTGCCCTCGGCCGGTCGCCAGGCGGCGCGGCGCCGGCGGGGTGGCCGCTGGTACGACGACGTCCACTACGACCGCTACCGCACCCGGGTCGAACTCGACGGTCGGGCGGCCCATCCAGCCGCGTACCGGTGGCGGGACATGCGTCGAGACAACTCGGCAGCGGTCGACGGCGACAACGTCCTTCGGTACGGCTGGTCGGATATCACGGAACGAGGATGTGAGGTCGCCGCACAGGTGGCCACGGTTCTTCGCCACCACGGCTGGCAAGGCTCACCCCGCTCGTGCGGCCGTCTTTGCGTGATCCTGAAGACTTTGGGTCGCCATAGCAACCCAAAGTCTTCACGTTGAAAGAGTGCCGAGGATGTACGCCAGGGTGACGAGGCAGAGCATCGCCAGCGCCACTCGACGGAAGCGCCGCTGGAGTGCGGGTAGCTCGTCGGGCAGCGCGAAGACGCGTCGCGGCCAACCGCGCCACGACACCCACTGATCAGGCCCACGACCGGCCAGCGGTTGCCGTGGGCGAGCCTACGCTGGGCATCTTCGTCGAGCCGGGGCTGCACGATGACCAGGCTGTACGCCATCGCGCCGAGCCACAGGGCGCCGGCAAGAGCATGAAAGCCAGGATCAAGGGCAACACGAAGCCCAGGCTAGGCTGGGGTACGTGACGAGCGCACTCTCCGACCTGACCGTGGTACGGGCCGGGACCGTCGATTACCGAGCGGCGTGGGACGAGCAGCGCCGCCTCCACGATCTGGTTGTCTCCGGCTCCGCCGGAGACTCGGTCTTGCTCCTCGAACACCACAGCGTGTACACCGCCGGCAAGCGAACCGAGCCGTGGGACCGGCCGACCGACGGTACGCCGGTCGTCGACACGGACCGCGGCGGGAAGATCACCTGGCACGGGCCGGGGCAGCTCGTCGGGTACCCGATCGTCAAGCTGCCCGAGCCCGTCGACGTCGTCGCCTACGTGCGGCGGGTCGAGCAGGTGCTCATCGACACCTGTGCCGAGCTGGGCCTGGCCACGACGCGCATCGACGGCAACAACCGCAGCGGGGTGTGGGTACCGGCCGACGACCGGGGACCCGACCGCAAGGTGGCCGCGGTCGGTATCAGGGTCGCCCGCGGCGTGACGCTGCACGGCTTCTCCCTCAACTGCGACTGTGACCTGAGCTACTTCGACCGCATCGTGCCCTGTGGCATCCGCGACGCCGGCGTCACGTCGCTGACGGCCGAGCTGGGCCGCCGCATCACCGTGGCCGACGTGCTTCCCGTGGTGGAAAAGCACATCTCGAAGATCAGGCGTTGACCGAGTCCCGCCAGGCGAGCCAGTCCCGCACCGGGGCCAGGTCGTACTTCGGACCGTTGATGCCGAGCGTGAACTGGGTGAAACCCATCGCCAGGTAGCCGTCGGCGTGTGCCGACAGGTCGTGAGCGAGTTCGGTGGGCTCGATACCGACCGCGCGTTCGATCGAGGCCGGATCCCGGTTCTCCCGCGAACACCAGTCGTAGAGCGCCGACACCAAGGGAACCAGCTCCGCAGGGTTCGACGGGAACATCGAGTGCCAGACGTCGGCGTACTTCGCCACGAGCCTCAGTGTCCTCTGTGGACCAGTGCCACCGATGAGCACCGGCACGCGACGCACGGGTGGTGGGGACAAGTGCGAAAACCTATCTAGGATCAACGGCAGGTTCTCGCCGAGCGAGCGCAACCGCGCAGCGGTGGTGCCGAAGGGGTAGCCGTACTCCGCGTAGTCTCGCTCGAACCAGCCGGCGCCGATGCCGAACACCAAGCGGCCGCCGCTGATGTGGTCGACGGTACGGGCGATGTCGGCGAGCAGGTGCGGATTCCGGTACGAGTTGCATGTCACCAACGGCCCCAGCTCGATGCGGGAGGTGACGGACGCCCAGGAGGCGAGCAGCGACCAGCATTCGAAGTGCGTGCCGTCCGGTGGGCCGTACAGTGGATAGAAGTGGTCGCAATACTTCTTTGAATGTATGTTCAGCCTTTCGTCGGGTCGAGGTTGTCGCGCCAGGCTAGCCAGTCGCGTACCGGCTCGATGTCGTAGTCCGGCCCGTTCACGCCGAGGGTGATCTGCCGGAAGCCCATCTGGACGTACTCGTCGGCGTAGTGCTGCAGGTCGTGGTCCAGCATGTCGGGCTCGATGCCAACCGCCCACTCGATGTCCGCCGGGTCCCGCGCCTCGGTGTCACACCACTGCTTGAGCGCGGTTACGGCGCTGGTCAGCTCGCTCGGGCGGGACGGGAACATCGCATGCCAGACGTCGGCGTACCTCGCCACTAGCCGCAACGTGTGCCGCTCGCCGACGCCACCGATGAGTACCGGGATCCTTCGCGTTGGAGGCGGGTTCAGGTCCGTCCAGCGGCCTACGATCTGCGGCAGGTTGGTGGCGAGCGCCCGTAGCCGAGAACCGCGGGTGCCGAACTCGTAGCCGTACTCGTCGTAGTCCCGCTGGAACCAGCCGGCCCCGATACCGAACACCAGCCGGCCGCCGCTGATGTGGTCGACCGTGCGCGCCATGTCGGCCAGCAGGTGCGGGTTGCGGTACGAGTTGC
>DASRII010000408.1:0-3673 GCA_035650075.1 Micromonosporaceae bacterium | reverse complement strand
GTGGTGGGCAACACCGGCCCGGCCCACCTCGCCGCCGCCGTCGGCTGCCCCGTGGTGTGGCTCCACGCCCCGACCGTCCCGGCGGTGCGCTGGCGGCCGTGGCGGGTGCCGCACGTCGTCGTGGCGCGGGACGTGCCGTGCGCGGGATGCCGCGCCCGGACGTGCCCGGTGCCCGGCCACCCGTGCATGACGGACATCGGCGTGCCCGAGGTCGCCGGGGCGCTCCACGCGCTGCTCGGCGTCCGGGAGCCGGCGGGGGTGTCGGCGTGAGGATCCTGATCTGGCACGTGCACGGCGCGTGGACCACGGCGTTCGTCCAGGGCAAGCATCGGTACCTGGTGCCGGCGACCGAAGATCGGGGACCGTACGGGCGCGGTCGCGCGCGCACCTACACCTGGCCCGACACGGTGGTCGAGATGACGCCGGACGAGCTGGCCACGTCCGATGTGGACGTCGTCCTGCTGCAGCGTCCCGAGGAGCTGGCGCTGGCCGGTGCCTGGCTCCGCCGCCGGGTCGGCAGACACGTGCCGGCGATATTCGTCGAGCACAACACACCCCGCGGCGACGTACCGGAGACCCGGCACCCGTTCGCCGACCGGGACGACCTCGTCATCGTGCACGTGACCCACTTCAACGCGCTGTTCTGGAACACCGGCTTCACCCGGACCGCGGTCATCGAGCACGGCATTCCCGAGCCCGGGGCGCGGTACTCCGGCGAACTGGACCGGCTGGCCGTCGTGACCAACGAGCCGCTGCACCGCTGGCGGGTGACAGGTACCGACCTGCTGATCCGGTTCGTGGACGTCGCGCCGATCGATGTGTACGGCATAGGCGTCGCTGGCCTGGCAGCGCCCAACGTGGAGACCGTCGAAGATCCTCCACAGTGGAGAGTGCACGAGGAGATCGCCCGACGGCGGGCGTACCTGCACCTGTGCCGGTGGACCTCGCTGGGGCTGAGCTTGCTCGAGGCCATGACGATCGGCGTACCGGTGATCGGCCTGGCCACCACGGAGGCGGTCACGGCCGTACCGCCGGATGCTGGCGTGCTGTCCACGGACGTCCGTGCGCTCGTCGACGCGGCGCACTGGTTCATCGCGGAGCCGGAGGCGGCCCGCCGCATCGGAGCCCGTGGCCGGCAGGTCGCGCTGGCCCGCTACGGCCTCGACCGTTTCCTGGCGGACTGGGATCGGCTGTTCGAGGAGACGACATGCGCGTCGCGTTGATATCGGAGCACGCGAGTCCGCTAGCGGTCCTCGGCGGTGCCGACGCCGGCGGGCAGAATGCCCACGTCGCCGAGCTGGCGAGCGCGCTCACGCAACTCGGGCACGGCGTCCGGGTCTACACGCGCCGGGACCGGGTGGACCAGTCCGATGTGATCGAGACACCGGATGGGTACGAAGTCGTTCACGTGCCGGCCGGCCCGGCCGAACCGATGGCAAAGGACGACCTGCTGCCGCACCTGCCGGAGTTCGGCCGATGGCTGCGTGAGGACTGGGCACACGGGAACCGCCGACCGGACGTCGCCCACGCCCACTTCTGGATGAGCGGTCTGGTCGCGGTGATGGCCGCCCGCCGGTTCGCCACTCCGATCGTGCAGACGTACCACGCACTCGGCGCGGTCAAGCGACGACACCAGGGCGCCGCCGACACCAGCCCGCGCAGCCGGATCGGGTACGAGTACCAGCTCGGCCGGACCGTCCACCGGGTCATCGCCCAGTGCACGGACGAGGTGGCGGAGCTCGTGCGGCTGGGCATCCCTCGGGGCCGGATCGACGTCGTACCGTCCGGTGTGGACACCGACCGGTTCACGACCCGGGGCCGGGCCGCCCCAAGGGGCCGCCGGTTCCGCATCCTCTCGGTCGGCCGCTTCGTCGACCGCAAGGGGTACGACGACGTGATCCGCGCACTGCCGGCCGTACCGAAGGCCGAGTTCGTGCTCATCGGCGGACCACCCGCGGCGGAACTCGACACGGATCCGCTGGCGCGCCGGCTGCGCGCGCTGGCCCGCGAGTGCGGCGTTGGCAACCGCGTCCGCCTGGTCGGCTCGGTACCCCGGGAGGAGATGCCGAAGTGGTACCGCTCGGCCGACGTCGTCGCGGCCACCCCGTGGTACGAGCCGTTCGGCCTCACCCCGCTCGAGGCGATGGCGTGTGGCGTCCCGGTCGTGGCGACCGCCGTGGGCGGGCTGACCGACACAGTGGTGGACGGAGTGACGGGCGATCTCGTCCCGCCGCGCGATCCCGACGCGCTCGGGGATGCGCTGCGCGGGCTCGCCGAGGACCGGCAACGGCGCATGGCGTACGCGGCCGCGGCGATCGACCGCACCCGGGCGAGGTACTCGCGGCAGCGCTGCGCGGAGCAGCTGACCGCGGTCTACGAGGAACTGACAGTTCCCCTGGAGAGGACAGCGGCGTGACGAGTACCAACCTGGCGGAGCTCGGTGCCGCGCTGGAGCCGTCGTACCCGTGATCCTCGTACTCCGGGCGCTGGGCGTGGGCGATCTGGCGATCGACGTCGAGGAGGTGCTCGCGGCCGCCGCGAAAGTTGCGTGACGCAAACGCAACGTTTGGAGTTGCCGCGCGAAGGGGACGTAGCACTCCAGAAGTCGTACTCGCTAGGAGGTGATCGGATGAACCACATGGCCGTGCATGCACATGTCGTCGACGGCGCCGCTCTTGTGGTGGCCCATGGCGAACTCGACCTAGCGCTAGCCTCGAGGCTGCGTTCCGTTCTCCGCGATGCGATACAGACCAAACCCGACCGTGTGGTTTTCGACCTTTCAACCGTTTCGCTGATCGACGCCTCGATTGCGGGCGTGCTCGCCGGCCGCCTGTCGCAGGCCGAGGAGGCCGGCGTCAAGCTGCAGGCCCTCGGGGCGAGCGGCGTCGTGCTCGAGGTGCTCGAGCTGGTCGACCTGGCCAAGCCGCTGGACGCGTACGAGCCTCGGGAGATGGCCCCGCGCCGGCCGGATCTGCCGTGCTGTACCGGTCTCGGTACGACCGGCGAGGAGCTGGCCGAGGAGGCGGCGCACGCCACCCGCGCGCCGTACGCGACCCCCAACCGGGCCATCGCGTACCTGCTGGCGGAGGCGGCGAAGCTCGACGAGGCCGACCCGCAACGGCAGCGCCTGCGGGCCCGCGCGATCGAGCTGGCATTGCCGGCGGCATACCAGATCGCCAACCGGTACGTCGGTCGTGGCGAGCCCGAGGACGACCTGCTGCAGGTCGCCGCGCTCGGCCTGGTCAAGGCCATCGACGGGTACGACCCCGACCGCGGCCACCCGTTCAGCGACTACGCGCTGCCGACGATCCTGGGCGAGCTGCGGCGGCATTTCCGCGATCGCGGCTGGACCATCCGCGTACCCCGGCATCTGCAGGAACTCGTCCTCGACGCGCGACTCGTCACCGACCAGCTGACCCAGGAGCTGCGCCGGACGCCGGCCGCGGCGGATGTCGCCGAAGCGCTCGACGTCCCGGTCGATGCGATCCGGGCCGCCGTGTCAGCCGCGCGGGCCTACCGGCCGCACTCCTTGTTCGCCCAGGTGGGCGAGGGACCCAGCGAGATCGGTGACGTGATCGGGTCACCCGATCCCGGCTTCGAGCGCGTCGAGAACTGGCACCTGGTCCGGTCCGTCCTCAGTGGACTGCCCGAGCGATCACGGCAGATCGTCGCG
>DASRII010000407.1:0-27153 GCA_035650075.1 Micromonosporaceae bacterium | reverse complement strand
GATCTCCCGGACGATCTTCAGCCCGCTCCTGGTACCGTCCGGCAGGTCGACCTGCGTGACGTCACCGGTAACCACGATCTTGGAGCCGAAGCCGAGCCGGGTGAGGAACATCTTCATCTGCTCGGGCGTGGTGTTCTGCGCTTCGTCCAGGATGATGAACGCGTCGTTGAGGGAACGACCGCGCATGTACGCCAGCGGGGCGACCTCGATCGTCCCGTTCTGCGTCAACCGGGGAATCGAGTCCGGATCGATCATGTCGTGCAGCGCGTCGTACAACGGCCGCAGATACGGGTCAATCTTCTCGAAAAGCGTGCCCGGGAGGAAACCCAACCGCTCCCCCGCCTCGACGGCCGGGCGGGTCAGGATGATCCGGGTGACCTGCTTGGCCTGCAGCGCCTGGACGGCTTTGGCCATCGCCAGGTACGTCTTGCCGGTGCCCGCCGGCCCGATCCCGAAGACGATCGTGTGGGCGTCGATCGCGTCGACGTACTTCTTCTGGCCCAGGGTCTTGGGCCGGATCGTGCGTCCCCGCCGGGACAGGATGTTGAGGGTCAGGACCTCGGCCGGCCGCTCGGCGGTGCCCTGTTCGAGCATGCCGACGGTGCGCCGCACGCTGTCAGCGGTCAGTGTCTCGCCTTTCTCGATCAACTCGAGCAGCTCCGCGAACACCCGTTCGGCCAGCGCGTTGTCGACCGGCGCACCGGTGATCGTGATCTCGTTGCCCCGAACGTGGATGTCGCTCGCGAGCGCGCGTTCGACGAGTCTGAGCAGCTCGTCACCGGCACCGAGCAGGTTCACCATCAGCTGCGGGTCCGGTACCGTGATCTTGGTCGTCACCCGCGGGTGCTGTGCCTGGCCCTCGCCGAGGGCCGTGCTGGGGGGTGCGCTGTCGGTCATAGGTCGGCCCGGTGGGGCCTCACGCCACCTGCTCTCGAGTCTGGTGCCAGATCAGTCCCCCCATCGTATCGGCTACCGGCGGGGATTTTCAGGACCCGCTCACCCAGACCCCGTCGAAGGTCTCCTGGATACGGGTCAACCGGTACGTCGCCCAGTGCATGCGTACGACTTGTCCCGAGGCGTCCCTGGTCAGCCGCAGAAGCTCGCCCGCCTCGCGTCCGGAAGCTGTCCGGAACAGGTCTGGTTCGAGCGGGTTGAATACCGAGGGTGGGCGGCCCGCCGGGTCCCGGTCGCCGCGGGCCGTCAGAGCGCCGTCGCGCCACGAGAAGACGTACTCGAAGCCCTCGCTCCACCAGCGCCCGAGCACGCTGCGGTACTCCTCCGGCGCTGCCTCGCCCGGCGCCCACGGCGTGATCTCGGCCGGGTCGTGCTCCACCGTCGCCGCGAGCAGCTCGTGGGGCAGCTCGAGGATCACGTCGGCGGTACCCGACGAGCCGAGCACGGCCGCCCCGCACGCCTTCGGCGCGTCGCGACCGCGGCGGCCGTAGACGCCGGCGAGGAAGCCCGGCATCGCGCCGTCGTGTCCTACGTGGACGGTCCGGTTCCCCTGCGGTACGAGGATGAGCCCGAGCCCGAACCCGACCATCCACAGTGTCTCGTCGGTCATCGTGAGCGGCCAGCGCATCTCGTCGAGGGTGTCTTCGCGGAGCACCGTACCGGCCGGGTCCACGGTCGCCGGATCGGCCAGGAAGGCGGCCCAGCGCGCCATGTCGGCCGCCGTGCTCCACAGCTGCGCCGCGGGCGCCACCGCGCCGAAATCGGTGGGTGGCTCGGGTCGCACATGGTCGGAGTACGCGTCGACGAGGTATCCCGTCGCCGCGTGCTCCGGGCGGTCGACCGAGGTACCGGACAGGCCGAGCGGGCGCAGGATGCGTTCGGCGAGCACCTCGGCCCAGGTACCGCCGCGCAGCCGTGAGACCACCTCCCCGAGCAGCGCCACGCCCAGGTTCGAGTAGTGGTAGCGGCGGGCCGGCGGCAACACCCGTTCGGCCCGGTCCAGCTCGGCGAGCAGTCGCGGTGCATCGGGCGGGTCGAGCGTGTCCCACACGTCGCCGTACGGCTCTCGCTGCAGCCCCGCGGTGTGCGACAGCAGCCGGCGGATCGGCAGCTCGCCGTGCTTGGACAGGTCGAGGTGCGCGCCGACGGGTTCGTCGAGGTCCAGCAGACCGTCGTCCCGGCACTGCATGACGAGCACGGCGGTGAACGTCTTGGTCACCGAGCCGATGCGGAACGCGCTACCGTCCTCCCCGCCCACCTGAATGGTCCATAGTGGACGGTCGGCCCGGTGCAGGGCCACGGCCAGCGCCGGTACCCGCGCGTCCGCCTGGGCGCGGCGCACCAGCCGTTCGTACCGCTGCGTCGGTTCCATCCCGTGCACGTTACGCGGTGACCACGGCGTGGCCTGCCGGACGTACCTGCGGGTGGCGCGGCGGCGACGGATCCGCGAGGTGCTCGTGCCCAGCGACGGCCTCCCGAACACCGCGTCACCCGACGCGGCCGACGCACTGCTGGCGCGTCCGAAGTAGACGGCGCTAGCGGGCCAGCATCGGCCCGAGCGGCGCGCCGCCGAGCACGTGCGCGTGGACGTGGAAGACCTCCTGGCCGCCGTACGGGCCCGTGTTGAAGATCACACGGTAGCCGTCGTCGGTGAGCCCGTCCGCCGTGGCCACCGCGGCGACCGCGGCCAACACCTCGCCGGCGAGTGCCGGGTCGGCCTCCGCCAGCGCGGCGACGTCCGCGTGATGGGTCTTCGGGATCACGAGTACGTGTACCGGCGCCTTCGGGCCGATGTCCCGGAACGCCAGCGTGGTAGCGGTTTCGTGCACCACGTCCGCCGGGATCTCCCCGGCGACGATGCGGCAGAACAGGCAGTCGTTGCTCACCCTGGCATCCTAGGGATCGTGACGGGACGGGCTGTACTGGTGACGGGGGCATCGCGGGGGATAGGTCGAGCGGTGGCGATCGCGTTCGGCGCGCTCGGCGACCGCGTGGCGATCCACCACCGCGACTCGGCGGAGCTGGCCGAGGATCTCGCAGCGACCCTGCCGGGCAGTGTCGTGGTACGGGCCGACCTCGCCGACCCGGACGCGGTACAGGCGATGGTGGAGGCGGCCGCCGGTGCGCTGGGCGGCATCGACGTGCTCGTCAACAACGCGGGGGTGTATACGCCGCACCCGATCCTCGAGACGTCGTACGAGGAGTGGCAGCGGCAGTGGCGGCTCACCCTCGACACGAACCTCGTCGGCGCCGCGAACACCACCTGGTGCGCGGTACGCCACATGCGCCCCGGTGGGCGGATCGTCAACGTGTCGTCGCGCGGTGCCTTCCGCGGCGAGCCGGGACAGCCGGCGTACGGCGCCAGCAAGGCGGGGCTCAACGCGTTCGGGCAGTCGCTCGCGGTCTCGCTGGCACCGCACGGGATCGGGGTGGCGACGGTGGCGCCCGGCTACGTCGAGACCGACATGACGAACGAGCACCTGAAGTCCCCGCGCGGCGACGAGATCCGCGCGCAGAGTCCGTTCGCCCGCGTCGCCCGCCCGGACGAGATCGCGGCGGCGGTGGTCTGGCTCGCCTCGCCCGAAGCCGAGTGGGCATCCGGCACGATCATCGACCTGAACGGCGCCTCGTACCTCCGCTCTTGACCCGGGCTCACCAGCGGCCGAGGCGGGCGGACAGGACGGCGAGGGCGGCGACGCCTGCCGTGGATGTACGCAGCACGGTGTCGCCGAGGCGCACCGGGATCGCGCCGGCCGCGGCAAAGGAAGCCAGCTCGTCCGGCGTGATACCGCCCTCGGGGCCGACCACGATCACCACCTCATCCGACTCCGGAAGGTCTACTGCGGACAGTCGCGTGGGCGCGGCCGCGTCGAGGACGAGCGCCGACGGGCCGAAGCGGGATACAACGTCCACAGTGGATGCCAGCGGGTCCACTGTGGGTAGCCAGGGGCGGTGAGACTGCTTCGCGGCCTCACGGGCGGTCGCGACCCACCGGTCGTGACCGCGGGAACCGGTCCACCGTGCGATCGACCGGGCGGCCGACCAGGGCACGATCCGGTCCACGCCGGCCTCGGTCATCGCCTGGACGGCCAACTCACCACGGTCGCCCTTGGCGATCGCCTGTACGACGACGAGCCGCTGGGCGGGCGGTACGGCGTACTCCCGGGAAAGAACGCGGACCGAGAGGGTGCCGCGGCCGACGGCGGTCACCTCGGCGGTGGCCGTGCCGCCCCGGCCGTCGCCCAGCACGAGGGACTCGCCCACTCGCAGCCGCTGTACGGTCGCGGCGTGGTGCCCCTCGGGGCCGTCGAGTACGAAGGACTCTCCCTCGGGCAGCGAGGGCACCAGGAACCAGGAACTCAACTCAGGCGTGACCGTTGAAGGCGTCGCGCATCCGGGAGAAGAAGCCGCCCTGCTTGGACAGCTCGGCAACCTCCTCGCCGCGGGAGCGCGCGAACTCGCGCAGCAACCGCTCCTGCTCGGCGTCGAGCTTGGTCGGCGTGCGCACGTCCAGATGCACGAACAGATCGCCGCGGCCGGCGCCCCGCAGGTGTGGCACGCCTTTGCTCCGGATGCGCAAGGTCGATCCGGGCTGAGTGCCGGCACGCACGTCGAGGTTCTCCTCGCCGTCGAGCGTCTTGATGGTCAGCCGGGTGCCCAGCGCCGCCGCTGTCATCGGGAGCGTCACGCGGCAGTGCAGGTCGTCGCCCTTGCGGGAGTACACGTCGTGCGGCCGTTCGTGGATCTCCACGTAGAGGTCGCCGGGCGGGCCGCCGCCGGGGCCGACCTCGCCCTGCTGGGCGAGCCGGATGCGCATGCCGTCCTCGACCCCGGCCGGAATCTTGACGGTCAGCGAGCGGCGGGTGCGCACGCGACCGTCGCCGCCGCAGGTCGGGCACGGATGCGAGACGACCGTGCCGTGGCCGTGGCAGGCCGAACACGGGCGGGAGGAGATGACCTGGCCGAGGAACGTACGCTGCACCGACTGCACCTCGCCCCGGCCGCCACACGCCTCGCACGTGGCCAGGTGCGTCCCGGCGGCCGTGCCGGCTCCGGTACACGTGCCGCACAGCACGGCGGTGTCGACGGTGACCGGCGCGTCCACGCCGAACGCGGTCTCGTGCAGATCGAGATCCAACCGGAGGATCGCGTCGGCGCCCGGCCGGGTCCGCGGTCGCGGGCCACGCGCGCCGGCGGTACCGAAGAAGGCGTCCATGATGTCCTGGAAGCCGACGAACGCCCCACCAGGCCCCGGGCCAGCGCCACCGCTGGGAGCCAACGGGTCGCCACCGAGGTCGACGATCTCTCGCTTGGCGGGGTCGGACAGCACCTCGTACGCGGCGTTGATGTCCTTGAACGTCTCGTGCGCCGCCGGGTCCGAGTTGACGTCCGGATGGTACTGGCGGGCCAACTTGCGGTAGGCCCGCTTGATGTCCTCGGGGGAGGCGTCCCGCCGGACACCCAGGATGCCGTAGTAATCCTTGGCCACTGTGTCCCGCGCCCTCATGTCCTCTTCAATCGCCGTCAGTTCTGTGCCAGCAGGTCGCCGACGTAGCGCGCCACTGCCCGGACCGTGGCAATGGTGCCCGGATAGTCCATGCGGGTCGGGCCGAGCACACCGAGCCCACCGACAACCGTCGCGCCTGGACCGTACCCGGTGCTCACCACCGAGGTCGAGCGCAAGTCCTCGATCTCATTCTCGTCCCCGATACGCACCCGCAGCGTGCTCCCTTCGACCTCGCTGAACAGCTTGAGCAGGATGACCTCCTCCTCCAGCGCCTCGAGGATCGGCCGCAGCGAACCCTGGAAGTCCAGGATGCCGCCCCGGGTCAGGTTCGCCGTACCGGCGAGTGCGATTCGTTCCTCGGCCCGTTCGACAAGAGTCTCCAACAGTACGGTCGCCAGCGACGTCATCGCCGCGCGCAGCCCGTGACCAGCCTCGTCGACGAGCGCCTGGACCATCGGCGGCGTGTCGGTCAGCCGGCGACCGCCGAGCTTCTCGTTGACCATCTGGCGCAGCTGCGTCACATCGTCGCCGGAGATCGGTCCCGGCAGCTCGGCGATGCGCTGCTCGACCCGGCCGGTATCGGTGATCATCACGACGAGCAGTCGGGTCGTGGAGATCGGCACCAGCTCGAGGTGGCGTACCGCCGACCTGGCCAGGCTCGGGTACTGCACGACCGCGACCTGCCGGGTGAGCTGAGCGAGCAGCCGTACCGTCCGGTGCACCACGTCGTCGAGGTCGACGGCGCCGATCAGGAAGCGTTCGATGGCTCGGCGCTCGGCCGGCGAGAGCGGCTTGACCCGGGACAGCTTGTCGACGAAGAGCCGGTACCCCCGATCGGTCGGTACCCGTCCCGCGCTCGTGTGCGGCTGCCGGATGTAGCCCTCGTCCTCCAGCACTGCCATGTCGTTGCGGACGGTCGCGGGCGACACGGCCAGGTGGTGGCGCTCGACGAGGGCCTTGCTGCCGACGGGTTCCCGTGTCGCGACGTAGTCCTCGACGATCGCGCGCAGCACGTCGAGCTTGCGGTCGTCGAGACTCATCCCGGCCCACCTCTCACACCACTGGCACTCCCTGGGAACGAGTGCCAGTTTACGTCCGCGGACCAGGATCCCGCGATGGTCGGTTTAGTCCGTAAAGTCCGGTTCCGGGTTACAAGTTGGCCAAGTGGCTGTCGAAAAACAGTCGCACGTCTTCCTGGCGCCGATTGATCCGTACCCCTAACGTGACCCCCATGACCGACGCTCCTCGTCCACCCGGGGACAGCAACGAGCCATCGTCGTCCCCTCCCCCACCTCCCGCAGCCCCGCCGCCGCCTCCGTCGGCGCCGCCGCCACCACCCGCCGCGGGGTACCCGCCGGCCGGTGGCTACGCCGCCGGGCCGCCCGCCGGGTTCGCCACGAACGACGAGAAGACGTGGGCGCTGGTCGCCCACTTCGGTGGCGCCCTGGGCATGTTCCTCGGCGCTGGGGCCGGTGGCTGGCTCGCCCCGCTCATCGCGTTCCTCGCGAAGGGCAACGAGTCGCCGACGGTTCGCGCACACGCCGTCGCGGCGCTGAACTTCCAGCTGCTCTGGTCGATCATCGGAATCGTCGGCTGGGCCACAGTCTGCATAGGCATCGGCTTCATCCTGTGGATCGGCGCGATGATCATCGGAATCGTCTTCGGCGTCATCGCCGGTATGAAGGCCAACGAGGGCCAGCTCTACTCGTACCCGATGACCGTCACCATGGTGAAGTAGCTCCTCAGGGGGGCCGGGCTTCCACCCGGCCCCCTTTGCTTGCCCCTCCTTTGCGTTGATCATGAACTTTGTTTCGGGTTCGACGGCGTGTCGGACTACCAACTTCATGATCAACGCAGGCGGGGGCGGGGCGGGGCGGGCGGCTCACGGCAGCAGGTCGCGGATGACCGCGTCGGCCAACAGGCGGCCACGTAGCGTCAGTACGGCACGGCCGGCCGCGAATTCCAGCAACCCGTCGGCGCGGGCCTGCGCAGCGGCACGCCGGCCGTAATCGTCCAGTGTGGACAGTGGCAGGCCTTCCGCCAGCCGGAGCCGGAGCATGACGTCCTCGGTGTACCGCTCGGCGTCGGTCAGCACCTCGCGCGCCAACGCCGGGGACACACCCTCGGCCAGCCGGGCACCGTACGCCGCCGGATGCTTCACGTTCCACCAACGCACCCCGCCGACGTGGCTGTGCGCGCCCGGCCCGAACCCCCACCAGTCGCCGCCGGTCCAGTAGAGCAGGTTGTGCCGGCACCGGCTCGGCTCGCCGCGGGCCCAGTTCGACACCTCGTACCAGTCGAGTCCCGCCGCCGACAGCGCCGCCTCGGCGGCCAGGTACCGATCCGCGGCCGTGTCGTCGTCGGGGTACGGCAGCTCGCCTCGCCGGATCCGGGCCGCCAACCGGGTGCCGTCCTCGACGATCAGGGCGTACGCGCTCACGTGGTCCACCCCGGCGGCCACGGCGGCGGCCAGCGATGCCGCGAAGTCCTCGGCGGTCTCCCCCGGCGTGCCGTAGATCAGGTCCAGGTTGACGTGGTCGAAGCCGGCCTCGCGAGCCTCTGCCGCGGCCGCGGCGGCGCGCCCCGGAGTGTGCTGCCGGTCGAGCAGGGCGAGCACGTGCGGGGCGGCGGACTGCATACCGAGGGAGATCCGCGTGAACCCCGCCTTCCGCAACGCGCCCAGCGAGGACGGGGAGACCGACTCGGGATTCGCCTCGGTGGTCACCTCGGCATCCGCGGCGAGCCCGAAGGTCTTGTCGATGCCGTCGAGTACCCGGGCCAGCTCGCCGGGTGCCAGCAGGGTCGGCGTACCGCCGCCGAAGAACACCGTGTCCACGCGCGGTGCGGCACCCTCGAGGACACGCTCGGCAAGGGCCAGTTCGGCGAGGACGGTGTCGGTGTACCCCTCTCGGGAGGCCTCCTGCGCCGTGTACGTGTTGAAGTCGCAGTACCCACACCGGCTCACGCAGAACGGCACGTGCACGTACACCCCGAAGCCGCGCGCACCCACAGCCGCGAGTGCACCGGCCGGCAGCACGCCGTCGGCCGGCGCCGGCCCTCCCTCGGGAAGTGCGCCCACCCCGCAATCCTGTCAGGCCAGTGGTGCGTACCTGGCCAGGTGTGCGTCGACCGCCTCGGCGACCTCGGCATGGCTCAGCAGCGTCACAGCGTCCGGACCGTTTATCGTGCGGGCATGGCTGGAGCCGAGCAGCTCGTTCGGATGGCGGCGACGAACGGAATCGCCACCGTCACACTGGACAGTCCGCACAATCGCAACGCGCTGTCCGCCGCGCTGATCACCCAACTGCTGGAGGCGCTGGCCGGCGCGGCAGCCGACGACGCGGTACGGGTCGTCGTCCTCACCCACACCGGGCCAGCCTTCTGCGCCGGAGCGGACCTGAAGGAGACCGCGGCCGCCATTTCCGCTGGGAGCCTGCCCGCCGCCCGGCTCGGTGATGTGCTGGCGTCGATCGTCGAGCACCCGAAGCCCGTGGTGGCCCGGGTGGCGGGACCGGCGCGCGCCGGAGGCGTGGGCCTCGTCGCAGCTGCCGACCTAGCCATCTGCGCGCAGGACGTGACGTTCGCGTTCTCCGAGGTCCGGCTCGGCCTGATCCCGGCGGTCATCTCGGCGACCGTGCTGCCGCTGCTGGCCCCCAGAGCCGCGGCCGAGCTGCTACTGACCGGGGAGCCGTTCGACGGCCGGCGAGCCGCAGATGTCGGGCTTGTGACGGCCGCCGTACCGGCCGACGAGCTCGATGGCGCGGTGGAGCGCTACTGCGCGGCGCTCGTGCGGGGCGCCCCGAAGGCGCTCGCCGCCACGAAAGAGCTGCTCCGGCGCAGGAGGGCTGCGACGGTACGGGAAGACGTGACGGCGCTCACCGAGCTGTCGGTCGGTTTCTTCCTCTCCGAGGAGGGACGCGAAGGAGTCACCGCATACCGGGAGAAACGAGACCCGTACTGGGTCCCGTGAACGTGCCATCCGCACGCAAGCGGTACGGGCGTACTACAAGTCGCCACGTACGCTGAGCGGACCGGACTCTAGGGAGGGCCGAGTGCGGATCAGGATCGTTGTCGGCGTGGTCGTGGCGCTCGCGCTGGTAGCGGGCGTCGGCGTCTACTTCGCCGTCCGCTCCGGCGATCTCGAGCTGCCCGACCTACGCGCGCGAACCTGCACCGTGCAGGCCGACGGTCGGGTCACGCTCGGCGACACGCAGATGGCCAACGCGGCGACGATAGCCGCGGTCGGCATCCGCCGCGGCGTCCCCGAACGGGCAGTCGTCGTCGCGCTCGCGACCGCCCTGCAGGAGTCGAAGTTGCAGAACCTCGCCGGTGGCGACCGCGACTCGATCGGCCTGTTCCAGCAGCGGCCGAGCCAGGGCTGGGGTAGCCCGGAAGAGATCCGCGACCCGCGCTACGCGTCCCGCACGTTCTACCAGAGTCTGCTGCGTGTACCGGGCTGGCAAAACATGCGGATCACCGAGGCGGCGCAGGCCGTCCAGAAGAGCGCGCACCCGAACGCGTACGAGCAGTGGGCCGACGAGGCGGCCGTACTCACCAAGGCATTGCTCGGAAAGGCGACGGGAGCGGTCGCTTGCACGTTCCCCGGTGAGCCGACTGTGCGCGGCCAGGCCGCGGCGAGCGCGCTGTCCAATCAGCTCCGGCTGGACTGGGGCGACGTCAAGTCTGTCTCGGCCAGCAAACCGGGTATCGCGCTCACCGTGCGAGACAACCGGGCGGGCTGGCAGTTCGCCCACTGGCTGGTCTCGCACGGCGCCGAGCACGGAGTGATGCGGGTACGGTTCGACCGTCTCGAGTGGACAGCCAAGGGTGGTACCTGGGCCCGGGTCGACGGCGAGGTCGCGGCCGGCGAGCGGGTCATCGCCGAGGTCTACGGCTGAGCCGTCACGTTATGCTTCTTCGGCCGATCAGGCCGACGGTGAGCAGCACGCCGAGCGCGGCCAGGGCGATCTGAATGAAGATCTCGGTCCAGTCCCAGCCGGCGGTGTCGACAACGCCAGCGGCGCGGGCGATGGCGGTACCGAGGAGCGCCGCACCGATGCCGATCACGATGGTGAGCCAGATCGGGATGCTCTGGCGGCCCGGAATGACCAGCCGGCCCAGGGCACCGACGATCAGACCGATGAGGATCGCCGAAATGATGCCGTTGATTGTCATGACCCCTGTTTCCCGAGGGGTCGACGGCCCAAACTATCGCCGGCCCCGCTCCACCTTCGGGTCCACCGAGTCCGCTGTGGACAGTGCGGCGATGAACGCCTCCTGCGGTACCTCGACCCGACCGACCATCTTCATCCGCCGCTTGCCTTCCTTCTGCTTCTCGAGCAGCTTGCGCTTGCGGGTGATGTCACCGCCGTAACACTTCGCGAGTACGTCCTTGCGCATCGCGCGGATGGTCTCCCGGGCGATGATCCGGTTGCCGATGGCCGCCTGGATCGGTACCTCGAACTGCTGCCGCGGGATCAGGCTGCGCAGCTTGGCGGTGAGGCCGACGCCGTACTGGTACGCCTTGTCCTTGTGGACGATCGCGCTGAACGCGTCGACCGGCTCGCCGTGCAGCAGGATGTCGACCTTGACGAGCTCCGCCTCCTGCTCGCCACTGGGCTCGTAGTCGAGGCTCGCGTACCCCTTCGTCCGGCTCTTCAACTGGTCGAAGAAGTCAAAGATGATCTCCGCCAGCGGCATCGTGTAGCGCAGCTCGACCCGGTCCGCGGACAGGTAGTCCATGCCGAGCATGATCCCGCGCCGACCCTGGCAGAGTTCCATGATCGGACCGACGTAGTCGCTCGGCGTCAGCACGGTGGCCCGGACGGTCGGCTCGCAGACTCGCGCGATCTTGCCGTCGGGATACTCGCTCGGGTTCGTCACGATGTGCTCGGTCCCGTCCTCCATGTCCACGCGGTAGACCACGTTCGGCGCGGTCGAGATCAGGTCCAGGTTGAACTCGCGCTCGAGCCGTTCCCGGATGATCTCCAGGTGCAGCAGGCCGAGGAAGCCGCAGCGGAAGCCGAAGCCCAGGGCGGCGCTCGTCTCGGGCTCGTAGTGCAGCGCGGCGTCGTTCAGCTTGAGCCGGTCGAGGGCGTCCCGCAGATCCGGGTACTCCGATCCGTCGATCGGGTACAGCCCCGAGTACACCATCGGCTTCGGATCCTTGTAGCCGGCGAGCGCGACCTTCGCAGGCTTGGCGAAGTTGGTGATCGTGTCGCCGACCCGCGACTGCCGTACGTCCTTCACGCCGGTCATCAGGTAGCCGACCTCGCCGACGCCCAGCCCCCTCGCCTTGGTCGGCTCGGGCGAGATCACGCCCAGCTCCAGCAGCTCGTGTACCGCGCCGGTCGACATCATCCGGATCCGGTCGCGGGCCTCGATCCGGCCGTCGATGACGCGGACGTACGTCACCACACCGCGGTACACGTCGTACACCGAGTCGAAGATCATCGCACGGACGGGGGCGTTGGCGTCGCCAACCGGGGGCGGGAACTGCCGGGCGATCTCGTCGAGCAGGTGCGGTACACCCTCCCCTGTCTTGCCGGACACCCGCAGGCACTCCTCGGGTCGGCAGCCGACGAGGTTGGCCAGCTCCTCGGCGTACTTGTCCGGCTGCGCGGCGGGCAGGTCGATCTTGTTGAGCACGGGGATGACGTGCAGGTCGTTCTCCAGCGCCAGGTACAGGTTGGCCAGCGTCTGAGCCTCGATCCCCTGAGCGGCGTCGACCAGCAGGACGGCGCCCTCGCCGGCAGCCAGCGACCGGCTCACCTCGTACGTGAAGTCGACGTGTCCCGGAGTGTCGATCATGTTGAGGACTACGTCGTTGCCCTGCCCCTCGCCCTCGCGGACCCGCCACGGCATCCGTACCGCCTGGCTCTTGATCGTGATGCCGCGCTCGCGCTCGATGTCCATCCGGTCGAGGTACTGGGCCCGCATCTGCCGCTCGTCCACCACGCCCGTGAGCTGGAGCATCCGGTCAGCCAGCGTCGACTTGCCGTGGTCGATGTGAGCGATGATGCAGAAGTTGCGGATGATGGCCGGATCCGTCGAGCCGGGCGGGCTGGTAGGCGTCGGTGGCACGGTCCGTCCGTTTCTTGGTCTTCTCCGGTGGGGCGCTGCGGCTTCCATGGTCCCATGCCGGCTACGGCAGGATCGTCGGCATGCTGCCTGATGTGCCGTACGACGCCACGGCTCAGCGTCCCGCGTGGGAGGAGCTGCCGGCCGTCGTGCGCGAGGCGCTCTCCGAGCGGCTGGGCAGTCCGGTGGTCGAGGCGCGGACCGCGGGTGGCGGGTTCACCCGCGGGTTCGCCGCCGTGCTCAGCACGGCGGACGGGGACCGCGCGTTCGTCAAGGCCTCCCCGGAAGACGATCCGCTTGCCGCCGCGTACGCCCGCGAGGCCGAGATCACCGCGATCCTGCCGACGGGGGTACCGGCGCCGCGGTTGCGCTGGACGATGACGGCGGCCGGCTGGTACGCGATCTGCCTGGTCGCGGTCGACGGACGGCTACCCGGACTGCCCTGGGATCCGGCGGAGCTGAACGCGGCCCTCGACGCCCACGCGACCGCGGCCGCCGCGCTCGCCCGACCACCGGCCGCGCTGGTCGCGCTGGGTCTGCCGGCGCTGGCGGACATCGCCCGCACCGACCTGTCCCGCTGGCAGGAGATCGCCGCGCACCGCGCGCCCGTCCCGGCGATGCCACGGTACGGCGTGCGGCGGCTCGACGAGTTGGCCGAGCTGGAGGCGGCCCTGCCCGCGTACGTCGACAGCCCGGCGGTGATGCACTGCGACCTGCGGCTCGACAACATCATCGTGGACCGGTCGGGTCAGGCGTGGATCTGCGACTGGAACTGGCTGTGCCACGGGCCGGCCTGGGTGGACACTGTCAGCCTGCTCGTGACCGCGTACGCCAGCGGGCTCGACGCCGACGGGCTGCTCGCCACGCATTCGACAACACAGGGTGTACCGGCCGAGGCAGCCGACGCGGCCCTTGCCGCGCTCACCGGGTACTACCTGGTCTCGGCCGGACTCGGGGACACCGGTGCCGCCCCGGCCCTGCGTAGCCACCAGCGCTGGACCGGTAAGGTCACGCTGCGATGGCTCGCCGAGCGCCGCGGCTGGGCCACCACCTAGGGCCGCTTTGGCCGGGGCGTGGCATCCCTGGTAATCTGGCACGTCGCGGACGACCCGGTGACGCGGTCGTCTGCGCTCTGTGACCAGACCAAACCCGAACTACCAGGACGAGGCCGTCGCGTGGCGAACATCAAGTCCCAGATCAAGCGCAACCGGCAGAACGAGAAGCGGCGCATGCGCAACAAGTCGGTCAAGTCGTCGCTGAAGACCGCTGTCCGCAAGTTCAACGAGGCGACGCAGACCGGTGACGTCGAGAGCGCTAGCGCGCTGCTGCGCGAGGCGTCACGGAAGCTCGACAAGGCGGTCAGCAAGGGCGTCATTCACAAGAACCAGGCGGCGAACCGCAAGTCGGCGATCGCCAAGCGCCTGAGCGCTCTCGCTTCCTGACCGCATCTCACAACGTCGATGAGCCCGGATCGTTCGATCCGGGCTCGATCGTGTCCGGGCCTCAGATCCGCGCGCGGACGACCGCCCGGCCGACGCTCCTCGGCGGCGTCGCTTGCCTGGTCGGGCCGCGCCTGCGGGCCGCGACCGCCGGGCCGGCCAGGGCTCCCGCGACGATGTCGTTGGTCTTCACCATGACGGCCACCGCGAGCGGCAGCACGAGTACCGCCCACCAGCTCACCAGCTCGGCGAGGGCGAGCAGCACCCCGAGGGCGATCGTGCCCTCGAAGAACAGAAAACAGAGCGAACCGCTCAGGGTGATGTACTGCAGGCCGAGCACCCGGGCGTAGAGCGGTCTGGGCCGCACCGGTACCGCTCGCCGGGAACGGATCTGTCTCGTCATCCTCGCCCGCCTCCCTGCCGGGCCGCCGCTACGGCGACGACAGCGCGCTCGAGGGCGTACCCCCGGTCGTCCGATGCGCCCTTGACCTCGGCGTTGCACACCGCGGCCGCCCGCATCGCCTCGACCAGTGCCTCCGCCGTCCAGCCACGAGCCTGCCGCTGGGCACGTTCGATCTTCCACGCCGGCATCCCGAGCGTGCTGGCGAGCTGGTACGCGTTTCCGCGCCCAGCGGACGCCACGCGCGCCACAGTACGGACGCCGTCGGCGATCGCATCGGCGATCGGCACCGGATCCACCCCAACGTGTAATGCCCAGCGCAGTGCCTCCAGCGCTCCCGGTACGTCACCTACCATCGCGGCGTCGGCGACCGTGAAGCCGCTGACCTCCGCCCGGCCGCGGTAGTACCTGGCCACCGACTCGGCGGTGATCTTGCTGTCGGTGTCCGCCATCAGCTGCGAACAGGCGGCCGCCAGCTCGCGCAGATCGTTGCCCACGGCCGCGAGGAGCGCCTCGGCCGCGTCCTCCGGGCACTTGCCACCGAGCCGCCGGACCTCGTTTCGGACGAACTCGATCCGTTCGCGGTGCCGGGTCAACCTGGCCGCCGAGATGACGGTCGCACCCGCGTCGCGCAGCCCGTCGGCGAACGCCTTGCCCTTCGCGCCTCCGGCATAGGTCACCACGAGGCTCACGTCCTGATCCGGATCCCGTGCGTAGGCCAGAACCGCGGCCACCAACTCCTTCTTCGCGTCCTGACCATCCCAGATCACGATGACCCGACGGTCGCCGAACAGGGACGGGCTGAGGCTCTCGGTCAGCTCGCCGGGTACCAGCGTCGCCGCCGCGAACTCATGGACATCGCTCTGCGGATCGATGGCCCGGGCGGCCGCGATGGCGTCGGCAACAGCTCGGGCAACGAGCAACTCCTCGTCACCGAGCACGAGGCTCAGCGCATGCACCGGGGGCGGGGTCATGCCGTCATCGTTGCATGTGGGCGATCGGCAAGAAGGCGTTCACGGTGGATGCCGTCCCGGCTCGACACCCCGTACCGCGACCGCGAGACCGTTGTCCGTGGTCAGTGCCGCTACGTCACCGTCCACGTCGGTACGCAGCACCCGCGCCCCCGCTCGACCGAGCGAGGAGAGCACCGCTGGATTCGGGTGCCCGTACCGGTTATCCGCACCCACCGACACCAGCGCGATCCTGGGCGCGACAGCGACCAGGAAGGCCGGATCCTGGTACGCGCTGCCGTGGTGGGCCACCTTGAGCACATCGGCCCGCACGTTCGCCGACCCGTACGCCGCCAGGATCGCCGCCTGCTCCTCCCCTTCCGCGTCGCCGGCCAGCAGGAGCACCACGCCGTGAACCGAAATGCGAAGAACGAGCGAGTTGTTGTTGGCGTCTGATCTCGTACCGGTGATCCGGGACGGTGGGCCGAGCACGGTCAGCTGGAGGTCGCCGGCGCCGTACGCCGTGCCGACGGCCAGTTCGCTGACGCGTACCCCGTGGGCCGCCGCGGCCTCGTGCACGAGCACCCGCCCGGCCTGCGGCTCGGCCCAGAACGGTGTCACCACCACACCGACCCACCTGCCCCGGAACACCCCGCTGATCCCGCCGACGTGGTCGGCGTGGAAGTGGCTGATCACCAACAGCGGTACGGCGGTGACCCCCAGCCGCCGCAGGCACCGGTCGACGGCTGCCGGCTCGGGCCCGGTGTCGACGACGATCGCCCGGCCGGCCGCCACCGGCAGCACCACCGCGTCGCCCTGCCCGACCGCACAGGCCACGACCAGCCAACCCGGAGGCGGCCAACCGCCACCGGTGAACGGGAGCGGCAACGCGGCTACGACGACCGCCGCGGCGACCACTGCGACGAGCCGCCGGACGACCGGGTGCCGGCCGGCCCGCAGCAAGCCGACGAGCAGGGCAGCGAGCAGCAGCCCTCCCACCGGTCCGGCGAGCCACGGCAGGACGCCGGACGGCGTCTGTGCGCCGTACCGCGCGACGAGCACCAGCCACCACGCCGGCCACTGGCCGAGCCACGCCAGAGCCTCCGCGCCACCCGGCCACAGCGGAGACAGCACGGCGGCCAGCACTCCCAGCACGGTCGCCGGTGCCACGGCCGGTACCGCGACCAGGTTGGCGGGGACCGCCACCAACGACACACTGCCGGACAGGCCGGCGATCACCGGGGCACAGGCGACCTGGGCGGCCGCGGGGACGGCGAGCGCCTCGGCCAACCCCGGCGGTACCCGGTTGCGGCGCAACGCGTCCCGCCAACGCGGAGCGAGGAGCAGCAGTGCGCCCGTAGCCAGGACGGACAGTGCGAACCCGGCATCGCCGGCCAGCTCGGGATCGACGACCACCAGCACGATGATCGCGGCGCACAGTCCCGGCACCGCGGCCCGGTGCCGGGCCGACAGCAGGGCGATCAGCGCGAGGCCACCCATGACCGCGGCCCGCAGGACGCTGGGCGAGGGACGGGCCAGGATGACGAAGCCGACCAGCCCGGCGATGCCCAACGCCGCGGCCAGCCGCGGACCGGCCCGCGCCCACCGGGCGAGCAATAGCAGAGCCCCGACCACGATCGCGCAGTTGGCGCCGCTGACCGCCGTCAGGTGGGTCAAGCCCGTCGTCCGGAAGTCCTCTTCCAAAGTGGCGTCCAGCCGGCTCGTATCGCCGATGACGAGCCCGGGCAGGAGACCGCCCGGCTCGTCGGGCAACGGTTCGCTGGCTCGCTGCAGGCCGGCTCGCAGGCTACCGGCCGCCCGTTGATGCCACGGTGGTGCGCCGAGGAGGTCGGGTGCGCCGTCGGCGGACAGGACAGCGGCGCGCAGGTCGCCTCCGCGAGCCGGGGCGAGGCGCCCGGTAGCCGCTACCGGCTGCCCGGGCAGCAGACCCGCCCAGCCGGGATCGATGGCCATCACGAGCAGCCGTACCCCGACCGCGACCGTCCCACCCGACCAGGTGAGCCGGCGCAGGTCGGCGGCGACGAGGTACAGCGGTGGGCTGCCCGGGGACCCGTCCGCGGCGCGGGGATCGTCGCGCAGAACCAGTTCGGCCCGCACGGGCATGTGTCGTCTAGCGAGGTCGACGATAACCGGGGTGTCTCGGACTGCGGCCCGGGCCGCGGTCGCCGTCGCGCCGCAGACCACGCCCAGCAGCACGCCCACGCTGACCCACCCGACAACGGTCCGCCGGCGACCCAGTCGCCAGGCGAGTGCCAGCGCACCGACCCCGGCCAGCCCGGCCAGGACCAGTCCCCAGGTCGCACCGGCGTACAGCACCGTCAACGCCGAGAGCCAGGCGGCTACCGCCAACCCGGCCAGGCGCAGGTCGGGGCGCTCGGCGACGGAGTCGCTTTCGGATGTCATACCGTCACCAGGCTCTTCAACTGCTCGTACCGCGCGTCGCCGACGCCGTCGACCTGACGCAACTCGGCCACCGTGCGGAACCCGCCATGCTTCGTCCGGTAGTCGACGATCCGCTGGGCGAGCACCGGACCGACGCCGGGCAGCGTGTCCAACTGAGCCAGCGTCGCGGAGTTGAGGTTGATCAGGCCGCCCGGTGCGCCGGGACCGGCGTCGGCACCCGCACCCGCCGGAGGCGTCAACCCGACGACGATCAGCTCGCCGTCGGTGACCTTCCGCGCCAGGTTGATGAACGACAGATCGGTACCGGGCAGCGCACCACCGGCGGCCTCGATGGCATCGGCGACCCGGGCACCGGCCGGCAACTCGACGAGACCCGGGCGGCGAACCCGGCCGGCCACGGCCACCACCAGTGAATGCTCGGTGACCGCGACGCCATCGGCCGACGGCAGCAGGGCAGGACCGTCGACGAGCTCGGGGTGCGGCCTCGCGTACCAGGTGATCAGACCCGCGATGGCGATCACCGCCACCGTCACCGCGGCCAGTGCCTTGAGCCCGCGCCGGCCGGGATCGAACGCGGCGATCGCGAGGCGGGGCACTGGCGGAGCCACCTCGCTCCCGGCCTCACGCGCGGTTGGACGTGAGGCCGGGAGCGGGTAGGGGGCGTCGGACAGGAAAGGCCCGTCGATCGACGTCGAGGGGTCCGGCGTCGGCGCCTGCGGTCGCGGCCCCGCAGGCAGGTCGAGGGCGTCCGACAGCAACGACACCTCCGGCTCGGGAGGGACCGCTGGAGATGTGCCGGGTCGCAGCACCTGAGCCAGGCGCCGGTGTACGGCTGCGGCGTCGGGATCCTGCTCAGGTCGCTCCCCCATGGCGGCGACCGTAGGCCGGTCCGGGTTCGCCGCGCCGCGGCCGAGGCCTCCCCTGTGGACAGAGGAGGGGGCTGTGGACGAACTTCCGCGAAGCCCGTCGATCTGCTATGGACGGCGGTGTACGACGATGCCCGCGAAGCCCGGCCCCACATGCGCCGCGACCGCCGCACCGATCTCGGAAACGTACTGGTCACGCAGCCGGGAACCGAGCCGCTCGGCGAGCGTTTCCAACAGCTGCGCGGCCCGTTCCGGTGAACCGAGGTGGTGTACGGCAACGTCCACATCGGACTCTTCGGCGGATTCGACAGCGAGGTCCACGAGCCGGCCGAGTGCCCGGCTGGCGGTACGTACCTTCTCCCGCAACTCGATCGCACCGTCGGTGAAGGACAGGATCGGCTTGACCGACAACGCAGTACCGAGCAGGGCCGACGCGGCCCCGATCCGCCCGCCGCGGCGGAGGTACTCGAGTGTGTCCACGTAGAACAGCGTGGTGATGCGATCGATGGCGGCGAGCGCGGCCTCGCGTACCCCCGCCAGGTCTTGTCCCGAGGCCGCGGCGGCCGCGGCCTGGAGGGTCGGAAAGCCCAGGCCCATCGCGGTCCCTCGGGAGTCGACGACCGTCACCTTGTCCGCGAAGCCCGCGGCGGCCAGGACCGCCGCCTCGAGGGTGCCGGACAGCTCACGGGACAGGTGCACGGACACGATTCCGGTCGCGCCGGCGTCGAGCAGGCCGCGGTACGCCGCTTCGAAAGCCGAGGGCGCAGGCCGCGAGGTGGTCACGACGACTCGCCGGGCGTTGAGTGCCTTGGCCACGTCCGACGGCGTGACCTCGATCCCCTCCCGGCCCTCGCCGTCGTTGATGACGACAACGAGGGGCACCACCGTCACGGCATGCGCCATCGCAACATCGTCGGGCAAGTACGCAGTGGAGTCGGTGACGACCGCAACCGTCATTGGCCGAACGGTAGCGGACCCGTCAGGCGCGTCGCGCCGAGGTCACCTCGAAGATGGGACCTACCTGGCAGATCGAGGCGAAGCCCTGCATCACCCGACCCTCGACGGTGACCCGGTTGCCGGGCGTCAGCACCTGCCGATCGCCGCCCGTCAGCTCGTAGGTATCGGGGCCGACCCGCAGCACGAGGCACCCGCCCTCGATGTCCAGCATCTCCACCATCCCGGTCAGCGTCATCTGTCCGGCGGGCGGTGACGTGGGCGGTACCCGCGACGGCGGGTTGGGTGTGGGCTCGACAGGCGGAGAAGTCACCGAACCTCCCGACGTCGGGTCGCTCGGCTGCGCACCGGTTCCGTCCGACTCGACGGCGCAGCCGGCGAGCAGGAACCCGGTGAGCACAGCACCGAGTACGGCCACGAGTGGTGTACGACGCGTACTCATGTCACTCGGACGCTACACCCGCCCCGGCGGTTCCACCCGAGCCGACGTTGTGTGCATGCAGCACCCACCCGCGGACCGGATCGGTGCGAAGCTCGGTCCAGCGGCAGTTGCGGAGGGTGGCCAGAGTTCGGCGCACGTGGTCCGGCCAGCCGAGCAAGGCACCACAGCCTTCGCGCGCCGCCGCACCGTGGGTGACGACGACGACCGTGCTGCCCGGCGCCCGGTCGGCGGCCTCACGCAGCGCCGCCGCCGTGCGTTTGCCCAGGTCCTCCAGGTGCTCGACACCGCAGCCGAGCACCGGCTCACCCACCCGCCAGCCGGCGAACTCCATCGGCCACGTGGCCTCGATCTCGCTGAGAGTCTTCCCCTGCCATTGGCCGAAGTGCCGCTCCCGCAGCCTCGGGTCCAGGACGACCTCGAGCCCCGTCGACGCCGCCAGTGCGGCCGCTGTATCGGCGGCGCGGCGCAGGTCGCTGCTGACGATCGCCACGGGCTCGAGCTTGCTGAGCTGGGCCGCCGCGACCGCGGCCTGCTGCCGGCCGAGCGCGGTCAGGTTGGTGTCGGTCTGTCCCTGGAATCGTGCGACGGCATTCCACTCCGACTCACCGTGCCGCCATACGATCAACCGGGCCATGCCGGCTCCCGCTGCGCTCACGCGACCAGATCGCGGTCGACGAACGGGATCGTCGGGACGTCCTTCCACAGCCGGTCGAGCGCGTAGTACTCGCGCTCCTCGCTGTGTTGCACGTGGATGACGACGTCGACGTAGTCGAGCAGCACCCAGCGACCGCCCCGCTCGCCCTCACGCCGTACCGGCTTCGCCCGCTCCGGCAGAGCGAGCAGCCGCTCCTCGATCGCGTCGACGATCGCGAGCACCTGGCGCTCGTTGGGCGCCGAGGCGACCACGAAAGCGTCGGTGATCACGAGCTGATCGGCTACGTCGAGGATGACGATGTCCTGGGCCTTCTTGTCGGCTGCGGCCTGGGCGGCCGCCAGCGCGAGCTCTCGGGCGCGCTCGGATGCTGGCACGGTTCTCCCTCCGTCGTGTGCCGGCCGCCATAGGGGCGGCACCGGCTTCCAGCCTCTCACAAGACCGGGTACGCGCACCGCACAGTTAGCTGCTGACTAGGACTTACCGGTACAAACGCCGCTTTGCTATATACTGAACGACCCCGTCGGGCACCAGGTACCAGATCTGTTTGCCTTCGGCGACCCGGTGCCGGCAGTCGCTCGACGAGATGGCCATGGCCGGCACCCGTACCAGGCTCACCGTGTCGGCCGGCAGGTGCGCGTCGGACAGCTCGAACCCGGGTCGCGTCACGCCCACGAAGTGCGCCAACTCGAACATCGCGGCGGCGTCCTTCCACGACAGGATCCGTTCCAGCGCGTCCGCCCCGGTGATGAAGTAGAGCTCGGCATCGTGTCCGTACTTGTCCCGCAGGTCGCGCAGAGTGTCCACTGTGTACGTCGGGCCGGACCGGTCGATGTCCACCCGGCTCACCTGGAACCGCGGGTTGGCAGCGGTCGCGATGACGGTCATCAGGTACCGGTCTTCGGCGGGGCTGACCGGCACATCCGCCTTCTGCCACGGCTGCCCGGTCGGCACGAAGACGACCTCGTCGAGCCCGAACCGATCCGCCACCTCGCTGGCGGCGACCAGGTGACCATGGTGGATCGGGTCGAAGGTACCGCCCATGATCCCGATCCGTCGCGCGCTGTCCACCACGGCTCGATCATGGCAGCAGGCCGCGGACGAGGTCCATCCGCGGCACGCGTGGCGCCAATGCCCGCAGCCGCAGGCCGAGGTTGGCCGCGACGAGGACCCACTCCGGCTCGGGGACATCCAGCCCCATCCGCTCCCGCAACCACGGCGCGACATCCGCCCAGCTGTAGAACAGCGTCTCCCGCCCCGGGTTGAGCGGAGGCGGGAAGCCGCCCGGGCCGACCCGGCCGATCGACCACAGTCGCACCGCCTCGCGCGACCGGCCTATCCGCTCCGCGATATCCGCGAGGTTCACCCAGTCTTGGTCCACCAATCGCACCGGCCGCAGACCCATCGCCTCGACGTCCCGCACCGCGGAGACGACCGCGTCCGCCAGATCCGGCCGGGACCGGCGGAAGCGCACCCGGCCGATCCCCTCGCGCTCGTTGCGCACGACCCGCGGGCCATCATCCAGCGCCATCAACGCGTGTACCTGCGCGGCCGTGGGCACGCTGGCCACGATCACAGTGAACTGGTACGCAGTCATCGCCACCTCCCCGCACCCATGTTGCCGAGTACCGGGCGCGCGCGGAGTGGCCACTGCCCTGGCGCGCCCGGGGCCAGGACTGCACTGGCCCCGGGGGCCGCAGCGCCGGCGCGTTTCACAGTTCTACCGGCGAGAGCGAGCGCTATAACCTAATCTCCCGAACCAGCAACCGGCACGACTGGACTCAGGAGTGGAAGTGGATCACCCTAAGGGTGCCTTCGATATCTCGCGCGCTGTGTGGCGGCGTGCGGGCGGCGCCAGCGACTCTACCGAGGGCCAGATCGAAGTGGCGTTCGTCGACGACCTGATCGGCGTACGCAACTCGATCGACCCGGAAGGCCCGATCCTCGTCTTCACCGAAAGCGAGTGGGATGCCTTCGTCGGCGGAGCCAAGGACGGCGAGTTCGACGTGTAGTCTGGACGTCGTGCGAATCGGGCTGACCAACAATCTCAGTTGGTGGGCGCCCTGACGGGCGGCCACCGTAGATTCGCGTCCCAGACAGCACGCGGCCGCCCCACCCGGGCGGCCGTTGTGTTTCTCGTCCCCCGGGCGCGGGCGGCTCCGACTACCCCCGATTGGAGCCTTTCCGATGACCCTCTCCCGGCGCCTCAGCGGCTTCAAACCCACCGGGCACCTGCAACTGGGTAACTACCTGGGTGCGATCCGGCCGATGCTGCAGGCCCAGTACACCAGCGACTCGGTCGTCCTCGTGGTCGACCTGCACGGCCTGACGGTCGAACACAACCCGATGCGCTTACGCTCGCTCACCGAGGAGCAGGCGATGGTCCTGCTCGCAGCCGGCATCGACCCCCGGCACTGTACGTTCTACGTCCAGTCCCACGTGCCGGAGCACTACGAGCTGCACTACCTGCTGGAGAGCGCGACCAGCTACGGCGAGGCGCACCGCATGGTCCAGTTCAAGGAGAAGTCGGTCGCGGGCGCCCAGGTACGGCTGAGCCTGCTCACGTACCCCGTCCTGATGGCCGCCGACATCCTGCTGCACGACACCGACGTGGTACCGGTCGGCGACGATCAGGACCAGCACGTCGAGCTCGCGCGCGCCGTGGCTAACCGCTTCAACGGCCGGTACGGGGAGACGTTCGTCGTACCGCGAGCCGAGCACCCGCAGACCGCCGCGCGCATCATGGACCTGTCCGATCCGACCGCCAAGATGGGCAAGACGTCGTCTGTCCACAGTGGAACTCTGTTCCTGCTCGATCCACCCGATGTGTTGCGGCGCAAGGTGATGCGCGCGGTCACCGATACCGGTACCGAGGTCCGGTACGACCCGGAGGCCAAGCCCGGTGTGTCGAACCTGCTGGAGATTCTCGCCGGCTGTGTCGAAGACACGCCTACCGCGCTGGCCGGGCTGTTCGACTCCTACGGTGAGCTGAAGTCCGCTGTCGCCGACTCGGTCGTCGCGACCGTATCGCCGATCCAGCAACGCTTCGACGATCTGGCCAAGGATCCGGACTACGTACGGGAGATCCTGGCCGACGGCGCGACGCGGGCACGGGAACGGGCCGCGCGGACGGTGCGCCGCGCAAAGGAAGCGATCGGACTCTACTAGATGGACGGGAACGAGAGGCCGCGCAGCGTACCGAGAGCCGGCTCGGCCGGCCAGTCGTCGACGCGGTACCGCGCCGGTTCCACGCCGCCCGTCGGGCGCAGCAACGCGTGCTCGACAGCCTCCGGCCACGGTACGACGAACGGCGGATCGCCGAAGTCGGACTCGAACGAGACGAAGTCCGCCCGCGGCAGCAGTACGCTGCGCGCCCTGGGCCAGACCGCCATCGTGAACACGGAACCATCGGCCGGCGTCATCAGGGACAGCTCGGCCAGCTCGGCACCGGCGTACCGGCCGGACAGCATCGCGCGCTGGTGCGCGTACTCCCTCGCCCCCAGAATGCGTTCCGCGCGCCGCACACGATGGTGCAGCGGGTGACCGGGTGGCGCGTCGTACGGCACGGTCCGGCCGTTGTCGTCGCTGACGTACGCCATCGGTGAGATCGCTCGGGGCTCCCGCAGGTAGTCCGACTCGACCATCTCGAACAGACTCTCCAGCGCCTGCGACCGGTCCGCCACGACGATGAGGCTCGACCGGTCCGGTACGAACGCGACGGGCCGCCCGTCCACCCGGTCCGCCAACCCCGCGAGCCAGCCGTCGAGCAGCAGGCAGGACGTCCAGTACGCATCACCGTCGTCGACGAACCGGAGCATCACGGGCCCTTCCGGCGGCGGGCCGTCCGGTGGGCGTAGCCGGGCCGCGAGATTACGCCGGGCGACCGCGAAGACCTCCTCGGGAGGTACTCCCCAGTTGCGTGGCCGGTCCGAACCCAGATAGATCATCGATGATGGCTGGTCGATCACGACCATCTCGGCCAGGAACGGCATCGCGGAACGGCGCAGAGGTGGCTTCATCGACGGGTGTCCGACCGGCATCGTGACACCGCGCAGCACCGGCAGCAGCCGCGGGCGTATCGCGGCCCACGAGTCCGGTGAGCGGCGCCCTCGGCCCAGCCACCTGCCCAGCCAACCCACGCTCGGCTCCTCCCGTCCCTTGCGCAGCTTGGTTGTAACCGCCGTAATGCCGGAATCCTCGCATAGCCGGGCGCGCGCTTCAGCCCGAGGTACGTCACTCGTCGATGAGATCGTCCGCCGGCTCGTCCTCGGGGCGTTGCCGGCGGGCCTTGCGCAACGTCTTCCGTTCTGCCGCTCCGACCCGCTCGGTCGTGTCGAGGCGGTAGTCGGTACCGCGGCTGCCGGGGGTGAAATCGGTGCCGGCGTACACGGTGGGCTGCCAGTCGAATTCGCGTGAACCGATGCGCACGACACTGCCCGGCTCCGCGCCGGCCTTGGCGAGCGCGTCCTCGACGCCGAGCCGGGCGAGCCGGTCGGCCAGGTAGCCGACGGCTTCCTCGTTGTCGAAGTTGGTCTGCCGCACCCAGCGTTCGGGCCGCGGACCGTGGACGACGAAGACTCCGTCCCGCGAGACCTCGACCGTGAAACCGGCGTCGTCGACCGCCACCGGGCGCAGCACGATCCGGGTCGGCTCCGGCGGCGGCGCGGCCGCGCGGTGCTCCTCGACCAACGACGCGATCGCGTAGGTCAGCTCGCGTAGCCCTTCCCGGGTCGCGGCGCTGACCTCGTACACCGGCAGGCCGCGCGCCTCCAGATCGGGCCGCACCAACTCGGCCAGTTCCCGGCCATCGGGCACATCCACCTTGTTCAGCGCGACCAGCCGGGGCCGGTCCGCCAGGCCGCCGTACGCCGACAGTTCGGCCTCGATCGCGTCGATGTCGCTGATCGGGTCCCGCCCTGGCTCGAGCGTGGCGCAGTCGACGACGTGTACGAGGACCGCACAGCGTTCGATGTGCCGCAGGAACTCGAGCCCGAGGCCCTTGCCCGACGAGGCACCAGGGATCAGCCCCGGTACGTCGGCCACGGTGAACGTGTGGTCGTCAACCCGTACGACGCCGAGGTTCGGTACGAGCGTGGTGAACGGGTAGTCGGCGATCTTCGGCCGGGCGGCGGACAGCACGGAGATCAGCGACGACTTGCCCGCCGAGGGGAAGCCGACCAGCCCGACGTCGGCGACGCTCTTGAGCTCCAGTACCGCGTCCAGCAGCTCACCGGGTTCGCCTAGCTCCGCGAAGCCGGGGGCCTTGCGGCGCGGGTTGGCCAGTGCGGCGTTGCCGCGGCCACCCCGCCCGCCGCGCGCGAGCACGAACGTCGTACCGCCGCCGACGAGGTCGGCGATGACGTCTCCGGTGAGGCTCTGCACGACCGTGCCGTCGGGCACCCGCAGTACGAGGTCCGATCCCTTGGCACCGTGCCGGTTGCCGCCCGCCCCGCCCTTGCCGTTCTCGGCCTTGACCCTGGGCCGGAAATGGAAGTCCAGAAGCGTGTGTACGCCGGAATCGACGGTCAGCACGACGTCGCCGCCATGCCCGCCGTTGCCGCCGTCCGGACCGCCGAACGGCTTGAACTTCTCCCGGTAGATCGATACACAGCCGTGGCCACCGTCGCCCGCCTGCACGTGCAGCACGACCCGGTCGACGAATGTCGTCACGGTTCCAACCTTCCACACGAATCAGGGCGCCCGCTCACGGGCGCCCTGATCGAAGAACGAAACTTACTGCGCTGCCGGCACGATGTTGACGACCTTGCGGCCGCGCTTCGTGCCGAACTGCACATGGCCGTACGCGAGCGCGAACAGCGTGTCGTCGCCACCACGGCCGACCAGGTCGCCGGGGTGGAACTTCGTGCCGCGCTGCCGAATGAGGATCTCGCCGGCGTTGACCAGCTGGCCCCCGTACCGCTTGACGCCGAGGCGCTTGGCCTGCGAGTCACGGCCGTTCCGAGAGCTGGACGCACCCTTCTTGTGTGCCATTGCTGGACCTACTTCCCGGTCGAGATGCCGGTTACCTTCACCTGGGTCAGCGGCTGGCGGTGACCCTGGCGCTTGTGGTAGCCGGTCTTGTTCTTGAACTTGTGAATCTTAATCTTGGGGCCCTTGGTGTGCGCCACCACCTCGCCGGTGACGGCGACCTTGGCCAACTTCGCAGCGTCGGTCACGAGGCTGTCGCCGTCGACGACGAGCACCGCCGCCAGCGTGACCTTGTCACCGGGGTCGCCGACGAGCTTCTCGACCTCGATCACATCGCCCTCGGCGACCCGGTACTGCTTGCCGCCGGTCTTGACGATCGCGTACATCGGACGCGGACTCCTGTCTGGACTAGGTGTGCTTGGGGCGCTGTATCGGGGTGTGCCCATCGGCGCGCACACAGACCGGGCGCACGCCGTGCGCCGACCTACAAGCGTACGTCATTGGAGGTTGGCCCCCCAAACCGGGTCAGCCGCAGGCCTTGGCGATCGACGAACCGA
>DASRII010000406.1:0-11212 GCA_035650075.1 Micromonosporaceae bacterium | reverse complement strand
CGGGTCCGAGCCCGGGTCGAACTGTCGCAGGCGCTGGTGGCGGCACAGGACTCGGTGAACCTTTACGAGCGGCTCGTTCAGCACCATCCATCGGCGTACAACGGCCGCCTGCGAGAGTACCTCGCGACGCTTGCGGAGGTGCTCGACGCCCTCAGCCGTGGCGACGACGCGGCCGTTGTCCGTCGCCGGATCAACGACCTTGCTCATGAGGGAGGACGTCCGGGATAGAGCCTGCCTGCACGTGACAACGACTGCTGTCAGGAGCTCCGCGATCTCCTACCTCCACCCATTGCGTCGTTAGTCTGTCGGCGCAGCAGGCATGATTATCCACGAATGCTGGTACCGGAGATGCGCGGATCTGGTTCCCCTCTTGTCAAGGGGTTGCGGTGAGGATTGTTTTACGCTTGCGGATGGCGGGTCCGGGCTGTGACTTGTCCGAAGAGACGGCTGTCGGGATTGGGCCGTCCGCGCTGGATTGCAGAGTCCCTCCCAACTGTCCTCCCGGGGCCCGTCCCGTCGGCTGTGAGCCGTTGGGTGTCGCGGAGCATCTGCTTGTACACCACGTCGGAGAGGTGGCGTTTGAGCGCGCGCAGCGCCTCCATGGGAGTCTTGCCCTCAGCGACACGCCGGCGGTAGTAGGCGCGGCCCGGGGTGTCGTGGCGCAGTTGGACGATGGCCATGATGTGCAGCACTCGGTTGATCCGCCGGTTCCCGGCGCGGGAAAGCCGGTGGCGTTTCTGGTCGCCGGAGGAGGCCTCGATTGGGGCGGTGCCGTTCCACGAGGCGAAATGCGCGGCGCTGCGGAACCGGGCGATGTCGCCGATGTCACCGATCAGCCGGGCCGCTCCGGACGGGCCGATCCCGTTCAGCTCGCCCAGCGAGCTGCCGGCCGCGGCGACCAGTTGGCGTAGCTGCTTGTCCGCCGCCTTGATCTTGCTGTCGATGACGGTCAGCTCCTCGATGAGCTCCCGCGCCAGCTGGTGGCGAGTCTGCGCCACAACACCAACCGGCGCCGGCGCGGTCCGCAACAGGTAGCTGGCCTGGCCGCGCCTGAGGTGTTGCTTCGCCCCACCTGGGATCAGCTCCAGCAGCAGTTGGTGGATCCGGTTGACCGTCTGCGTTCGCGCCTCGCCCAGCTCGGCGCGGCGATCCACTAACATCCGCAGCACGACGGTGGCGTCATCGACCTGGACCTGCCGCAGCCCAGCGCTGCGCAGCCCGGCCACGGCCACGCTGTGCGCGTCGACCGGATCGGTCTTGCGGCCCTGGCCGGTGTCGAACACCCGCACTCGGGCGGACAGCTTCGCCGGCACGTCCAAGACGGTCTCGCCGTCGGCGACCAGCCGCTGGGCGAGGTGCCGGCCGATCCCGTAACAGCCCTCCACCGCCCACACCCGATCCCGGAAACGACGACCGGCCGCCACCATCGCCTGATAGCCGTCGGTGTCCGTGCCGTATCGGCCCTTGGCGATCACCTCCTCGTGTTGGTCGATGACCTCGATCGTGGCCGACCGCTTGTGTGGATCCATCCCGATCACTACACGACCCGCCGCACGACTCATCCGCTGTATCTCCTCGCTCGTACACCGTGGACGATCAGCGAGGAGGGCAACGCTACTTCGAGCCGGGCAATCCCCTCTTGAGCCACCCCCCACAACGGTGACCGACGGGCGCATGCCAGATGAGAGTCACACCCTGATGCCGTGGACAGCCGCCAGAGAGAGCAACCCGCCAGCCACCTCGACCCAGCCTGGCCGGGCTACGGTCGTAGATCAAATTAAACAAGTAGCCACTGAACGCGCCGCCGGGCGGGCGGCGTCCACCGAGGACTACCGGGAGCGTGCGTCAATTTTGACGCGATCTTTGACAACTGCTGCCACCACTGGCGGTGGACCAGCTGCGGCCATCTGCCTCAGTCCCTCAAGCCGTCGGCACCAAGAGGGCCTAGTCCACTAACCGGCCAACCACCTGTCCACTCGAACGGATGGATTTGGTCCTGCGCACATCGCGATCCGGCTGTCTCAGCAATCCACCGATCCATGATCCCCATGCCGCCCTGGCACCTTGGCTGAGCAGCCTCGACACCCGCATCGCGATGTCTCATGAGACATACAGTTTCTGGAGAACATTTACAATGAGAACCTACACAGTGTAGGTTCTCGTTCTTCTTGTCGGTTGACAGCTCGCTGACACGCGGCCCGCGTCGGCGTTCTTGGTGAAAATGTCGGCGGATTCTTCTCAAGATCGTATCGGATTCTTCAGGCCCCGACCTAGCTAGAATCGCCATCGAGGCATATCATCGCTGGGTGGCGATGGTTGAGGAGTTGGGACCGGCGGTGGCGTTGTTCCACTCGCTGGCCGACCGGACCCGGCTGGCGATCGTGCGCCGTTTGGCGCAGGGCGAGGCCCGGGTGGTGGACCTGACTGGTGAGCTCGGGCTGGCGCAGTCCACGGTGTCCAAGCATCTGGCGTGCCTGCGCGACTGCGGGCTGGTGGATTACCGGGCCGAGGCGCGGCAGTCGTTTTATTCGCTGACCCGCCCGGAACTGATCGATCTCCTGGCGGCGGCGGAGGGTGTACTGGCGGCCACCGGCTCGGCCGTCGCGCTATGTCCGGTATACGGGCAACCGGCAGCGGAACAGATGGAGGCACGGTGAGTGTGCTGAGCGCCGATCGCCGGTCGGTGCTCAACCGGCGCAGCCTGTGGCTGGCGTATGCGACGGCCGGTTACAACATGCTGGAAGGCTTGGTGGCCATCGCTGCTGGTGCGGCTGCGTCTTCGGCGGCGTTGGTCGGGTTTGGGCTGGACTCGTTCGTCGAGGTGTCCAGTGCGCTGGTGGTGATCTGGCAGTTTCGCGCGCGGGTACCCGAAGCCCGGGAACGGCTGGCGCTTCGGTTGATCGCGGTGTCGTTCTTCGTCCTGGCCGGGTGGGTGGGGTTTTCAGCGGTGCGGGCCCTGCTTGGCGCTGCCGAGGCGCAACCGTCCCCGGTGGGCATCGGGCTTGCGGCGGTGTCGCTGGTAGTAATGCCGCTGCTGGCATGGGCCAAACGCCGCACCGGCAAAGACCTGAACTCGGCGACGGTGGTGGCCGACTCCACCCAGACACTGCTGTGCACCTACCTGTCAGCGGTCCTGCTGATAGGCCTGGGGCTGAACGCCTGGCTGGGCTGGACGTGGGCCGACTCGGTGGCCGCACTGGCGATCGCGGGGGTCGCGGTCAAGGGAGGCGTGCAGGCGTGGCGTGGCGAGCAATGCGATGACTGTGTGCTGTCCGCATCCGGCGAATCTTCGTGCGGGTGCGGCCCCGGCTGCACCGACGCCTGCTACCAGCATGAAGGGACTGTCTAATGTGGTGGGATGTGCTGATCGGTGTTGGCATCGCGTTGGTGGCCTCATGGCTAGCGTTGCTGATCGGCCTGCTGATCGTGCGGCCGAAAGGCCCGCTGCTCCAAGAGGCGATACGGATTCTGCCTGACCTGCTGCGGCTGCTGCGCCGCCTGGCCGGCGACCGCAGCCTGCCCAAAGGGGTGCGGGTACGGCTTGGTCTGCTGATGGTCTACCTGGCGATACCGATCGACCTGATCCCTGATTTCATCCCGGTCCTCGGCTACGCCGACGACGCGATCATCGTCGCCGCGGTGCTGGGCTCTGTAGTCCGCCGCGCCGGCATCGACGCGGTCCGCAAGCATTGGCCCGGCACGGATGACGGCTTCGCCGCCCTGTGCCGCCTGACCGGCATCAGCCGGGATAAGCAGAATCGCGGCGCGTAGTCCTGATACCGGAGCTACTTGCGGTGCAATGTCAGTTGGCTGGGACTGGGGCCGGTGCAGTCGGTCGCCGGTTCGCGACGGTCAGCCCGGCGAGTGCGAGCAGCATCCATGTGGTGAGGTACCCGAAGGCTGCCGCTGGTGAGATGGCGGTCCATAAGAGCCCGGCGACGGCGGAGGCAGCTAGGTTGCCCAGGGATTGGGCAGCAGCGAGCATTCCGAAGGCTGAGCCGCGGATCTCAGCTGGGGCGAGCGTGGCGACGGTGGCGTGCTCTGCGGTTTCCACTGCGCCGATTCCTATGCCTGCCAACACGAAGGGGATGGCAAGGATCGCGATGGATGCGCCGGTGAGCGCAAAACCCGTGTAGGCGGCAGCGAAGCAGGCGACCCCAGCGGCGAGCACGATGATGGGGCCGGTGCTGCCGAGCCGGTCAGATACCCGCCCGGCAGGGATGCTGGTAATGGCGGCGGCGATGTTATAGCCGGTGTACAGCAAGATGGCAATCGTCGTCGCCGCTGTTGTGCCGTGCAGAGGGGTGAGCAGTTCGGTGGCGCGCAGGATAAGCAGGGTGGCCGCGACGTTGCCGACCTCGAATGCCGCAACGGCTGCCAGGAGACGGCCGAGCTGTCCTTTGAGGACCGGCCGAACCTTGATGCGGATCGGGATGCGCAGGCGGGCGGTCCTTCGAGTGGTGCGCTTGATGGCGTAGACGATCGCTGCGGCGGCGAGCAGGCCGGGGATGACGGAAAGGGCTATGGCCCACCGGACGCCGACGAGGGCAACAAGACCGAGCGCGAGCAGTGGGCCGAAGATCGCGCCGAGGTTGTCCATGGCGCGCTCAAATCCGTAGGCCCGCCCGTATGCCTTGGCGGGCACGACATCGGCCAGCAGCGCGTTGCGCGCTGGTACCCGCAATCCACGTGCCAGCCAGGCGCCGCAGCGCAGAACGCCGACCTGCCACACCGTCTGTGCTGCGGCGATCCCGGCCGACAGCACAGCGGTCGCGGTGTATCCGCCGACTGCAACCTCACGACGGCAAGGCGGATCATCGGCGAGGGCACCACCGGCGAACCGGGCCGCTCCCGCCAGCGCATCCGCCACGCCTTCGATCACGCCGAGGGCCGCCGCCGGCGCCCGGAAGGTAGAGGTGAGCAAAGCGGGAAGTAACGCCGTCGGCACCTCATGACCGACATCGGCCAGCAGACTCGCGGTGCCGATCCCGGCAACGCCAGCAGTCAGCCACCCCTTGTCATCGGCGGCTTCGGCATTGCCGGGGGCGTCGGCGAAGGCTTCGGGGAGATCGCTGCTCACCGAGGCAGTGTTCCAGATGGCCTCGAAATCGCCACTGCCTTGACTGTCCGATCTCAATGATCATTGCAGTAGTAGGTCTAGGTCATCGGCCTGTGGGATGACAAGGTGGTTGAGAAACCCGGTGCTGATGGTCGAGCGGGTCGTCCATGTGGGGGCAGGGTGAGGTCCCGCAGGAGTTCGCTGCCGCACTGGGTGGCGACCATCCCGAGTGCGTGACGCTTCGATTCGCGTCCCGTCACTCGCGGCATCTAATTCGGTTACATCGATGTCAGAGCCGTGCCGCGCCAGCCCGGCATGTCCTCGATCCTGGGAGGCTTTCGATGTCTAGCGCCGACACCCCGACGGCGTGTGTATGCCCGGTCAGTGACCAGCATTTCCATGTATGGCGTTCAAGTGGTCTGCGAGGTCTTCGTCGGTGGTAAGCGCGCTGAGCACATCGTCTGTGGACAATGCTGCGTGCCAGCGCTCTGCCTCGGCTTGTTTGTCGCTGGTCTCCAAATAGGCGGATATGGCCGATGCGACGACTCTGTCGCCGATCGGCGTTGCAGGTTGGAATGCACTTGCGCCTCGTGCGAGATCTACGATCGCCAGCAGCGCCGGCGTAATTATGCTGATCTTGAAGAGTGTCAGCAGGATCTGGAACACGCGGTCCCCGGCTAGGTCTCTCGGCCGCGGCCATTGTAGGACGGTGGTCAGGTCGAGGGCAGGGATGCTCTGAGCGGTATTCCATAACAGATCTTCTGTGGTGGTTTTCTGGAAGTCGAACCGCGAAAGTGGCGTCGCGGGGGTGATCACGTCGAGGTGCCACAGGAGCGTCGACAGGCCCACGAACAGAATCACCACCAATGCCAGTAAGGCAATCAGCTGATTGACGACGAACAGGGTGGCCCATCTTCTGCTGTCTATCAGCCGTCGATGTGGTGCACCGGATGTCGCACCGAACAGCCCGAAGGAAACGGCCCGGGGCAGCCGCAGCAGAGGTTCGGCCAGCCAAGCGCTGCGGTTCACGAGGTCGGGTGCGAAGTACGCGTATGCGGTCTCCCGTTCGATCGTGCTTCTACGCTGCCCAACTGTTTTGAACCGCGCCATGATGATGGAGATCAAGCCGGACACGGAGCAGATCGATAAGAACCACAGCTTGAATGTCCCGACCCCGCCGTCGGGGTCGGGTTGCGGCCCCCAATATCCGAGCTCATTGGTGACCACTGCCACGACGAACATCAGGGCACCTAGCGGGCCGAGGAATGCCGCTGGCGTGAACGGAATCCACTGCCCGTGATCGTTACGCCGCAGGCGTTCCACCTCGGCAGCGTTCCGCAGGTAGTCTCGCGTAGCGATCGGCAGGCGGTCCCACACTGGATCGGTCATCACGCCTCCAGGAATCGATGGGCACCATCTCATCATCGAGATCCTGGCCGCGCCAGACATGGGAGCTGTCGCATCCGCGGCAATCGCTATGGGAACCGGCTCACCTTCGGCGGGCCTTCGAAACCGGCGCTGGCGGCGATAGCCCGCCTAGCATCCTGAGCGCGCACCGGTTGCCCCACAACAGGGTTAGAAACGCGTCGCTTAGCACGCGATCTGTTCGCCGCGGGTGCCCGACAACAGTCCGGTGCGTTCCAGGCTGATCCCGGCGTAGACGCGCGAGGAGCCGATCGTCGACGGCGATCGCGATGGCGATCATGGTCTTTCCGGCCCGGACGGGCCGACGAGCAGGATGTTGGCGCGTCGTCGAGGATTCGCAGGGTGGCCAGGTCGCGGATGAGTTTCTCGTCGACGCCGGATTGGGCGGGCCTGGCGGTCTCCCAGGTGCGGGCACTTCCGTCGCGGCTGGTGGCCAGCCGGGTGTCGTCGGGCGACCACGTGCCTGGTCCGTTTGGCGGTTGGAGAGTGGTGGATCGCTGTCACACTGTGGGCCATGCGTGGGGATGGTCGCGGGGTGTGGCCGTGGCTGGGCGTGGTGGTGGTTGCCGCGGTCGTGTTGGCGGTGGTCGGGTATGTGCTGGGCGCCGAGGACCGGGACCTGGCTGTTATTGGGACGGTGGCGGCGGTGCTGGCTGTCGCCGGCCCAATGGCGGTCTGGCTTGTGGGAGCGCCGAGGCGCCAGGACCCGGCTTCTGTGTCGCTGGCGGGGGTCGCCGACGAGCTGGCGGCGGCGCTGAAGGCGCAGTGGGAGCGTGCGGCCATGGAGCGAGGGCTGCGGTACCCGGCGCCGGTGCCGGTGCGGTGGCAGTGGTCGGACCAGGGGATGACGGGGTCGGCGGCGGAGGCGGCCGGGGACAGCGCCGGCGGGGTGCGTTTCGCGCCGCTTGCGGGAGTGTCGCGGGTGACCCCGGGCGAGCTGGGCCAGGGCGGGCTACGGGACCTGTTCGCGGTGTACGGCGGCTTGGACTCTGGACGGTTGGTGCTGCACGGCCCGGCTGGCTCGGGGAAGTCGAGCGCGGCGATCCTGCTGCTGCTGGATGCGCTGGCCCATCGTCAGGGCGTGGGTGTGGGTGAGCGGGCGGGTGTTCCGGTGCCGGTTCTGCTGACGTTGCATGGGTGGGACCCGACGTCGCAGCCGGTGGCGCAGTGGCTAGCGGCAAGGCTGGCCCTGGACTACCCGTTCCTGACCGCCGGCCCGGCCGGCCGGAACACGCCGGCACGGCTCATCCGGGACGGTCACGTGTCGGTGTTCCTCGACGGGCTGGATGAGATCCCCGAGCCGCTGCGCCCGGCGGCGGTCCGGGCGCTGGACCAGCAGGCCACCTTCCGCCTTGTGGTGCTCAGCCGAAGCGACGAGCTGGCCGGCGCGGTCGAGGATGGGCACCTGCGCGGCGCGGCCGCCCTCCAGCTGTGGCCCCTGGACCCCGCCGACGCGGCCGACTACCTCACCCGCTGCCAGACCCAGCCGATGCCACCCGCCTGGCACCGTCTTGTCGATCACCTCCGCTGCGACCCGGACAGTGTGGTCGCCCAGGCGCTGGACTCGCCGTTGACGCTGACCCTGGTCCGCGACACCTTCACCGCCTCCGCCGAGATCGACGATGTTCTCAACGCCGACCGGTACCGTAGCCGACGGGATGTCGAGGACGTGCTCCTGGACCGAGTCCTGCCGACCGCCTACGCGCCCGAGCCGGGCCGTCCGGCGCCACCCTGCACCGCCGCCCAGGCACAGCACTGGCTCGGCCACATCGCCTACCGGATGAACCAGGACACCGCCCGTGACCTGGCCTGGTGGCGCCTGGCCCGCTGGACGCCGGCCGGGCTGCGGGTCGCCGTCACAACGCTCGCGGTCGGACTCGGGGTCGGACTCGCGTACGGATTCGCCTACGGGCTCGTGGTCGGGCTCGTGGTCGGGCTCGCGTTCGGGCTCCTGGGCGGGCTCGCGTTCGGGCTCGTGATCGGGCTCAACGCCGGGCTCAACGCCGGGCTCGAGGTCACCCGAAGCGGTGGCGAGCCAACCCGAATCAACCGAGTCCGATGGAGTCGAGCCGTTGCCAGGCAGAGGCTCGTGGCCGGGTTCGCGGTCGGGCTCGCGTACGGGCTCGGGTTCGGACTTGCGGCCGGGCTCGCGTTCGGGCTCGTGGCCGGGGTCGTGGTGGGGCTCGTGATCGGGCCTACGAACGGCCTGGCGGCCGGGCTCGCGGTCACGCGAAGCAGTGGCGAGCCAACCCGGCTCACCCGAGTCCGATGGAGTCGGGCCGTTTCTGGGCAGGGGCTCAGGTTCGGGCTCGCGGCCGGCCTCGCATCCGGGCTCGTGGCCGGGCTCCTTGCCGGGCCGATGGTCGGGCTCCCGGTTGGGCTCGTGGCCACGCTGATTGCTGGACTCGCGGTCGGGCTCGTGGCAGCCAGTCGTCACCCCTCGACGGAACCTGGCAGCCCGACAGACCCGGCCTCCGTGTGGCGCCAAGAACGACAGTCCAGGCTCGCGTACGGGCTCACGGTCGGACTTGCGGTCGGGCTCGCGTACGGGCTCACGGTCGGACTCGCGTACGGGATCGCGCACGGGCTCACCGCCGGGATCGCGTACGGGCTCACTGTCGGACTCGGGGTCGCGCTCTCGTTAGGGCTCAGAGCCGGGCTCGAAAGCCCTATATGGGTCGCCACTTTCGCGTTCGTCCAACTCAGCCGCGCGAGGTTAGGTCCGGTCCGGATGCTGAGGTTCCTTGAGGATGCCCGCGCACGGCACGTGTTGCGGGCCGTCGGGCCGTTGTACCAGTTCCGTCACGCCCGGCTACAGGACCGCCTGGCCGAGCACTTCGTGAACCAGAATCCGGCGTACCGGCTGTCTCGTCCACCGACAGACTTCCGTGTTGGTTTCCCTTTCCGGTCGGCTGATGAGAAAAGGCCCTGAACCTTTGGGGGCTCGCGGCCACCGTGACACCAGTGGGACCAGGGACGGATGCCGCGCCGCGACCGGATCGGCATCGCGGGCGAAGTCGATGCCGAGGGCTGGGGCCGCCTCGTCGGCCACATGATCCGTTCTTACGCCGCGCCCGGCGCACCGATCCCACCGCTGCCCGAAGCCCCGAGGCCCACCGCTCTCTACCGCGCCACGGTCCGCCTCTCACAAACCGCCCCGTTGACCGCCTAGAATCGACGCCGCCAAATCCGTCGTCACCGCACGCCACTACGGGGCCCGAGTGCAGCTCATCGGCATCATTTGAGACTTGCGTTCGAGCTGGCGTATCTGTCGAGCAGGTCGCGAATGTAAGGCTGTGCAAGGTGGTCGAGGATGCGCTGGCCGTGTTTGGTGGCCGCCATGGGTGCGTACCGGTGCGGTGCGCGCTGGAGCAGTGGTGTGCCGACGTCGCGTTCGAGGCGCTGGATTTGCAGGTTGAGGTTCTGCATGTGCAGGCCCATGGCCTTGGCGGCGCTGTTCATGCTCGGATAGGCCAGCATCTGCTGGAATCGTTGCAGGCGCTGCCATCCGTTGCGTTGGCCTTCGACTGCGCGGCGGATGCCATGGGGTAGTTCGGGGTGGCGCAAGTTGGTCACGACGTGGCCAGCCGATCCGAAGGCGTGCCCGGCGATGTCGAGGTCTTTGAGACGGCGGCGGATAGTCTCGTGGCTGACCCCGAGTTCGGCGCCTATGTCGCTGTGGGTACGGTTGTGGATCACGACCTGTTCGCGTAGCCAACCGGGGTCGATGCGGTCTCGAAGGCGGGGCCGTGGGGCTGGGATGCGTTCCCTTCGGTCGGCGGTGACCAGTTCAATGCCGGCCTGGCGGGCGTACCGGCGCAGGGTCGGGCTGGCGTAGCCGGTTTCGGCGCTGAGGGTGGACAGGTCTTTGCCGCCCTGGAGATGTTCTCGCTGGAAGAAGTCGGCGGTGAGGATGTCGGCGGCGCGTGGGCGGACTTTGCGACGCCGACCAGGCGGGTTCTTCGGGCGGGGGGTGCGTGGCCGGTGCAGCAGCTGGGTGGCGTAGCGGATGTGCTCGAGGCTGACGCCAAGCTTGGCCGCGGCCGCAGTGGGCGAAAGGTTGTCGACGATGATGGCCTGGTGCAGGGCGGTCATGTCGATGTCGGCCGGGTCGCGGCCGGGCAGGCTAAGCCCGGCAACGACGTGTCCGGGTGGGCTCCAGGTCACCGGCTCCTCGATGCCGGCTGCGTGCAGCAGGTCGCGCGCATGCTGACACAGGGCTTGCCGAAGGGGTGTGGTCAGGTTGTGGATGAAGGACAGGTAGTGCTGTTTCTGGTAGGGATGCCCGAACGCGAGCAGGTGCGTCGGGTTGTTCAGGTCGGCGCCGGTCAGTAGTTGGAACATGTAGCGGCGGGCGTGAAGCAGCTGTGCGTGACCTCCTGCCCGGCGCATTGCGGCGGCGACGCAGAGCTGGCGCCATTGTTGCCGGCCCAGCGGGATGTCGGTGAAGGTGGCGCGGCGGCGTCGGTAGTCGATGGCAGCGCCGTGGGTGTCGAGGTATTCGGCCAGGGCGCAGACGATCGCCAGGATGTCGGGCTGGTGGTTGGCCAGCTTCAACAGGGTTTGGGCGGTGTGCGGGCGCCAGCGGTTCAGCTCGCCGGTGGCGTGGATGTTGCGTACCGGGTTGCCCGGGATCATCAGGGCGGCTGGGATGTCGATGGCGACCTCGTCGGTGAGCCGCCCCGGGTTCGTTGGAGACTCTCAACCTTGCGAAGGTAGGAGTCATGC
>DASRII010000405.1:0-29077 GCA_035650075.1 Micromonosporaceae bacterium | reverse complement strand
TTCATCGCCAGGTCCATGACCTTCACGATCTTCTCGCCGAACACCTCGCCGAGCGAACCACCGAAGACCGTGAAGTCCTGGGCGAACACGCACACCTGCCGACCGTCCACTGTGCCGTATCCGGTGACGACCCCGTCGCCGTACGGCCGGTTGGCCTCCTGACCGAAGTTCGTCGAGCGGTGCCGGGCCAGCTCGTCCAGCTCGACGAACGAACCCGGGTCGAGCAGGAGGTCGATCCGCTCGCGGGCGGTCCCCTTGCCCCGGGAGTGCTGCTTCTCGATCGCCCGCGCCGACCCGGCGTGTGCCGCCTCGTCGATCCGGCGCTCCAGATCAGAGATCTTGCTGGCCGTGGTGTGGATGTCCAGATCCGTCACGGCGCGATCCTATGCAAGCCCGGCCTGGCCCGCCCGCGTCGGGCGGTTTGTCCGGTTCGTTAGTTAATGCGTGATGGTACTCGGACTCGCCCTGCTCATCGGCGGTGCCGTGATCCTGTCCGCGTACCGACACTGGGTCCGCCAGGAGCAACTCCGCCGGCGCGAAGCCCGGCGACAGCGCCCGCGGCCGCGCAACAGAGACGTAGAGCTGATTCCCATCGGTCGCAGACCACGGGCCCGCCGACCATCGCCCCGGCCCTGACTTTGATCAGGCCGCACTACGCTGGCTGGGTGGTGCCCGGCTCGCCGTACACGGACCTGAGCAGACCGCCGCTCAACGGCGGCGCACTGCGCCGGGCGCTCGTGGTCCCGGGCGGCCTCTGGACGAGCCTCGAGCTGCGTACCGAGACCGGCTCGACCAATGCGGACGTCGCCGCCGCGGCCCGCGCGGGCGCCGACGAGGGTTTGGTCGTGGTCGCCGAGCGCCAGACGGCCGGTCGCGGCCGGCTCGGGCGGGTCTGGCAGTCCCCGCCTCGGGCGGGCATCGCCGTCAGCGTCCTCCTTCGCCCGTGCCGCCCCGACGAGGTGAGGGAATGGTCCGCCGCGCCGGTGGCGAGACACGGCTGGCTGCCGCTGCTCGCCGGTCTGGCGGTCGTGGAGGCGGTCGCCCGGGTCGCCGAGCTGGATGCCGGGCTCAAGTGGCCCAACGACGTTCTGCTGGGCGGGCGCAAGTGCGCGGGCGTCCTCGCCGAGGCGGTGCCGGGCGCGCGGGGTGTCCCGGGAGCGGTGGTCGTGGGGGTCGGGCTCAACGTGACCGTGCACGCCGACGAGCTGCCCGGGCCGGACGCGACCTCACTGCTGCTGGCCGGGGCCGCGTACCCGGACCGGGATCCGTTGCTGCGCGAGCTGTTGCGCGCGCTGGCCCGGTGGTACGAGCGCTGGCGGGACGCATCCGGTGACCCGGAGGCGAGCGGAGTGCGCCGCGCGTACCTGGAGAATTGCCGCACGGTCGGCCAGGACGTGCGGGTGAGCCTGCCCGGCGGCCAGGATCTGATCGGCGAGGCCGCCACCGTCGACGAGGCCGGCCGGCTCGTGGTGGTCGACCTCGACGGGATCCGGCAGGTGGTCGCCGCCGGCGATGTCCTCCACCTGCGGCCAAACTTCGACAGTTAGCGGGACTCCCATCCAGGTCGCCTACCCGCTACCGTCAGCGCCGTACCGACTGCATGGAGGTTCGAGGAGGATAGTGTGGCTTTCCCCCAGGACGTGCTCACGACCGACGAGCAGGTCGTGTTGCACCTGCACCCGCACTGGAAGGCGATGATCCGGCCAGTTTTCGTGCTGGTACTGGCCATCGCCGCGGTTGTGGCGGGACTGTTTCTGCTCCCCGCGGGCACCGGAGGACAGGTCGGCCTGTACGCGATCGGCGCCGTCGCGATCGTGCTCGTGGCATGGCTGAGCTTCTGGCCGTTCGTGGTGTGGCGGACGACCCACTACGTCCTCACCAACGAGCGGGTGCTGTTGCAGAGCGGCGTGTTCTCCCGTGACCGGCGGGACATCCCGCTGTCCCGGGTCAACGACCATTCGATGGGCCAGACGTTCATCGAGCGGCTTCTCGGCTGCGGCACGCTGACGATCGAGTCGGCGGGCGAACGCGGGCAGTCGGTTCTCACCGACATTCCGGGTGTCGAGAGGGTACAGACCACGCTCTACGAGCTGGTCGAGGCTGACCGGGACAAGCACTCGCTCGGCGAGGGTGAACTCCGCCAGGTCGTACGCGACCAGCGTGGTGAGTAACTAGGTTCGCGGATCGCGGCTACAGGCCGCGATCCGCGGGCTTCGCCTTGGCCATGTCGGTGAGCTCCGCGTCCCATTCGATCCCGAGCGCGGGCGTCGGCTCGTCGAACTCGTGCTCGAACTCGGCCAGATCGGCGTCGGTGCGCGGCGCGGGCGTCGCAATCCCCGTCGAGGCGGCCGCCGGCAGCAGCCGGAACACGAACGTGCGATAGGCCCAGAAGCGGAACACGGTACCGAGGCCGACCGCGAACACCTTGGCGGCGTTGAGGGCCAGCAGGCTGGTCAGGCCGAACCCGTACTTGGCCGCGCCCAGCACGCTCAGCTCGATCAGCAGCCCGACGCCGTTGAAGATGAAGAACAGCGCGTACTCACGGTGCATCGTCGACTTCGGACGGTCCCGGTACGTCCAGTGCCGGTTCATCAGGTACGACGCGGTCGTGGCCACCACGGTCGCCAGCACGTTTGCCTTGAGCTGGCCGTTCGCGAAGATCGTCAGGATCAACACGTTGAACACCGTGAAGTTGATCACGGCGTTCACGCCCCCGACCGTGCCGAACTTCAGAGCCTCTCGCACAAGGCTCTGCCAACGCTGCGGCACTAAACGGTCGAGGCGCACCCGAACACCTTACGCGACAACGTCAAGTCGCGTCAGACAACGACCTCAGGTGCGGGAGACATCACGACTCGCGCGCGGTGACGGCCACCGGCTCCGGGCGCGCCACGACGAAGACGAACCGGCGGTACGACCAGAAGCGGAACGCCGTACCACCGATCATGCCGACGAACATCGTGGCCACATTGTCGGCGAGTCGGGTATGGAACACATTCGGCCAGAAGCTGCCCAGCACGTCGTGACTGATCCAGCCACAAGCGAGGCTGATCGCGAGCCCGACCGCGTTGAAGAAGAAGTACAGCCCGTACTCCCGGTGCAGGCCCGAGCGCTCGCGGTCCCGCCAGGTCCAGAACCGGTTGCCGAGGAAGGCCACCGTGGCCGCTACGACCGTCGCGAGGATCTTGGCCGGCAGCCACGACATCACCGACAGGCCGAGGTTGAACAGGCCCAGGTCGATGACGTACGCGATCGCGCCGACGACGCCGAATTTGCCCAGCTCGTGCACCAGATGCCGGAACCGCTCGACGTACCCGCGCAACCAAACGAACACGGCACGAGCGTACCCGGGTACTCAGCTCAGCCGTGGCCGTACCGCTTCAGAGCCGCGTTGAGCTCGGCCAGTTCGCGCCGCCGGAGCTGGCAGGGCGGGCAGGTGTCGAGGTGGTGGTCCACCTTGGAGCGCTCGCGCGGCCGCAGCGCGCCGCGGACCGCCGCGCCGAGCCGTCCCGCCGTCCAGTGGCACCTCGGGTCGCCACCGCGCGTCACGTGCTCCTGCAGGTACATCTGGCGGAGGCGTTCGCGTGCCCGGTACGCCAGCGCGGCCACCCCACCCGGGGTCAGCCCGAGCAGATCGGCCACCTGGTTCGGGCTGCCGCCCTCGACCTCCGTGTACCAGAGCACGCGCCGCCAGCGCTCGGGCAGCTTGGCGAAGGCCTGTGCGGCGTACGAGCGGTCGAGCTCGGCCACGGTCGGGTCGATGTACGGCTCGTTGCGCTCGTACCTCGTCAGGTCGTCGGTGAACAGGAACCGACGGTCCCGGCGTGACCGGTCGTAGCAGACGTGCCGGACGGTCGTCAGCACGTACGGCCGGAACGCGGTCGCCGGCCCGCGGCCCTGACGCAGCGTATTCAGCACCCGGACGAACGCCTCGGACACCAGGTCGTCCGCGTCCGCCGGCACGGGTACGAGCGCCCGGGCCAGGCCGCGGGCCGCGCTGACGTGCCGGATGTAGAGCACGCCGTACGACTCGGTGTGGCCCGCGCGGACGGCCGCTATCAGGGCATTGTCGGTCAGGCTGGAACTCAAGGCCGCCTCCCGGGGGATAGAAGCGGATATACCAGTATATTATGGTGATTCGCCGTAGTTCGGCAACAACCGTTATGAGCCCCTCACTGGTCCCTCGGTTACGCTGAGCCCATCTTGCGAGACCTATCGCCGCGCGCCGAGCACGTGTTACCTGTTACCGCCGGCGACCGGGTCAGCGTCGACACTCGAGGAGAAACGTCATGAGCGCCCCGGCCACCATTGCTGGCCTCGACCAGGCCCCGACGTCGCATCAGCGGCTCGTTGCTTGGGTTCGGGAGGTAGCCGAGCTGACCACGCCGGACCGGGTCGTCTGGTGCGACGGCTCCGATGCCGAGTGGCGGCGACTCACCGACGAGCTCGTCGAAGCCGGCACGTTGGTTCCGCTCAACCCCGAGCACAAGCCGAACTCGTACTGGTGCCGGACCGACCCGAGCGACGTGGCCCGCGTGGAGGAACGCACGTTCATCTGCTCAGTCGACGAAGCCGATGCCGGGCCGACGAACAACTGGATGGCGCCGGCCGAGATGAAGCGGACGATGACCGAGCTGTACCGCGAGTGCATGCGCGGCCGGACGCTGTACGTGATTCCGTTCTGCATGGGCCCGCTGACCGCCGACAACCCGATGTTCGGGGTGGAGATCACGGACAGTCCGTACGTCGTCGCCTCGATGCGGATCATGACGCGGATGGGTACGAAGGTGCTCGAGGCGATGGGTACCAACGCCGACTTCGTGCCGGCCCTGCACTCGATCGGCGCCCCGCTGGCCCCCGGCGAGGCGGACGTACCGTGGCCGTGCAACCAGACCAAGTACATCTCGCACTTCCCGGAGACCCGGGAGATCTGGTCGTACGGATCCGGCTACGGCGGCAACTCGCTGCTCGGCAAGAAGTGCTACTCGCTACGCATCGCCAGCGTGATGGCCCGCGACGAGGGCTGGCTCGCCGAGCACATGCTGATCCTCAAGCTGACCTCTCCGGAGAAGAGGGTCTACTACATCGCCGCGGCCTTCCCCTCGGCGTGCGGCAAGACGAACCTCGCGATGCTCGAGCCCACCATCCCCGGCTGGGAGGTCGAGACTCTCGGCGACGACATCTGCTGGATGCGGTTCAGCGAAGACGGCCGGCTCTACGCGATGAACCCGGAGTACGGCCTGTTCGGCGTCGCCCCCGGCACCGACTGGAAGACCAATCCGAACGCGATGCGGACGCTGGCCGTCGGGAACTCCGTGTTCACGAACGTCGCGCTCACGGACGACGGGGACATCTGGTGGGAGGGGATGGGTCAGCCGCCGGCCCACCTGACCGACTGGAAGGGTCACGGCTGGACGCCCGACTCCGAGGAGCTGTCGTCCCACCCGAACAGCCGGTTCTGCACGCCGATCACCCAATGTCCGATCCTCGCACCGGAGTACGAGGACCCGCGCGGCGTACCGATCGACGCGATCCTCTTCGGCGGCCGGCGCAAGACGACCGTGCCGCTGGTGGCCGAGTCCCGCGACTGGGTCCACGGTGTCTACCAGGGTGCCACGCTGTCGTCGGAGACCACCGCCGCCGCGGTCGGCGCGGTCGGTGTGGTGCGGCGCGACCCGATGGCGATGCTGCCGTTCATCGGCTACCACGCGGGTGACTACTTCCGGCACTGGATCGAGATGGGCAAGGGGGTGGACGGGGACGCGGCCAAGCTGCCGCGCATCTTCTACGTCAACTGGTTCCGTCGCGACGAGACGGGCCGGTTCCTCTGGCCAGGCTTCGGCGAGAACTCGCGCGTACTCAAATGGGTCATCGAGCGCATCGAGGGCAAGGCCGCCGCGATCGATTCGCCCATCGGGTACGTACCGACGCCCGAGTCGCTCGACCTGACCGGACTCGACATGTCGGCCGAGGATCTCGCCGAGGTGCTGCGCGTGGACGTCGACGAGTGGCGGGCCGAGGTACCTCAGGTCGTCGAGTGGTTCGGCAAGTTCGGCGACAAGCTGCCCGGTGTGCTCTGGGCCGAGCTGGACGCCCTGAAGGCCCGACTGGGCATGGAGTAGCCAGTCTGGCTCGCTAGCATGCCGGGATGAGGCTGCGTGATCTCATCTACTCGGCGTACGAGCGCCGGCTCGCCGCCGGGCTCACCGGGAAGCCGCGCCCACGCCATGTCGGCGTGATGTGCGACGGTAACCGGCGCTGGGCAAAGGAGATGGGGTACGTCGACCCGAACGACGGTCACCGCATGGGTGCCGAGCGCATCAAGGAGCTGCTCCGCTGGTGCGACGAGGCCGAGGTCCAGCACGTGACGCTGTGGCTGCTGTCCACCGACAACCTGAACCGGCCCGCGGCCGAGCTGCACCCGCTGCTGCAGATCATCGAGGACCTGGCTACCGAGCTGGCCGAGGACGGCCAGCCGTGGCGGCTGCGGATGGTCGGCGCGCTCGACGTGTTGCCGGCGCACCACGCCGCCGCGCTGAAGGCGGCCGAGGAGCGGACCGTCGGGCGTACCGGTGGAGCGCAGGTCAACCTCGCCGTCGGGTACGGCGGCCGGCGCGAGATCGCCGACGCGGTCCGGTCCCTGCTGCACGAACACGCCCGGGCCGGCCGGACGATCGAGGAGCTGGCGGAGATCCTCGACGTGGACCACATCGCCGAACACCTGTACACCCGCGGCCAACCAGACCCCGACCTCGTCATCCGTACCAGTGGCGAGCAGCGGCTGTCCGGTTTCCTGCTGTGGCAGAGCGCCCACTCGGAGTTCTACTTCTGCGACGCCAACTGGCCCGACTTCCGGCACGTGGACTTCTTGCGGGCGCTGCGCTCGTACGCCAACCGTCAGCGCCGCTACGGCAACTGACGCCCGCGGAGCACGGGTACCCCCGCGGCCAGCACCGCCGGCAGCGCCTCCGGAGAGTCCACTGTGTAGTCGGCGGCGGCGGTGACCTCGGCCCCGGTCTCCGGGTTCAGGACGGCGATCCGGAAGCCGAGGAAGCCGGGATCGGCGCGTTCCCGTTCGGTGATGGCGGCGAAAGCGGGGAGGTCGGCCAGGTCGTCGCCGAAGTACCAGACCGCTTCGGTCCCTGGATCGAGCTCGTCGCGTACCACCCAGCCCTTGTCCCGGTCCACGGGCGGTTTCAGCTCGACCACCATGCGCCCGGCCTGGGCCCGCAGGCCGTGCCGCGCGGCCCGTGCGGCGGCCCACGCCTCCACCGTCTCCGCCGCCTCGGGCGCGGAGCGCCAGTGCAGCGCGACGGCCAGCCGCTTGTCCTCCACGCCGGCCCCCGCGGGGAGTTCGGCCCGGGCGGCCGCGACCACCTCGCGCATCACTGGCAACCAGGCGAGCGCTTCCGGGTCGGCGACCGTTTCCGCGCCGGCGCGGCGGACCTCGAGCCCGTACAGCCCGTACAGGTCCACATCGGAGAGTGCGCCGAGCCGCGAGTAGAGGAAGTCGGCCGGCCGTGCCGAGACGATCGCCACCCGACCGACGGCTTCGGCCAGGGCGCGTAGCGCCTCGACCGCTCCCGCGACCGGATGGACGCCGTCGGGATCCTCGCTGATCGAGGCCAGGGTGCCGTCGAAATCGAAGAGGAAGACCGTTCCGGGCGCGACACAGGCGGTGGCCCGCCAGGCCGCCTCGAGGGTCGCGGGCCGCATGGCGGAAAGCGTAACTAATGCGCGCTTACTGGCCGGGTTAGCCACGGCCCGATAACCTCCAGGCATGGCAGCCGGGGGACGCAGTAGGAAACCAGCGGGAGCGCGAGGAGCGAGCGGAACGAGCCCCGCAGCCGCGACCGAAGAGCTGGCACGGCTGAGAACGTTCGTCCTGGACACGTCGGTGTTGCTGTCCGACCCGGCAGCGTTCCTGCGCTTCGCCGAGCACGAGGTGATCCTGCCGCTCGTGGTCATCTCGGAGCTCGAGGGCAAGCGGCACCATCCGGAGCTGGGCTGGTTCGCCCGGCGCTGCCTGCGCCTGCTCGACGATCTGCGGGTCGAGCACGGGCGGCTGGACGCGCCGTTGCCGGTGACCGAGGCCGGCGGAACGCTGCGGGTGGAGCTCAACCACGCCGATCCGGCCGTGCTGCCGCCCGGTTTCCGCACCGAGTCGAACGACGCCCGCATCCTCGCCGTGGCCTTCGCGCTGGCGGCGGAGGGCCGTGACGTCACCCTGATCACCAAGGACATGCCGCTGCGGGTCAAGGCCGCGTCGGTCGGGGTCCGGGCCGACGAGTACCGGCACGGTCAGGCGACCGACCCGACCTGGACCGGGATGGCCGAGCTCGTGCTGCTCGAGGACCAGGTCAACCGGCTGTACGCCGGCGAGGCCCTCGACGCGACCGACATCCCGACGGCCGACGGCGGCTCCGCCGCGACCCTGCCCTGCCACACCGGTCTGGTGCTGCAGTCGCCGCGCGGCTCGGCACTCGGTCGGATCCAGTCCGACAAGATGGTCCGGCTGGTGCGCGGCGACCGTGAGGTGTTCGGTCTGCGCGGCCGGTCCGCCGAGCAGCGCATCGCCCTCGACCTGTTGCTGGACGACTCGGTGGGCATCGTCTCGCTGGGCGGCCGCGCGGGCACGGGCAAGTCGGCTCTGGCCCTGTGCGCCGGCCTGGAGCTGGTCATGGAACGCCGCAAGCACAAGAAGGTGATCGTCTTCCGCCCGCTGTACGCCGTCGGCGGCCAGGATCTGGGCTACTTGCCCGGCACCGAGGCGGAGAAGATGTCGCCGTGGGCGCAGGCGGTCTTCGACACGCTCGGCGCCCTGGTGCACGACAACGTACGGGACGAGGTCGCCTCCCGGGGCATGCTCGAGGTCCTGCCACTGACCCACATCCGCGGCCGTAGCCTGCACGACGCCTTCGTGATCGTCGACGAGGCGCAGTCGCTCGAACGCGGGGTGCTGCTGACCGTGCTCTCGCGGATCGGCACCGGCTCGCGGGTCGTGATGACCCATGACGTCGCACAGCGTGACAACCTCCGGGTGGGCCGGCACGACGGCGTGACCGCGGTGATCGAGGCGCTCAAGGGGCATCCGCTCTTCGCGCACGTGACGCTCACCCGGTCCGAGCGGTCACCGATCGCCGAGGTCGTCACTGACCTGCTCGAAGATGTCCCGCTTTAGGACGTAATGTCCAGTGGCCCGGGTCACATTGACACGGGGCATGCCTTCCCTTCTGTCGACTCGTGCGCCAAGGTGGGCCGCGAGCGTCTGATGAGGTTTCGGTAACCCATCGTGACGCTTGCGGTACACGCTTCGGCTGTGCCGCGTCCTTGTCCCCGACGAAGGGATCACTTCGTGAGTCGGCTGTGGAGCCGGGTCGCCGCCCGGGTCCTCGCCGTCGTCCTGCTCCTCGTGGGCGTGATCGGCGGCGTGTACCTCGGCAACAACCGGAATGCCCAACAGCGCATCGACCAAGCGGGCCGCGCCGCCCTGGTGGAGCAGGCGGAGATCGACGAACTGCAACAGCGCAACGAGGCGAACCGGGTAGAGACGTCGGACGAGCGGTCCGCCCAGATGCAGGCACTCGCCAAGGCTTTGGCGGCGGCGCAGGCCGCGGCCGCTCGGGCAAGAGCCCTCGAGGAGAAGGCCCGCCGGCAGGAGTCGGCGAGCCGGTCCGAACCGCGGGTCGACATCGGCCCCATCCCGGCGTCGTGCAACGTGTACTCCGGCAACCGGAAGATCGGTTGCGCGCTACTCCTCGAATGGGGCTTCGGCCTCGACCAGATGCCGTGCCTGGACAAGCTGTGGACCAAGGAGAGCGGCTGGACGACGACGTCCACGAACTCGTCCTCCGGTGCGTACGGCATCCCGCAGGCGCTCCCGGCCTCGAAGCTCGGCAAGTACGGGTCCGACTGGCGCACCAACCCGGCGACCCAGATCAAGTGGGGACTGGACTACATCAAGGGCCGGTACACGGATCCCTGCGGCGCGTGGTCGTTCTTCTTGTCCCATAACTGGTATTAGCATCCTTATGTGCGAATCAAGAGTCTCTACGTACTTTGCGCTGTAGCGGGTTTAGTCGCCCTCGCCGCCCCGCCCGCCGCCGCTTTCGGCTCGTCCGGCTCGGATGACCGAGCCGAGGTCGTTGGCGGCGTACGGGCTGACGAGGGCGACTTTCCGTGGATCGTCCGGCTCTCCGGCGGCTGCGCCGGCGCCCTCGCCGCTCCCCGCTTCGTGCTGACCGCCGCGCATTGCGTTCCCGGTACCGGCAGGACGTCGAGCATCCGGGTCACCGCCGGCTCGGCCGACCTGGGCTCGGACCGCTCGGTCACCGTGCGGTCGGTGTACGTCCGCCAGGCACCGGACTTCCGCCAGGTCACCTCCGGCAACGACTGGGCGATCGTCGAGCTGGAGCGCGCACTGGACCTGCCGACGCTGCCGCTGGCCACGAGCGGCCGGTACAACGGCGGCCGGTTCACGGTGCTCGGCTGGGGCTCGACGAGCGAGGGCTCGCTCGTACAGCAACGGCAGCTGCGCCGCGCCACGGTGTCCTATGTGGACGATAGAACGTGCGCGCGGGCGTACGAGAGTCTCGGCTACGACTTCGTACCGTCCGACATGATCTGCGCCGGTAACGCCCGGAGCAACGGGCCGGACGCCTGCCAGGGTGACTCCGGCGGGCCACTGGTGCACCGCGCGGCGGACGGCGGCTGGGTGCAGGTAGGGATCGTCAGCTGGGGGTACGGCTGCGCCCGAAAGGGCTACCCGGGCGTGTACACCCAGGTATCTACGTTCGCGGAGGCGATCGCGGAAGCCGTCCGGGCTGGCGGGTCAGCGGAGAAGCTGGTACCTACTGGTACGTGAGCCTAGGTGACGGCTATCCCGCGGAGGCGCGCTTCGGCACCGACGCGTTCTACCTGACCATCGGTCGGGCGTTCGTGACGATGTGCGCGGTCGTCCCCGTGCTGTTCGCTATCGAGTTGCTCGACCGGTTGCTGCCGGGTGACTTCGAGGCGATGGGCGGCATCTGGCCGGGCCACCTGGGCGGGCTGGACGGCATCCTGTTCGCGCCGTTCCTGCATGGCGACTTCGCGCACCTGTACGGCAACAGCGTCGTGCTCATCCCGCTCGGCACGTTCGTGCTGGCGGCCGGGGTGGCCCGCAGCGTCGGGGTCACGCTGGTCATCATGTTGGCGGCCGGGCTCGGAGTGTGGTTCCTCGGCAGCCCGGACACCATCGTGATCGGCGCGAGCGGTGTCGTGTTCGGCTACCTCGGCTACCTGATCGCCCGCGGCCTGTTCGAGCACAGCTGGTGGAACATCGGGGTCGCGCTGCTGATCGGCCTGATCTACGGCTGGCAGCTGACCGGCATCCTGCCCGGCGATCCGCGAATCTCCTGGCAGGGTCACCTGTTCGGGTTCGTGGGCGGCGTGCTCGCGGCGGTGGTGTTCCGGCGCCGTCGGTTCCGCGAGCTGGAGCCGGCCGAGGCGCCGTCAGACACCACAGTGGACCTTCCGGCCACCCAGACATGAGCGACTTGATGGGTTCGCGCTGGCGTGGACAGCGCGGTCGGCTCGAGGTCTGGTACACCACGCTGACCGATCCGGCCACCGGGGCGGGCGTGTGGTTGCACCACGAGCTGGTCGCGCCGAGCGACGGCACGGCGGCGTACGCGCACGGCTGGGCCGCGCTGTTCCCGGCCCACGGCGCACCGGCGATGGCCAGGTTCGGTCCGTCGCCGTGGAAGCCGCCGACCGGTGAGGTGGTGTACGCCGCGGACGGCGTATCGGTGACCGCGGACCGGGCTGCCGGCCACACCGAGGGCGCGTCCTGGGACCTGACCGCGGTCGGCGGCGGCCCGCCGCTGTACACCTTCCCGAGCTGGGCCTGGCGTCGCGAGCTGTTGCCGGCGGCGCAGATCGTACCGGCGCCGAACGCCACGTTCAACGGCGTCGTCCACATTGGAGACGTCGTGCTCCCGGTGGCCGGTGCTCCCGGCGCGACCGCCCGGATCTACGGCCACGGCAACGCCCGCCGATGGGGGTGGTTGCATGCCGACCTCGGCGGCGGAGACCTGCTCGAGATCGTGGCCGCCGTGTCGATGCGCCCGGGGCTGCGCCGGTTGCCGCCGCTCCCGTTCGTCCGGCTGCGCCTCGGTGGCGTCGACTGGCCGGCCGGCGATCCGCTGCGGGTAGCCCGATCGTTCCGCGCTCAGCTCGGCGTACCACAGTGGACGGTCAGCGGGCAGTCGGCGGGGCGGCGGATCCACGTCGAGGTCGACCAGCCGCCGGAGCGTACCCTCGCCGTCGACTACCGGGACCCCGACGGCGCGCCCGCGGTCTGCCACAACAGCGAGCGGGCCGACGCGGTCATCACGCTCGAGCGCGCCGCGGGCCGCACCTGGACCGTGGAGCGCCGGTGGGAGCTGCGCGGTACCGCACACGCCGAGGTCGGAGTGCGATAACGCTTGCGCGGGCCTCCGCCCCGCGCGAGCCGGTTGCTGATTTGTCAGATCGAGCCGTACCGTGGTGGTTCGTGGTGACGAACCTGCGCGAAGTTGACGTGGCCATCATCGGAGCCGGGCCGACAGGCCTGTTCGCGGCGTATTACGCCGGGTTCCGGGGCCTGTCCACGGTCCTGATCGATGCTCTGCCGGAGCCCGGCGGGCAGGTCACCGCCATGTACCCAGAAAAGATGATCTTCGATGTCGCCGGCTTCCCGGCGATCAAGGGTCGTGACCTCGTGGTGAACCTGGTCGAACAGGCGGCCCAGTTCGACCCGACCTACCTGCTCGGCATCCAGGCGGCCGAACTGTCCTATGTGGACGAAAAGCCGGTCGTGACGATGTCGGACGGTGAGGCGCTGCACTGCGGCGCGATCCTGATCACGGGCGGTATGGGCAGCTTCACCTCGCGTCCGCTGCCGGCCGCCGACGCGTTCGTCGGGGACGGAATCGTCTACTTCGTGCCTCACCTCGACGACCACGCCGGCCACGACGTGGTGATCGTGGGCGGCGGCGACTCGGCCTTCGACTGGGCGCTGGCGCTGTCGCCGATCGCCAAGTCGGTCACGATCATCCACCGGCGGGACAAGTTCCGGGCGCACGCGTCGACGGTGTCCCGCGTACAGGCGCTGCCCGTGGAGATCATCGTGAACTCCGAGTTGACCCGCATCCTCGGCGACGGCAAGGTGACCGGCGCGGAAGTGACGACGCGCGGCACTACCGACTGCCGGACACTGCCCGCCGACACGATCGTCGCCGCCTTGGGCTTCACCGCGGACCTCGGGCCGATCGCGCAGTGGGGTCTCGAGCTCGACAAACGGCACATCAAGGTCGACAGCACGATGGCCACGAACCTGCCCCGGGTGTTCGCCGCCGGCGACATCACCGAGTACCCGGGCAAGGTACGCCTGATCGCCACCGGCTTCGGCGAGGCCGCTACCGCCGTCAACAACGCCGCCATCGTGATCGACCCGTCCGCGCACCTGTTCCCCGGCCACTCGTCCGACGCGGGCTGACCGCCGTCCTCGAGCGACGGGGGTCAGGTCAGGCCTACGTAGGTCGCCATTTGGCGCATCTGGTGATCGAAGAAGGGCGCCACGTCCTCGAGCACGTTCTGGTACCGGCCGAACAGCTCGAAGCTGACCGCTCCGAACAGCGCTGCCCAGGCGGTCATGCCCCGCAGCAGCAACGGCTCGGGTACGGCCGGAAACGCGGCCTCGCGCACGTTCTTCAGCTCGGCCCGGACCGCCTTCGGCAGGCGCTCGGCGTGGCCGTCCCGGAGGGCGCCGCTCGCCACCCCGTCGGCCAGGATGCTGCCCAGCACGACCGTGGGCCGGCCGGCCGGCTCGATCGTGTCTTCCGGCGCGCGGTAGCCGGGCACCGGGCTGCCGTAGATGAGCGCGTACTCGGCCGGGTTGACCAGGGCCCACGTGCGTACCGCATGGCAGGTGGCCATCCAGCGGCCCGCCAGGTCCCCGCGATCGACCGCGCCCTCGGCCTTCTCCACGGCCTCGCCCAGCGCGTTGTACGCGTCGATGATCAGCGCGGTCAGCAGGTCGTCCCGGCTGGCGAAGTACCGGTAGAGGGCCGACGAGACCATGCCCAGGTCGCGGGCGACGGCGCGCAGGGACAGGTTCGCCCCGTCTTCGGCCAGGTGCCGGCGGGCGACCGCCTTGATCTCGTCGGTCATCTCGGCACGCAGCCGCGCCCGGATCGAAGCGGCGGTACGAGTGGCCATGCCGTACAGCATCTCACATTCGAGAGCACTGCTCTTGACACGGAGCGGCTGACGCGCGACTATCGGTCTATTAAGAGAGCGGTGCTCTCTATCTAGATCAGGGGAGATAGTCGTGGGACTGCACGTCATCGTCGGCGCCGGCCCGGTCGGTCGGGCGACCGCACAGCTCCTCGCCGAGCGGGGCGAGAAGGTCCGGGTCGTGACCCGCCGGGGCACCGAGGTCGCCGGGGCAGAAGCCGTCGCGGCCGACGCCACCGACGCGGCGGCCCTGCGCGGGCTCGTGAGCGGCGCCGACGCGCTCTACAACTGCGCGAACCCGAGGTATCACCGCTGGCCGATCGACTGGCCGCCGCTGCACGAGGCGATGCTGGCGGCGGCGGAGGACAGCGGCGCGGTTCTCGCCATCACCGGCAACCTGTACGGCTACGGCCCGGTCGACGGGGCGATGACCGAGCGGCTGCCGCTGCGACCGAACACGGTCAAGGGCGGGGTGCGGGCGCAGATGTGGCACTCCGCGCTCGCCGCGCACGAGGCCGGCCGTCTGCGCGCCACCGAGGTCCGGGCCAGCGACTACGTCGGCATCGGCGCGAACTCGCTGCTGACCGACATGGTGCTGACCCGCGTCGTGGCCGGCAAGACCGCGTTCGTACCGGCCAACGTCGACCTGCCGCACAGCTTCACGTACACCGGCGACGTCGCCCGGACCCTCGTCGCGGTAGCCACCGACGAGCGCGCCTGGGGCCGTGCCTGGCACGCACCGACCAACCCGGCCGTCTCGATCCGCGAGGCCGCCACGATCGCGGCTCGCCTGGCGGGCCGCGGACAGGCGCGGGTGCGCCGCATGCCCGGGGCGATGCTGTGGCTTGGTGGGCTGTTCTCCCCGGAGGTGCGGGCGTTCGGCGAGATGCGGTACCAGTTCGAGCGCCCGTTCGTGCTGGACTCCACGGAGACCGAGCGGACCTTCGGCCTGCGGCCAACTCCGTTCGAGGCGATGCTGCGGGAGACCGTGGACCTGCTCAGCGACCGGTGAGTCGAGCCGCCGCTACCTCGACGGCCGTGGGCGGGTCGGCTCCGGGCCGCACGCACGCCAGCGCGGCCGCCGCGCAGACGTAGCGCAGGATCTCCGCGAGCTCGTCGGAGCCCAGGGACTTCAGGGCGCCGGCGGTGAGCGCGCCACGCACATGCAAGGCGGTGAGCAGGGCACCCATCGCGGCATCCCCCGCGCCGATGGTGTCGGCCACCGAAACCCTGGGCGCGGGTACGACGGCCTGACCGTTCTCGGTCAGCGCCGTCGCGCCGGCCGCGCCGTGCGTCAAGACCACAAGGGACGGTCCACTGTGTAGCCAGCGCCTCGCCGTGTCCAGGGGCGGCGTGTCCGGGTACGCCAGCCGCATGTCGTCCTCGCTCGCCTTGACCAGATGCGCCAGGCCGACGAGTCGCTCGAGCCGGACGAGCGAGTCGGGCCGGGTCAGCGCTACCGGACGCAGGTTCGGGTCGAACGTGATCGTGCACTGTGGAGCGTTCCGCTCGGCCCAGCGCTCGAGCGCGTCGGCACCGGGCGGCAGGAACGCGGCCAGCGAGGCGAGGTGCAGGGTGGTACCCGGTGGCGGATCCGGCAACTCGTGGTCGCGCCAGCCGAAGTCCGCCGCGCCAGCGAGCCAGAAGTCGTACCGGGCCTGGCCGTCCGGGGCGACCGAGGCGAGCGCGAGCGCCGACGGCTGCGCCGCGTTGACGAGGAACCGACAGTCCACACCAGACGCCACGAGCCGCCCGCGGAACGCGGCACCGAAAGTGTCCTGACCCAGCCGGGCGGCCATCGCGACCGGCGCGCCGAGCCGGGCGGCGGCGACCGCTGTGTTGGCGGGACCCCCGCCGAGCGCCGAGCGCAGCAGCCCTTCGCCGGCCGGTACGAGGTCAACGACGTTCTCGCCCGCGACTATGATCATCAGCTTGGGTCGATCGGAGAGCCATCGAAGTCCACGACCGAGTACGCCCGGAGCTTTTCGAGCCGGTGGAACGAGTCGATGAACCGGATCGTGCCGCTCTTGGATCGCATGACGATCGACTGGGTGTACGCCCCACCGGACCGGTACCGCACACCGCGCAGCAGGTCGCCCGTCGTGACCCCGGTCGCGCAGAAGAAGATGTTCTCGCCGCGTACCAGGTCGTCGGTCGTCAGTACCCGGCCGAGGTCGTGCCCTGCGGCCAACGCCTTTTCGCGTTCGGCGTCGTCGCGCGGCCACAGCTTGGCCTGCATGGCCCCACCCATGCACTTGAGCGCGCAGGCCGCCACGATGCCCTCCGGCGTTCCGCCGATCCCCATCAGTACGTCCACATCGGACTGTTCCCGTGCCGCGCTGATCGCCCCGGCGATGTCACCGTCGCTGATGAACCGGATCCGGGCTCCCGCGTTGCGGACCTCCGTGACGAGGTCCGTGTGTCGCGACCGGTCGAGGATGCACACCGTCACGTCCGAGACTCCGGACTGCTTGACCGACGCGATGCGGCGCAGGTTCTCGACGACTCCGGCGTCGATGTCGATGACATCGGCGCAGTCCGGACCGACGGCCAGCTTCTCCATGTAGAAGACCGCGCTCGGGTCGAACATCGCACCCCGTTCGGCCACCGCCAGTACCGCCAGCGCGTTCGGCATGCCCTTGCTCATCAGTGTGGTGCCGTCGATCGGGTCGACGGCGACGTCGACCTCGGGGCCGGTACCGTCGCCGACCTGCTCTCCGTTGAAGAGCATCGGCGCGTTGTCCTTCTCGCCCTCACCGATGACGACGACACCGCGCATCGGCAACGAGTTGATCAGCCGGCGCATCGCGTCCACGGCTGCCCCGTCGCCGCCCTCCTTGTCGCCACGGCCCACCCAGCGGCCCGCCGCCATCGCGGCCGCCTCGGTGACCCGTACGAGGTCTAGCGCGAGGTTCCGGTCGAGATCCTGCGGATGCCTCATTAGCGGGTCGTTCATGGGACAAATCTTCCCACTTGCGTTGATCATGAAGTTGGTGAGGTGACACACCGCCCAACCGACAACTAACTTCATGATCAACGGGGTCGGGGAGGATGGGGAGCGTGGGGACCGCGAAGACCGCGAAGACCGAGCAAGCTGTCAGGCCTAGCCGGCGGCCCAGGGACATGGCGTTGTCACTGGTGGTGCTGTTGGTGCCGGTGGTGTTGGTGGTGGGGCTGTACCGGCTGCTCGGAGGAGACACGCCGCCGGCCGTCGATGCGGGTCCCGTGGTTGCGCAGGCTCGGGCGGGCGCGGGGTTTCCGGTGCTGGTGCCAACGGTGGACTGGCGGGTGGCGTCGGCGACGTATCGGGAGGAGGGCGGTGGGGCGACGCTGCGGATCGGCTATGTCACACCGAGTCGTGGCGGGGCTCAGCTGATCGAGAGCAGCATGCCGGCCGACGCCCTGCTGGCCCGCGAGCTGGGTGAGCGGCCGCAGTTGACCGGTACCGTGCCGGTCGCCGGCCAGGACTGGCAGCGGTACTCCGCCCGCGAAGGCGAGACCGCACTGGTGCACACGGAGTCGAATCGCACGATCATCGTGATCGGCCGCGCCCCCGACGCGGAACTGGTCACGCTCGCCAGCTCACTCGGTTGAGCGAGTGGCCCGCGCCTCCTCCAGCCGTTGCCGGGCACCGTCGAGCCAGCGCTGGCAGATGTCGGCGAGCTGCTCACCGCGTTCCCACAACGCCAGCGACTCCTCCAGCGTCACGCCGCCGGCCTCCAGTCGCTCGACCACGCTGGCCAGCTCGGCACGTGCCTGTTCGTAGTTCAAGTCGCTGATCCGGCTACTGTAGCGGCCAGCTCGCCCTCGGCGAGGCGTACCCGCAGCGCGTCGCCCACCTCGACGGCGGCCGGCGTGCGGACGACCTGGCCGTCGGCGGCGCGTTGCACCACCGCGTAGCCGCGCTCGAGCGTCGCCGCGGGCGACAGCGCTCGAAGCCGGGCCAGCGTGTGGTGCAGCTCGGTGTCCGCGCGATCGAGCCGGTGCCGCAGGCACCGGTCGGCGCGATCCAGGAGCCCCGCGACCTCCGCGCCGCGCGCGTCCAGCGCCGCTTCGGGTCGGGCCAGAGCAGGCCGGGTACGCAGTGACTGCAGCACCTGTCGTTCGCGGTCCAGCAGGTGCGTGACGGCCCGGTCCAGCCGTTGCCGAGCGAGGTGGACAGTCCGTTGCTCCTCGGCGAAGTCGGGCACGATGCGCTTGGCGGCATCCGTCGGTGTCGATGCACGAATGTCGGCGACGAAGTCGACGAGCGGTACGTCGGTCTCGTGCCCGATCGCACTCACCACCGCGGTGCGGCAGGCGAACACCGCCCGGCACAAGGCCTCGTCCGAAAACGGCAGAAGGTCCTCTGTGGACCCACCACCGCGGGTCAGGACGATGACGTCGACCTCCGGGTCCGCGTCCAACACCTTCAGGGCATCGACGATCTGCGGTACCGCGGACGGCCCTTGCACGGCCACGTTGACGATGCGGAAGTCCACGGCGGGCCAGCGGCGCCGGGCGTTGGTGAGCACGTCCCGTTCCGCGGCGCTGGCCCGCCCGGTCACCAGGCCGATCCGGCGGGGGAGGAACGGCGGGCGGCGCTTGCGCGCGGGATCGAAGAGGCCCTCCGCGGCGAGCAGCTTCTTCAGCCGCTCGAGCCGGGCGAGCAGTTCGCCGAGCCCGACCTGGCGTACCTCGTCCGCGCGGAGGCTGAGCGTGCCGCGGCCGGCGTAGAAGTCCGGCTTGGCGTGCAGCACGATCCGGGCGCCCTCGGTGAGGTTCGGCGCCCCGGCATCGAGGACGTCACGGTTCGTGGTGACCGTGAGGCTGATGTCCGCGGACGGGTCGCGCAGCGTGAGGAAAACCGTGGTGTTGCCGGGCCGGCGGGTGATCTGCGCCACCTGACCGTCGACCCAGACCCAGCCCAGCCTGGCGATCCACGAACCGATTTTCTGGCTCACCACGCGTACCGGCCACGGCTGCTCGGGTGAGCTGGCGACATCGGTCACACGGTCAGCCTAAGGTCCGCCTCGTAGGATGGTCGGGTGACCAAGCGTGTCCTGCTCGCGAAGCCCCGCGGCTATTGTGCCGGCGTCGACCGTGCCGTGCAGACCGTGGAGGAGGCGCTGCGGCTCTACGGTCCGCCGATCTACGTGCGCAAGGAGATCGTGCACAACCGGCACGTGGTCGAGACGCTCCGGGCCAAGGGCGCGATCTTCGTGGCGGAGAACGACGAGGTACCCGAGGGTTCGATCGTGATCTTCTCGGCGCACGGGGTGGCGCCGGAGGTGTACGACCAGGCTCGGGAGCGCTCGTTGAAAGCCATCGACGCGACCTGCCCGCTGGTGACGAAGGTGCACCAGGAGGCGAAGCGGTTCGCGGCGGAAGGCTACGACATCCTGCTCATCGGCCACGAGGGTCACGAGGAGGTCGTCGGTACGGCCGGCGAAGCTCCGGAGCACGTCCAGCTCGTCGACGGTCCGGACGCGGTCGACGACGTGACCGTACGCGACCCGTCGAAGGTGGTCTGGCTGTCACAGACCACGCTGTCGGTCGACGAGACGATGGAGACCGTTGCGCGGTTGAAGACCCGGCTGCCGCTGCTGCAGGCCCCGCCCAGCGACGACATCTGCTACGCCACGCAGAACCGCCAGCAGGTGGTGAAGGAGATCGCGCCCGAATGCGACGTGGTGATCGTCGTCGGCTCGCGGAACTCGTCGAACTCGCTGCGGCTGCGTGAGGTCGCGGTCGAGGCCGGGGCGCGGGCGGGGTACCTGGTGGACTTCGCCCACGAGATCGACCCGGCGTGGGTCGAGGACGCGACCACGGTCGGCGTGACGTCCGGCGCGAGCGTGCCGGACGAGCTGGTGATGGAGGTCCTCGACTGGCTCGCCGAGCGCGGGTTCGACGAGGTCGCCGAGGTCACCACGGCGCAGGAGAAGCTGGTGTTCTCGCTGCCGCAGGAGCTCAAGCGCGACATGAAGGCTGCCGCTGCGGCCCGAGCTTCCGATGCGGCCGCGCTCGCCGCGCGTTATACGAGCTCGGGCGCCTGAGGCTGCCGCGCGGTCAGCTCCACCTGGGCAGGGGGCGGTAGTTCCTCGTCCGAGACACCCAGCTCTGCCAGCTTGCGGGCGCTGACCAGCACCCGCGACTCCAGCGAGCCGACCGCCTTGTTGTACGCCGACACCGCCCCGTTCAGCGCCAGGCCGAGCTTGCCGACGTGGTCGCCGAGCGTCGTCAGCCGGTTGTACAGCTCGCGTCCGGTCAAGTGAACTGCCAGAGCGTTGCGGGTCAGCGCCTCCTGGCGCCAGGCGTACGCCACTGTGCGCAGCAGCGCCACCAGGGTCGCCGGGGTCGCCAGCACGATGTTGCGGGTGAACGCGTACTCGAGCAACGTCGGATCGCGCTGCAGGGCCGCGTCGAGGAACGGGTCGGCCGGCACGAACAGCACCACGAACTCTGGCGCCGGCTCGAACGCCCGCCAGTACCCCTTCGCGCTCAACGTGTCCACATGGGACCGCAGTGCCCTGGCGTGCGCGTCGAGGTGCGTGTTACGGCCGCGCTCGTCACGCGCCTCCATCGCCGACAGGTACGCGTCGAACGGCGCCTTGGCGTCGACCACCACCGACCGTCCACCGTGGAGCTTGACGACCAGGTCGGGCCGGACGCCGCTGTCGTCTGTAGTGCCGGCGGCCTGCTCGACGAAGTCGCAGTGCTCGAGCATGCCGGCCGCCTCGACGATCCGGCGCAGCTGGTGCTCGCCCCACCTGCCCCGGACCTGGGGTGCCCGCAGGGCGGCGACGAGCTGGCCGGTCTCGGTGCGCAGCGCGTCGGAGGCGTCGTGCACGGCCCGCACCTCGGTACGCAGCTGCGCGTACGCATCGACCCGGTCACGTTCCAGCTCCGTGACGCGCAGTTCGTACCGCCGGAGGGTCTCGTGCAGCGGCGCGACCGCCCGGGCAACCGCCTCCTGGGACTGCGCCGTCGCCTCGAACGACAGCGCGCGCAGGGACTGGGTCAGCCGCTCCTCACCATCTTTCGTGGCGCGGAGGGTCGCCTCGAGTCGCGCGACCTCCGTCGCCGCCCGGCTGCGCGCGGCCAGCCAGCCGAACGCCGCTCCGGCGGCGAGACAGACAACGACCACGATTACCGTCGAAAGCCCCACGACGTTTTAGGTTAGGCGGTCGGCGCTACCGTCGTACCCATGGAGTGGGTCTTTCTCGGTGTGTTCTTGGTCGTGATAGTCGGCGCCGCCCTCTGGCTCAACAACCTCGCGAAGACGCGGCGGGCGCGGGCCCTCGCGGACGCGCGGGAGGAGGCGCTGCGGTGGTACGAGCGCCTCGGTGGGCAGGTCATGAACCTGCACGGGGGCGAGCCGGCGGTACGCCAGGCGCTGGCGGACGCGAGTGAGCGGTACACCGCGGCCGGCGCTCAGCTGGATCGGGCCACGACCGAGCGGCAGTACGAGTTGGCCCGCGAGACCGCCCTGGAGGGGCTCGCGTACGTGCGGGCTGCGCGGACGGCACTCGGCATCGACCCGGGACCGGAGCTGCCCGTGCTCGCCAGCCAGCGGGCCGCCGGTGCGATCACCAAGGACCGCGAGGTCGATGTGCAGGGCCACATGTACAAGGCTTCTCCGCATCCCGGCAACGAGACCCCGTACTACTACCCCGGCGGGTCGATCCACGGCCGGCGGGTGCCGGGCGGGTGGTACTCCGAACCGTGGTGGAAGACGGCGCTCGTCGCGGGCGCCTGGGGCATCGGCTCGGTGCTCGTATTCGACGCGCTGTTCTCGCCGTCGTGGGGGGACTCGGGTTACGACTCCGGCTACCAAGAGGGCTACCAGGACGCGACGGAATCCGACACGGGCGACGCCGGCGGAGACTACGACTCCGGTGGCGATTACGGCGGTGGCGACTACGGTGGCGGTGACTTCGGCGGTGGCGATTTCGGCGGTGGCGACTTCTGACCCACATTGATCAGGGGAGTGGGGTGGCTGCTGACGTAGCCACCCCACTCCCCTGATCACAAGGCGCACACCACGGTCAGCGGGCCACTGTCCGGCACCAGGTCGAGCTTGCCGACGTGACCGGCGGCGCGCAGGTCGTCCGCGCCGAACGCGAGCAGGTCCAGCGCCTCGGCCGGCCCGCGCACCTCGGCGCTCGGCACCTCCGCCCGCATCGACAGCCGGCGCTCGGACTTGGCCCGCCGCACCTGACCGAGCGCATCGCCGGCGAGCGCGAACAGCCGCGGATCGCCGTCGCCGGCCTGTGCAGCGGGCCACGGCGCACGGTGTACCGAGCCGCTGCGCCACCACGACCAGATCTCCTCCGTGACGAACGGCAGTACCGGGGCGAACAGGCGCAGCTGGACGTCGAGCGCGTGGGCGAGTGCGGCGCACGCGGAACCCGGGCCACCGTACGCGCGGTTCTTGACGAGCTCGATGTAGTCGTCGCAGAACCGCCAGAAGAAACTCTCGGCGGTCTGCAGGGCGGAGGTGTAGTCGTTCGAGTCGAACGCTGCCGTCGCCTCACTAACCACAGTGGACAGTGTGGTGAGCAGCGAGCGATCCAGCGGCTCAGTTACCGGGCCGTCGAGCGCCGCGCCGAGGCCGAGCACGAAACGCGAGGCGTTGAGCAGCTTCACCGCCAGCCGACGGCCCACCCTCATCTGCTGCTCGTCGAGGGCCAGATCGGTACCGGGGCGGCCGGATGCGGCCCAGTAGCGGACCGCGTCCGAGCCGTGCCGGTCGATCAGCTCGTCCGGCGTGACGGCGTTGCCCTTGGACTTCGACATCTTCTTGCGGTCCGGGTCGAGGATCCAACCGTTGAGTACCGCCTTCCGCCACGGCAACGCGCCCAGCTCGAGGTGCGCCCGCACGACGGACGAGAACAGCCAGGTACGGATGATCTCCGGCCCCTGCGGGCGCAGGTCCATCGGGTACACCCGCGCGAACAGGTCGGGATCGCGCTCCCAGCCGCTAACGATCTGCGGCGTCAGCGACGAGGTTGCCCACGTGTCGAAGACGTCCGGGTCGCCGACGAACCCGCCGGGCCGACCGCGGTCGTCCTCGGTGTAACCATCCGGTGGCTCGCTGGACGGGTCGACGGGCAGCCGTGACTCGTCTGGAGCGATCACGTGCGAGTAGTCGACCGTGCCGTCGGACCGCACCGCGTACCACACCGGAATCGGCACCCCGAAGAACCGCTGGCGCGACACGAGCCAGTCACCGATGAGGCCGCCGACCCAGTGCTCGTACCGGTGCCGCATGTGCTCCGGCACCCAATGCAGCTCGCGGCCTCGGGCCAGCAGCTCTTCGCGCAGCGACGGGTCGCGGCCGCCGTTGCGGAGGTACCACTGCCGGGTGGCCACGATCTCCAGCGGCGCGTCGCCGTTCTCGTAGAACTTCACCGGGTGGGTGATCGGCTTCGGCTCGCCCCTCGAGGCGCCGGCCGAAGCGAGGGCAGCCACGACCGCGCGGCGCGCCTCCGGCACGGTCAGCCCGGCCAGTGCCGCGTAGGGCTTACCCGGCACTCCGGGCGGCGGGTCGGGCAGGAGTCGCCCGTCCCGACCGATCACCACCCGGGTCGGCAGCGACAGCTCGCGCCACCAGGTCACGTCGGTCAGGTCGCCGAACGTGCACACCATCGCGATGCCGGTACCCTTCTCCGGATCGGCGAGCGGGTGTGCGTACACCGGGACCTCCACATCGAACAGTGGAGTGTGGACGGTCTGACCCACGAGTGCGGCGAAGCGGGGATCGGAGGGGTGGCAGACGAGCCCCACGCACGCGGGCAGCAGTTCCGGCCGGGTGGTCTCCACGTCGACCGCACCCAACGGGCCGGCGAACGACAGGACATGCGTGAACCCCGGCCGTTCCCGGTCCTCCAGCTCGGCCTGCGCGACCGCGGTCTGGAATCCGACATCCCAGAGCGTAGGTGCCTCGGCTTGGTACGCCTCCCCGCGCGCCAGGTTGCGCAAGAACGCGCGTTGCGACGTTGCCCGCGCGACATCGCCGATCGTCGTGTACGTGTACGTCCAGTCCACCGACAGGCCGAGGCGCCGCCACAGCTGCTCGAAGCGCTGCTCGTCGGCGGCCGTCAACTCGGTACACAGCTCGATGAAGTTGCGCCGGGAGATGGCCCGCGGCTCGCCTTCCGAACCGGCTGGGGACAGCGCGAACGACGGGTCGTACGGCAGGCTCGGGTCGCAGCGCACGCCATACACATACTGCGCCCGGCGCTCGGTCGGCAGTCCGTTGTCGTCCCAGCCCATGGGGTAGAACACGACCATGCCGCGCATGCGCCGGAACCGGGCCATGGTGTCGGTCTGCACGTAGCCGTAGACGCTGCCCATGTGCAGCTCACCGGATACGGTGGGCGGCGGAGTGTCGATGGCGTATACGGCTACCCGGCCCGCCGACCGGTCGAACGTATACGTACCCTCCTCCTGCCAGCGGCTCGACCATTTGTCGGCCAAGCCCTCCAACCGCACCGATTCAGTCATGTCCGCGATGCTACGGACGGTGTCGGACCCACCGCGACCGACTTATACGAGGCTGTCCCGCCACTGCTGGTGCAGTGCGGCGTACCGGCCACCGCCGGCGATCAGCTCCTCCGGCGGCCCGTCCTCGACGATGCGACCTTGCTCCATCACCAGGACCCGGTCGGCGATCTCCACTGTGGACAGCCGGTGGGCGATCACGATCGCCGTCCGGTCGGCGAGGATCGTCCGCAGCGCCCGCTGGACGAGCCGCTCGGACGGAATGTCCAATGAGGACGTTGCCTCGTCCAGGATCAGAACCGCCGGGTCGGCGAGGAACGCGCGGGCGAACGCCACGAGCTGGCGCTGGCCGGAAGAGAGCCGACCGCCGCGCTTGTGTACCTCGGTGTCGTACCCGTCCGGCAGCGCCTCGATGAACTCGTGCGCCCCGATCGCGCGTGCCGCGTCCGCGATCTCCGCAGCGGTGGCGCCCGGCCGGCCGAACCCGATGTTCTCGGCGACCGTGCCGGAGAACAGGTAGTTCTCCTGGGTCACCATCACCACGGCCCGGCGCAGATCGTGGTCGGCCAGGTCGCGCAGGTCGATGCCGTCGAGGGTGACGTTACCCGTGACGGGGTCGTAGAACCGGGCTACGAGCTTGGCTACCGTCGACTTGCCGGCGCCTGTGGCACCGACGAGCGCCAGCGTCTGACCGGCCGGGATGAACAGGTCGAGTTCGGGTAGCACGACACGGTCGTCGCGGTAGCTGAACGAGACGTCCGTGAAGTGCAGTTCGCCCCGCGCGCCGTCGGCCGGCAACGGGTGCGGCCGGATCGGCTCCGGTACCGCCGGCTCCTCGGCCAGGACGCCGGACAGCTTCTCCAGCGCGGCCGTCGCGGACTGCAGGGAGTTGTAGAACTGGCTCAGCTCCTGCATCGGCTCGAAGAACCGGCGCAGGTACAGCAGGAACGCGGCGAGCACGCCCACCTCGATATGCCCGCCCAGCACGCGGTAGCCCCCGTACGCCAGCACCACCGCGATCGTCACGTTGCCGATCACCTTGATGCTCGGCGCGAAGATGGCGATCAGCCGGAAGGCGCGCAGGTTGGCCAGCCGGTAGTTGTCGTTGACCGCGTCGAAGATCTCCTGGTTGCGCGGCTCGCGACGGAACGCCTGGACCGCGCGGATGCCGCCCAGCGACTCGACAAAGTGGACGATCACGAGAGCGACCGCCTCACGGGTCTTGCGGTAGGCCACGGACGACGCCAGGGCGAACCATCGCGACAGCACGAGCAGGAACGGGAACGCCAGCAGCGTCACCAGGGCCAGCGGCGGGTCCAGCCAGAGCAGGATGCCCGCCACCGATACGACGGACAGGCCGGCCAGGACGAGGTCGTCGATGCCGCCGTCGACCAGTTCGGCGATCGAGTCCATGTCCGACGTCAGGCGGGAGACCATCCGGCCGGACGTGTACCGCTCGTGGAAGCCGATCGACAGCCGCTGGAAGTGGTCGTACACGCGACGGCGCAGGTCGAGCAGGACCGCTTGGCCGATCTGGCCGGACATGGTCAGGAAGCCGCGCTTGCCGACGTACTCCACGATCGCGGCGAACAGGAACGCGAAGCCCACTCCGAACAGGACCGCGGCGTCACCGGACGTGGCCAGCGGCGGGATGCCGCGGTCGATGCCGAGCTTCACCAGGTACGGCCCGGCCATGCCGGCCGCGTTCTGCGCCATCAGCAGACCGATCACCAGCCAGATGCGCCGCCGGTGCGGGCGTAGCAGCGATCCGAGCAACTTGCGGGAGCTGGCCCGAAGCCGGACCATCGACGCCTTGTCCCCACCCTCGGCCGCGGTCCGCTCGGCATCCTCGTCGGGAGCCACCCCCCGCCAGGCGTTTACGTCCACACTCACTGTGCCACCTCGTTCGCTCGCTCCGCACCGCCTCGAGGCGCCGCCTTCCCTCCGCGCCACGCAGCGGCCTTCGGCCGGCGCGTCGCGTCAGTCCAGGCGCCGCCGGCGGCGCTCCGCTCGCTCACCGGGCAGACACCTCCGCCTCCTGCGAGAGCACCGCCCGGTACTCCGGCACGGTCGCGAGCAGCTCCGAATGCGTACCGACAGCCGCGATCTCGCCGTCCTGCAACAGCGCGACCCGGTCGGCAAGGGCCACAGTGGACGGACGGTGGACGACCAGCAGCGCCGTGGTGCCGCTCAGCACCCTGGCGAGCGCCTCCTCGACGAGTGCCTCGGTGTGCACGTCGAGCGCTGACAGCGGATCGTCGAGCACGAGGACGCGCGGCTTGCCGAGCACCGCACGGGCGAGTGCCAACCGCTGGCGCTGGCCGCCGGACAGCGACAGGCCCTGCTCACCGACGCGGGTGTCGAGCCCCCACGGCAGCTCGTACACGAACTCGGCCTGGGCAACGGCCAGCGCCTCGGCGATCTCGTCGTCGGTCGCTCCGGCCCGGCCGAGAGTCAGGTTCTCCCGGACGGACATCGAGAACAGCGTCGGCTCCTCGAACGCCATCCCCACGACCTCCCGCAGCGACGACAGCTGGATGTCCCGCAGGTCCTGCCCATCGATCGTGATCCGGCCGGCGGTGACGTCGTACAGCCGTGGCACCAGCGACACGAGGGTGGTCTTGCCGCTGCCGGTGACGCCAACGATCGCGAGGGTCTCGCCCGGAAACACCTCGAAGTCGATGTTGTGCAGCACGGGCGTGGCCGTGTCCGGATAGGCGAACCCGACCCCCTCGAACCGCAACCGGCCCGTCACATCAACGGGCGAGACGGCAACGGCCCCCGGACGGTCCACAATGGACGGCTCGGTGTCGAAGACCTCGTAGATGCGGTCGGCGGCGGTCATCGCCTCCTGTCCGTTGGCGATGATCCAGCCGAGCGCGTCGATCGGCCAGATCAGCATGAGCTGCAGCGACACGAACGCCACCAGCCCGCCGAGAGTGAGGTCGCCGCGAGCCACCGCGAACGAGCCGGCGACCAGCACGACCGCGAGCGTCACGTTCGGTACGAGGTCGAACTCCGCCCACGACGCCGCGAGCAGCTTCGCCTTGCCGACCGATGTGTCGCGCAGCCGCTCCGCTCGCTCGGTGAACCGGGTGCCCATGTGCCGCCGCCGGCCGAACGACTTGATCAGCCGGATGCCGTGCGCGGACTCCTCGATCAGCGTCGCGAGGTCACCCTGCTCGTCCTGCACCTTGCGGGCCGCGGCGAAGTACTTCCGGAAGAACCGCCGGCTCGACAGGAACAGCGGGATCGCCATCACCGACGCGAGGAGGCCGAGCGGCCAGTACAGGCGCAGCAGCAGACCGACGACTGTGATGAAGGTCGCCATGTTCACGATGAAGAAGATCAGGCCGAATGACAGAAAACGCCGCAATACCCCAAGGTCGCTCGTTGCCCTCGACAGCAGCTGACCCGACTGCCACTTGTCGTGGAACGCGACCGGCAGCCGTTGCAGGTGCGCGTACAGATCCCGCCGGATCGCCGTCTCGACGCCCAACGAGTAGCTGGACATCATCCACCGCCGCACGAAGATCAGCACGGCCTCGAACAACCCGAGGGCCAGCGCGAGCGCACCGAGCAGGTACAGCCCGCCCTCGTCGCCGCGGGCGATCGGGCCGTCGACCACCTGCTGGACCACGAGCGGCACGGCGATACTGGCGCCGGTCGAGGCGCATCCCAACCCGACCAGAGACACCATGCGGCCGCGATACGGCCTCAGATAGTGGCGAATCCGCCACAGGCTGTGGGTAGCGCCGCGGGGTTTGGGGGATTGGGACACACCGCGACGCTACCTGGACGGTCAGACAGTTTTCCTGTCGTTTTCGTGCGCCAGCAGCGAACGCTTGACGTCCACACCCCATCGGTAGCCGCCCATGCTACGGTCCGCCCGGATCACTCTGTGGCACGGCACGAACAGGGCCGCCGCGTTACGCGCGCAGGCCTGCGCCGCCGCCCTGACCGCCGTCGGCCGGCCGGCACGGGCCGCCAGCTCGGTGTAGGTGATCGGGTCGCCGGGCTTGACATGCCGCAGCTCCTCCCACGCCCGGGACAGGAAATCTCCCACGGTGTGCTGCCGTACCGGCACCTCGTCGAGCGCCGCCAGGTCACCGTCCAGATAGGACAGCACGGCCGCCGTGATCGGCCCGAGGTCCGCGCGGGGTCGCGCTTCACCCGACAGATCCGGGTGTACGAGGGCCAGCAGCGCCTGCGGATCCGTCGTGAACCCGGCGGCGAGTACCTCTTCGTCCGCGCTCGCAACGATCGTGAACGGGCCGAACGTCGTATGAACAGTTGTCGTATTCACCCTTGCCTCCATAGTCGGATCACGGCG
>DASRII010000404.1:0-2329 GCA_035650075.1 Micromonosporaceae bacterium | reverse complement strand
TGGGCGCCGGTGTCGTCCAGGGGTGCGAAGCCGACCTCGTCGACGATGATCAGGTCGTTGCGGAGCAGGGTGTCGAGGACCTTGCCGACGGAGTTGTCGGCCAGGCTGCGGTAGAGGGTCTCGACGAGTTCGGCGGCGGTGAAGTAGCGGACCCGGCGCCCGGCCTGGACCGCGGCGACACCGAGCGCGACGAGCAGGTGGCTCTTGCCGGTGCCGGCTGGCCCGACCAGGCACAGGTTCTCGCGTGCGCCGATCCATTCCAGTGAGCTGAGGTAGTCGAAGGTGGCCTTCGGGACCGAGGACACTGTGAGGTCGAACTCGTCGAGCGTCTTGAGCACCGGGAACGCGGCGGCCTTCATGCGGGTGCGGGCGTTCGAGGCGTCGCGGGCGGTGATCTCGGCCTCGACGAGAGTGCGGAGCAGCTCCTCGGGTGTCCAGCGTTGCGTCTTGGCGGTCACGAGCAGCTCGGGTGCGAGTTGGCGCATCGCGGCCAGCTTCAACCGGCGCAGTCCCTCGACCAGGTCCGGTGCCAGCACCGGCGTGGAGGCGGTCATGGCTGCCCGCCGATGGCGTAGTCGGCCAGCGAACGGACACAGACGCTCGGCAGCTCGAGCACGAGCGCGTCACCGGCCGGTCTCGGTTCGGGTGTCGCGGCGCCGGCGGCGAGGATGGAGCGGACGTCGCTGGCGCGCCACCGGCCGAAGGCGACCGCCCGGGCCAGCGCTGTGGTGAACGCCTCGTCGCCGTGCGCGGCGCGGAGCGTGTTCAGCTCGGCCAGTTCGGATCCCAGCCGGGTGTTGCCGGCCGCGGCGGCGCCGGTGATGAACGCTTCCGCGACCGGGCCGATCGTGCAGAACGCCTTCTCTGCAACGGTTTTCGGTCGCACCGCCCGGCGTGGCGCGGGTCGCGCGCCGCCATAGTGGGCATCGAGGACCGACGCCTCACCGGGAGCGACCAGGGTGTGCTCGGCGACCACCTCACCGCTGCCGGTCAATACGACGAGCAGCCGCCCGTCGTCGGTGCGCAGCCCCACCTGCGAACCGATGAACCGGGTGGGCACCGAGTAACGGGCCGAGGCGAACCGCACGCACGACAGCCGGTCGACCTTGCGGATCACCAGCCGCCCGACGCTGGCTCGCAGCGAGGGCAACGGTGCGAGCAGCTCCCGCTCGATCACCAACTGCTCGGCCGGCACCGCGAAGATCTCACTGTGGACCGCGGCGTTGACCTCCACGCACCACGCCGCGGCCGCAGCGTTCGCGGCCGCGATGTCACCGAATGGTGCCTGCGGCACGATCAAGTCCCGTTTGGCATAACCGACGAGGTTCTCCACGATCCCCTTGCTCTGCGGGTCATTCGCCTCGCAGAAGTCCGGCGCGAACCCGTAATGCGCGGCCAACCGCACGTACTGAGGCGTCGGCACCACCCGGTTGGCGACCACCCCGCCCTTCAAACACCCCATCCGGTCCGCCAGCACCTTGCCCGGCACCCCACCCAGCTGCTCGAAGCACTCCGCCAGCATCGCGAACGTCGTCTCCGCCCGCTCGTCGGTCGCGAACCGCACGAACCGGAACCGGCACCACGCCAGCACCGCGCAGAACACGTGCAACCCGCCCGCCCCAGGCATGCTGCCCCAATCGACCACCAGATGCTCACCCGGTGACCACACCGCCGGCCGCCGCGGCCGACGATTCTCCTTACTCCACATGGCCTTCTGCGCCGCGACCAGCCGGCGGAAGTTCCGCGGTGAACCGGTATAGCCCGCGGCACGGGCCGCCGGCAGCAGCCGCTTGGCCGAGATCCGACCCGCCGACTTGTCCACCCGGGCGGCCACCAACTCCGCCACCCCGTCAAAGTTGCGGACCCGCGGCACCCGCACAGACGCGCCGCCACCGGCCTCGTGCCGCTCGATCACCCGCTTCACCGTCTTCGCGGTGGTGCCGCTGATCGCAGCCGCCCCACGAAAAGTGCCCACCTCGCGGTAGGCCGAAATGATGTCCATCCGTTCCCTCGCAGTCTTCAATGGAAGCTCCTGGGTGGTGACAGTGACTGGCTGACACCGCCACCGTCACCACCCAGGGCTCACCCTCCTGGCCGACACGACGAACGAGGGATGAGGACTCTTACCTGGCCACCAGCGAGGACCTCGACCTGGCCACCTGCGGGGACTTTCTCATGGCCATGGACAGGGGTAGTCTGCCACGCCCGTCGAAATGCGAACGGTCATCTTTCCAGCTCTGCTAACGAGTAGTGCTCGACGGAGGAACAAGCTACGTAGCTTACGTCAGATGTCGTGCCGTCGCGACGAATAGTGTGGATCGGTGCCGCC
>DASRII010000403.1:0-7276 GCA_035650075.1 Micromonosporaceae bacterium | reverse complement strand
CCAGGGCGAGTCCTCGGTGTACCGCTCACGGACCGATTCGGCGATCGCGAAGGACTCGTCGCCGACGAACCCGGTACGCGCGATGCGGTACCGGTAGGTCAACGGGTCGCGCACGATCGTCGGGCAGGCCGCCACGGCCCGGCGTACCTCGGCGAGGTAGTCGCGCGCGCCGGTGCCGGTGTACCGGGTGATCGTCTCGAAGACGACCGTCGGGTGGGCCGAGCCGTCGCTCTGGTAGTGATTGAGGTACAGGCCGCCCGTTCGCCGTACGGAGATCTGCCGGTCACTGCGGTACCGCACGGTCGCGCACGGGTGGGGCAGCGGCGGACTGCCGTCCCACGGTTCCAGGTACTCCCGGGGCCCGTGGGAGACGGGTCCCGGCCCGAACGACGTGTCCTCGCGGTGCAGGAACGCGTCGAGCGGGATCGTCGTTGGGGGCCTCCTGGTGGCCGACGGCGAGGGTGACGTGGGCGACGGCGAGGTCGGTCGAGCGGACGGCGTGTTGGCCGCGACGGTGGGGGTGCCCGTAGGTGCGGGCGTGGACTCGGCCTCGGTAGAGGCGCCGGAGTTCGACTGGGCGCAGCCGGCGACGGCGGCGACCACGAGCAGCGCTGACAGGATTCTCATGCCCCGCTACACGTGGCGGGAGATTCGCCCGCTCCGTCGGCTACGAGACGGCGGAAGCGGTGGCCGCGGCCCCGGCGGTTGCGCCGGGGCGGACGGCGTCCCGGATCGTGCGCAGGGCGCCGAGCATCGCGTCGAGCTCGTCCGCCGGCAGCATCCCGGTGAACCACTCGTCGATCAGCGCGATGTGACCCGGTAGCACCTGGGCGAGCCTCGTCTGGCCGGACCTGGTCAGGACGGTGTACGAGCTGCGCCGGTCCGTCGGGCAGGCGGTACGGCGGACGAGCCCGTCGCGCTCGAGCCGGTCGACCACCCGGGTGACCCCGCTCGTGGACAGCGACGTCTGGGCGGCGAGGTCGGTCATCCGCAACTGCTGGTTCGGCGATCGGGACAGCCGGATCAGTACCTCGAACTCGACCGCGGACAGGTCGTGCTCGGCATACTGGGCGGACAGCCGGCCGGTCAGCCCGGTGAACGCCTCGGTGAACAGTCCCATGGCGGTGATGCGGGGGTCGTCGTGCAGCTCCTGGGTCACAGATCACATCCTAGCAATAGTTGTCGTGCGGAATATTGCCTTGCGTATAGTTGCTGTGTAGGGGCAGCCAAGCAACCAATGGAGGTATGCACACCATGACCGCACCCGCACTGACCACTCGTACCTGGCAGGGCGTCAGTGTTCCCCAGCCCGGCACCTTCGTCATCGACGCCGCACACACCCGGGTCGGCTTCGTTGCCCGGCACCTGATGGTGAGCAAGGTCCGTGGGGCCTTCACCGGTGTATCCGGACAGATCACGGTGGCGGACGAGCCGACCGAGTCGACCGTGGACGTGTCCATCGACACCGCCAGCATCTCGACCGGTGCCCCCGACCGGGACGGACACCTGCGCAGCCCGGACTTTCTCGACGTCGAGTCGTACCCCCGAATGACCTTCCGCGCGACCCGGGTGACCCACGGCGTGGGCTCGTGGTTCACGGTCGTGGGCGATCTGACGATCAAGGACGTGACCCGTGAGGTCGAGCTGAAGGTGGAGTTCGAGGGCGTGGCTCGCAGCCCGTGGGGCCAGGAGGTCATCGGATTCACGGCCCGTACCGAGATCGACCGCGAGGACTTCGGCATGACCTGGAACCAGGCGCTGGAGACAGGCGGCGTGCTCGTGGGTAAGAAGGTCACGATCGAGATCGAGGCCGAGGCGATCCGCCAGGGCTGAGGCTTGGCGATCACACCAGGACGAAGAGCATTTGGGAGCACTAAGTGCTCCCAATTGCTCACTTAGCGCTAATCGAGCGTCTGATTTGTCCCTAGCCTGGAGTAGCGGCCACTCCTAACCTAGGAGGTTCACCGCTACCCGTTGCGGGAGGCCCTATGGGCAAGGACGTCACGCTCGCCTCGTTCACGCGCGAGGACCGGGCGCGGTACCGCCAGAAGGTACGCCGGTGTCTGGATGTCTTCGCCTTGATGCTCGACGACTTCCGGTTCGATGCCGATCGCCCGACCACCGGGCTGGAGATCGAGCTGAATCTCATCGACGTCGATGCCGAACCGGTCATGCGCAACGCCGAGGTGCTCGCGAACCTGGCCGATCCCACCTTCCAGAACGAGCTCGGCGCGTTCAACGTGGAGCTCAACGCCCGACCTCGGTTGATCGAGGGCCACGGCTTCGACGACTACGAGCAGGATCTGCTGGCGAGCATCGGCCGGGCCGACGAGCGGGCCCGCAAGTCCGACGCGACGCTGCTGCTGATCGGGATCCTGCCGACGCTCACGCCGGAACACACCGTGCTGGAGAACCTGTCCGTCAACCCCCGGTATCGGCTGCTGAACGAGCAGATCCTGACGACCCGCGGCGAGGACATGGAGATCGACATCCGGGGCGCGGAGCGGTTGCAGACGTCCACCGAGTCGATCGCTCCCGAGGCGGCGTGTACGGCGTTGCAGTTCCACCTGCAGGTGTCCCCGGACACCTTCGCGAACTACTGGAACGCCGCACAGGCGATCTCCGGGCCGCAGCTGGCGGTCGGGGCCAACTCGCCGTACCTGTTCGGCCGGCAGCTCTGGGCCGAGACCCGGATCGCGCTGTTCGAGCAGGCCACCGACACCCGGCCGGACGAGCTGAAGGCGCAGGGGGTACGCCCGCGGGTCTGGTTCGGCGAGCGGTGGATCACCTCGATCTTCGACCTGTTCGAGGAGAACGTCCGGTACTTCCCGCCGCTGCTACCGATCTGCGACGCCGAGGACCCGGTGGAGGTACTGCGCGCCGGCGGCGTACCGACGCTCGGCGAGCTGCGACTGCACAACGGCACGGTGTACCGCTGGAACCGGCCCGTGTACGACGTGCAGAACGGCCGCCCGCACCTGCGCGTGGAGAACCGGGTGCTGCCGGCCGGCCCGACCGTCGTCGACATGCTTGCGAACGCGGCGTTCTACTTCGGACTCGTCCGCAGCTTGGCCGAGGCCGACCGGCCGATCTGGACGCAGCTGACGTTCAGCGCCGCCGAGGAGAACTTCCACGCCGCGGCCCGCGACGGGGCCGGGGCCAGCCTCTACTGGCCGCGGCTCGGCGAGGTGCGCGCCGCCGACCTCATCCTCGACCGGCTGCTGCCCAAGGCGGCCGAAGGGCTCGACCGGTTCGGTACCGACCCGGCACTGCGGGACCGGTTGCTCGGCATCGTCGAGCAGCGCTGCCGCACCGGGCGTACCGGCGCGGTCTGGCAGGTCGAGGCGGTCGAGGAGGCCCAGCGCCGTGGGCTGGGTCGGCTGGAGGCGCTGCGCGACATGGTCTTGCGGTACGTGGCGCACCAGCGCACGAACGAGCCGGTGCACACCTGGCCGGTAGCTGCTTACTGAGCTGGCGCGGCGTACGCGTTCTCGGCCTCGGCCTGGGCCTGGGCCTGGGCCGGGCGTTCCGCCGCCGGCGGCGTCTCGGGTTTCGACCCCTGTAGGCGCGGGGTGAGCGCGGCGATGGCGACCGATCCGGCCAGCCCGGCGATCACCGCGTACGGAGCGATCCAGTACGCGGAGATGTCCCGCGGCGACACGCGTTCGAGGACGGCTGGCGCGGCGAGGAAGTACGCCGCCGATACGAGCAAGGGTCCGATCGCCCCGGAGATGGCCACGCCGACCGGGTTGTCGCCGCGGCGGGCGGCCGGTAGCGGGGCGAGCATGCCGACCATCAGCGCTACGCCGAGCGTGAGTACCGCGCCCGGCAGGTAGACGTTGCGGAACCACGGCCCGTCGGCACTGAACTGCCACACGCCGAGCTGTGCGGGAACCAGCCCGCTGCCGGCGGCGACGCCGTCGATCACGGCTACCAGGGCAAGGATCCAGAGCCAGCTCGCGGTCGCCACGACGTTCGCGGCGACCGCTCGGGCGGCGAGCGCGCCGATCGCGATCACGAGGCCGACGAGGACGCCGGCGACCGCGTACGTCGCCGCGGTCGTCTGCGGCGTGAACGTGTCCGCGCGGACCGCGGCCCGGGCCGGCACGGCTACCAGCGGCACGGTGACCAGGGCACCGACGGCGGAGGCTAGGGCCAGCGCGAGTCGCCACAGTCCGGCGGCCACCCGAGCCGGGTTGTCCACAGTGGACTTCGTGCTGGCACCCGGTACCGCGCTGAGCCGGTCGGCGCAGATCGCGCCGATCACGGCCGCCGTCGCGGCGATCCAGGTCGTCCAGGCGAGGCTGGCTACCCACGCGCTGTCACCGGTCGCGCCGGTACCCGGCTCCCAGGAAATGATGCCGAGACCGTAGCCCAGCCCGACTTGCGCTGCTCCGACGATCGCAGCTATGCCGATCGCCGTTGCGATCGACGCTCCCCAGCCTCGTGCGGCCATGCCGCGCAGCGTAACCGTCGTACTTCCGCCACGCGAGTCGGCCTGTCAGTCGCTTCCGTGGCTTGCGAGCACACCTCACACTGACTGGTCGAAGGTTGGAGTGTCATGACTGACGAGTTCGAACAGCCCCGGCGGACGAGGCCCGGCGTGGTCGGCGCGATCGTGGTCGCCGTACTCGTGCTGGCCGTGGTCGGGGCGACGGCCGGCTACTTCGCGGCCGGCGAGCCGAGAAACACCGCCGGTGGTACCGACCCGACCTCGCCGACGACCTCCGCGCCGACGACCACGCCACCGATCACCACGGACACTCCCACGGCGGGACCGACCGCGGGCAGCCCCGGTACCCCGGGCTTCGCCTTGCCCAACCTGGTCGGCCAGGACTTCCAGGACGCCCGGCGCAAGGTACGCGAGCTCGGGCTCGGCTGGCGGCTGGTCTTCCGGGACTCCGGCGACGACAAGACGGTCGGCAGTACCGTCCCGGGGCCCGGTATCCAGGTGCGCCGCGGCGTCACGGTCACCCTGTACGTGCGCGGCAAGGCCCCCGAGGCGACGATCCCGGGTGTGGTCGGGCTGCCCTGTAACCAGGCCGCCGGCATCATCGTCGACCAAGGGCTCTACCCGCAGTACCCGACCGGCCGGGCCGGCGTCGTCCTGAAGCAGGAGCCCGAGGCGGGCGGTGGGACCACGGTGCAGTGGAACGACCAAGTGAAGATCTACTGCGGCGCCGCGAGCCCGAGCCCCTCGAGCACCTACTGATTGATCACATGGTGCAATGGCAGCCATGGCGGACGAACGGCGGGACGACGACCCGGACGCGACGCAGGCTCACGAACCGGTCTCCGGCGAGCCGGCCCGTTCCGGTGACGAGCAATCGTCCGGTGACGAGGAGCCGTCCGGCGGCGAGGAGCCGTCCGGTGGCGAGGAAACGGCCTTCCTCGGCGGTGGCGACGAGACCTCGATCCTGCCGCAGTCTCCGGCCCCCGACAGCACCGAGCGCCTCCCGCGGTGGGCCGCGCGGGCCGGGGTACCGCCCGCGGGCACGCGGCCGCAGTACCGGACCGACACCCCGACCGAGCAGTGGCAGGCTGACCAGCAGCCCGAGCGCTCCTGGTGGCTGCCGGCCGTACTGGCGCTCGTCGCGCTGGCTCTGCTCGGCGTGCTCGGCGCCGGCATCTTCCTGATCCTGGGCTCGCTGGACAACGAGCCGAACCCGGTCACCACGACCACCGCGTCCGCCTCGCCGACTCCGTCGCCCACCGCTCCGAGCCCGACCGCGCCGTCCCCGACGCCGAGCCCGACGGCACCGGCGCAGGTGGCCGTACCGTCGGTGGTCGGCATGACCCGGCTCGCCGCGGAGCAGGCCCTGGTCACCGCGGGCCTGACTTCGGTCACGCAGACCAGGGTCGTGGAGGGTGCCACGCCGGGCCGGGTCGTGGAGGTCTCGCCTGCCGTGGGCACGCTGGTCCCGGTCGGCAGCCAGGTCACGCTGATCGTGGCGGCGGTGCCGCCGACGACGGAACCGCCGCCGACACCGTCGCCTTCGTCGAGCTGACCGTTACCACTGGCGCCGGCGCCAGCCGACCATCGCGATCCCGGCCACGGCCAGTACGAGCGCCGCGGCTCCGCTCAAGACCAGCGAACGGCTGAGCTCCGGGTCGACCTGGGTCGCGGAGTCGACGCCGACGACGCCGCCTCCGGTACCTCCGGTACCGCCGCTGCCGCCCGCGGGCGCGGCCTCGACCGGAGGTTGGTCCGACGCGTCGGGACCCGGTACCACGGGCTCGAGCGGGACGTCCTGGGTGGGCGCCGGCTCGACCGGCTCGACCACCGGCTCATCGGTGACGTCGTCGACCGGCTCCTGCTCCGGAGCCGGCTGAACAGGAGAAGGCTGCGGCGCCACGGTCGGCGGCGCCATGGTCGGTGGTGCGACCGTCGGCGGTACCGGCGGCGAGGGCTGCGGCTCCGGCTCCGGGTCGACCGGGTACGGAGTCGGCGATGGCTCGACGGCCTGCTGCGGCGGTCCTGGTGGACGGTGGTGGGGCCATTGCGGCCGATCTGGGTCCAGGTACGGCGGACGGTCCACGTCCGGCGGCAGGTCGGGCGGCAACAGATCCGGCGGTAGCAGGTCCGGCTGCGGCTGGTCGGGATCCAGCTGCGACGTCGCGGGCCGGGGGGTCGGTGTTTCGTGACCCGGGTGTGCCGCGGTCGACACGCCGGAGACGAGGATGCCGAATGTCGCGCTGAGCACGACCGCACCGATGCGGCCGAATGTAACTGGTGCAGTAACCATGGCGCCGTACCCCCGAAAGGCAAGGGTCCGCGCCACGTGCAAGGGGTCGCTAAGGGTCTCTCGAGTCTAGGCGCGATCACGCGCCACTGATGCGTAATCCGCTATCTCAGCCGGCCGCTTGGCGGGTACGCAAACGCGGGTTGTTCAGCTGCCGCCCGGCGTTCGATGCGGCACGTGACTGAGGGCTGGACTCGGCTCGCGGAAACGGGCCGGCGTTGGCCGGCTGCAGCCCGCTCATCTGCACGAAGATGGAACGGCGTTCGACCGCGTCCCCGGACGCGTTGAGCTGGTACCCGTCGAGCCAGACCCATCCGTCGTAGGTCTGCCAGTCGTGCACGCGGATGACCCGGAACAGCAGGGGCTCGATGAACTGCACGCTCGCGGCGCGAGTGACGCGCAGGACATCCCCGGACCGTGGTACCACCGTGACTCCCGTCCCGAGCCCTCATGCCCCCGTGCAACGCCTGGTTCCTACTACTATGCCGGACATCGTGCAAGTTGCTGATCACCCCAAAGTGGCCCATGGGGTG
>DASRII010000402.1:0-7387 GCA_035650075.1 Micromonosporaceae bacterium | reverse complement strand
CACCCGGGACGTGGACGATGTCTCGACCGCTTGGCAGCTCGATGCGTACCAGTTCAAGATCCCGTGTATCGCGCACCCGTCCGACGCGACGATGAGCCCGGAGACGGTCATCGCGCTCGGCCGGCTGGGCGGCCTCGGAGTGCTCAACGTCGAAGGGCTGTGGACGCGGTACGACGATCCGGTGAAGGTGCTCGCCGAGCTGGCCGCGCTCGACGACGAGGCGCCGGCAACGCGCCACCTGCAGGAGGCGTACAGCCAGCCGATCCGGCCGGAGCTGATCGGGGAGCGGGTCAAGCAGATCCGCGACGGCGGCGTGACGGTCGCGGTACGGGTCTCGCCACAGCACACGCTCGCGCTGGCACCGGTGATCCTTGATGCCGGCGTCGACATCCTCGTCATCCAGGGCACGCTGGTGTCCGCCGAGCACGTGTCCACTGTGGACGAGCCGCTGAACCTCAAGGAGTTCATCGCCGATCTGGACCTGCCGGTCCTCGTCGGCGGGTGTACGAACTACCAGACCGCTCTGCACCTGATGCGTACCGGCGCGGCCGGCGTGATCGTGGGAGTCGGCGCCGACGAGTGGTCCACCACGGACACCGTGCTGGGCATCCGGGTACCGATGGCGACCGCGATCGCGGACGCGGCCGCCGCGCGCCGAGACTACCTCGACGAGACCGGTGGGCGGTATGTCCACCTCATCGCCGACGGCGACGTGCAGACCAGTGGCGACATCGCCAAGGCACTCGGTTGCGGTGCCGACGCGGTGATGCTCGGCGAGCCACTGTCCCTCGTGGACGAAGCACCGGCCGGTGGGGCGTGGTGGCACTCCGCCGCCAGCCACCCGAAGCTGCCGCGGGGTGCCTTCGGCGTGGCCGGCGAGTCCCTCGGCTCGCTGGAGAAGGTCCTCTACGGGCCGGCCGACGAACCGGACGGACAGCTCAACCTCTTCGGCGCCCTGAAGCGCGCGATGGCCAAGACCGGCTACCGCGACCTCAAGGAGTTCCAGAAGGTCGGCCTCGTCCTCGACCGGTGAGGCTCGTGGCAGGTACTTCGTGACCATTTCGTGGCCGGGTGAACGTACGGTGTTGCGTACCCGTGTGTCCGCGAAGGGAGCACCGAGATGTGGCGACGGCGCCTGACGACCACGGCGGCCGTGCTGAGCGTGACGGCCCTGGCCGGCTGCACGGTCGGCGGCCCACGCCCCCCGGACGTGACCCCGAGTTCGACCCCTCCGGCGAGCCGCAATTACCAGCCTGGCGCGGACGGCATCGGTGACCCTTATTTCCCGGGGTACGGGAACGGCGGCTACGACGTCGGGAACTATGACCTGAAGCTGCGCTACGACCCGGCCAAGGACCAGTTGAACGGTACGGCGACCATCGCCGCACTCGCCACGGCGGACCTGTCGCGATTCAACCTCGACCTCGCGGCTCTGAAGGCCGACGCGGTGAAGGTGAACGGCGCCGCCGCGAAGTGGACGCAGACCGATACCGAGCTGGTCGTGACCCCGACGACCGGGCTGGCGAGCGGGACGCAGTTCACCGTCGAGGTCACCTACTCCGGAGTGCCCAAGCCGTTCGGCCGCCCGGGGTTGGGCGGTACGGGATTCCTGCACACGACCGATGGGGCGTTGGCGATCGGCGAACCCGAGTCGGCCAGCTCGTGGTATCCGGTCAACGACCACCCGATGGACAAGGCGACGTACACGATCGCCGTTACCGTGCCGGATGGCCTGACGGCCGTCAGCAACGGCGTGCCGGAGGGCACCGCCCCGGCTGACCAGGGCTGGACGACGTGGAAGTGGTCCGAGCGCAGTCCGATGGCCAGCTACCTCTCGACGGTGGCGATCGGGCGCTACCGCGTGAAGCAGACGTCGCACAACGGCAAGCCGGTGTTCACCGCGGTCGCCGCGGCCCTGCCGGACGGTCCGGCCGACCGCGCGATCGCGCGCACCCCCGAGGTCGCCGACTTCCTCGCCTCGAAGTTCGGCGCGTACCCGTTCGACGCCTATGGCGGCGTCGTGCACAACGAGACGCGGATCAGCTTCGCGCTCGAGACGCAGAGCCGGCCGGCGTACTCGCCCGGTTTCTTCCCGGCCTCCGCGGTCGGCTGCCGGCCAGCCGGCGACGGTACCTGGGTGATCGCGCACGAGCTGGCCCACCAGTGGTTCGGCGACAGCGTTTCGGTGCAGCAATGGAAGGACATCTGGCTCAACGAGGGGTTCGCGACGTACGCCCAGTGGATGTGGTACGAGCACGAGGGCGGGCCGTCCGTCGCGGCGTCCTTCGACTGCGAGTACAACGCGGCCGCCGAGGAGATCTGGCAGACGCCGCCCGGGGACCCAGGACCGAACCGGTTGTTCAGCGGATCCGTGTACCGGCGCGGCGGGATGGCGTTGCACGCCTTGCGGCTGACCGTCGGCGACGACATGTTCTTCAAGATCCTGTCGACCTGGACGGCGGAGAAGCGCAATGGCAACGCGACGATCGCCGAGTTCATCGGGGTCGCCGAGCGCGTGTCCGGCAAACCGCTCCGGCCGCTCTTCGACGCCTGGCTATACGGGACGACCAGACCGCCGCGCCCGTGAGGTAGCGTGGCCTATGCGGTACGACGTCGTGGTGATCGGCTCGGGCTTCGGCGGCAGCGTCGCGGCCCTGCGGCTGGCCGAGAAGGGCTACCGCGTCGCGGTGCTCGAGGCAGGGCGGCGCTTCGCCGATGACGAGTTCCCGAAGACCTCGTGGGACAGCCGTCGCTTCCTGTGGTCACCGAGGCTCGGGTGTTTCGGCATCCAGCGCATCGACCTGCTGCGTAACGTGATGGTGCTCTCCGGTGCCGGCGTGGGCGGCGGCTCGCTGGTCTATGCCAACACCCTCTACGAGCCACTGGCCGACTGCTACAACGATCCACAGTGGACGGATATCACGGACTGGCGGGACGAGCTCGCGCCGCACTTCGACCAGGCGAAGCGGATGCTCGGCGTCACGACGTACCCCCGGGACACGGCCGCGGACCGCGCGATGCGGGCGGTGGCCGAACGGATGGGGGTGGCCGACACGTTCCACGCGACCCCGGTGGGTGTCCACATCGGACGGCCGGGGGAGACGGTGCCGGACCCGTACTTCGGAGGTGCCGGACCGGACCGGGCGGGCTGCCGGCACTGCGGCTCGTGCATGACGGGTTGCCGGCACAACGCGAAGAACACATTGGTGAAGAACTACCTGTTCCTCGCCGAGAAGCTCGGGGTCGAGGTACACCCGCTCACCACGGCCACCGCCGTACGTCCGGCCGCCGCGGGTGGCTACGACATCGAGACGGTACGCACCGGAGCCTGGCTGCCCCGACGTACGCGTCGCGTCTTCGAGGCGGATCACGTCGTGTTCGCCGCCGGCGCGCTTGGCACCCAACGGCTGCTGCACCGCATGAAAGCCACCGGCGTCCTACGTGGACTGTCGGCCCGGCTGGGCACGCTGACCCGGACGAACTCCGAGTCCATTGTGGGCGCTTCGGTGCCCCGCCGGGCCGCTCGCCGGCGTGGGCTCGACCTCACCGAAGGGGTCGCGATCACCAGCTCGTTCCATCCCGACGAGCGGACGCACATAGAGCCGGTCCGGTACGGCAAGGGCGCCAACGCGATGGGTCTGCTGCAGTCGGTGCTGACCGACGGTGGACCGTGGCGACCGCTGCGCTGGCTCGGCACGATGGCCCGGCACCCGTTGACCTCGCTGCGCGCGCTATCGGTACGCGGCTGGTCCGAGCGCACGGTCATCGCGCTGGTGATGCAGTCGCTGGACAACTCCCTGACGGTCCACTATCGACGGTCGTGGTACGGTCGCCGCCGCCTCACCACGACCCAGGGACATGGGGCGCCCAACCCGACCTGGATCCCGGAGGGCAACCGGGCGGTACGGCTGCTCGCCGAGGAGCTGGACGGGATCCCGGGCGGGTCGGTCAGCGAGGCGTTCAACGTACCGGTGACCGCGCACATCCTCGGCGGAGCCGTGGTCGGCGCATCCGCCGCGACCGGCGTCGTCGACCCGTACCATCGCGTTTTCGGACATCCGGGGCTGCACGTGGTCGACGGCGCCGCCGTGCCCGCGAACCTCGGGGTGAACCCGTCGCTGACCATCACGGCGATGGCCGAGCGGGCCATGTCGTTCTGGCCCAACCGGGATGAGCCCGACGCCCGGCCGGCGCTCGGTGAGCCGTACCGCCGGATCGACCCGGTGGCGCCGAACCAGCCAGCCGTCCCGGCCCACGCCCCCGCCGCCCTCCGCATCGGTTGAGCGGGTCAGGTGCCGACGTAGGCTGCGAGGTGTTCGCCCGTGAGGGTGGAGCGAGCGGCGACGAGGTCGGCGGGCGTGCCCTCGAAGACGATGCGGCCGCCGTCGTGGCCGGCGCCGGGGCCGAGGTCGACGATCCAGTCGGCGTGGGCCATGACGGCTTGGTGGTGTTCGATGACGATGACGGACGTACCGGAGTCGACGAGCTGGTCGAGCAGACCCAGCAGGTGTTCGACATCGGCGAGGTGCAGGCCGGTGGTGGGTTCGTCGAGGAGGTAGACGCGGCCTGTATCGGCCATGTTGCTGGCCAGCTTGAGCCGCTGTCGCTCGCCGCCGGACAGCGTCGTGAGTGGCTGGCCGAGGCTGAGGTAGCCGAGCCCGACGTCGGCTAGCCGACGCAGGATCGTGTGCGCGGCCGGCGTACGCGCCTCGCCGGCGCCAAAGAACTCCTCGGCCTCGGATACCGGCATCGCGAGCACTTCGCTGATGTCGCGGCCACCGAGGTGGTACTCCAGCACCGATGCCTGGAACCGCTTGCCCTGGCATTCCTCGCAGACCGTGGAGACGCCGGCCATCATGCCCAGGTCGACGTACGTGACTCCGGCGCCGTTGCAGGTGGGGCAGGCACCGGCGGAGTTGGCGCTGAACAATGCCGGCTTGACGCCGTTGGCTTTGGCGAATGCCTTGCGGATGGGGTCGAGCAACCCGGTGTAGGTAGCCGGATTGCTGCGCCGCGAGCCACGGATCGGGGTCTGGTCGACGGAGACGACACCGTCGCGGCCGGCGATCGAGCCGTCGATCAGCGAGCTCTTGCCCGAGCCGGCGACACCGGTGACCACGACGAGGACGCCGAGCGGGATGTCGACGTCGACGTTCTGCAGGTTGTGGGTGGTGGCGCCGCGGATCTGCAGCATTCCGGTGGGCGTGCGTACCGCCTCCTTGACGGCGGCCCGGTCGTCGAGGTGCCGGCCGGTCAGGGTGCCGCTGGCCCGTAGCCTCTTCACGGTGCCTTCGAAGACGACCTCGCCGCCGGCGGTACCGGCGCCGGGGCCGAGGTCGACGATGTGGTCCGCGATCGCGATCGTCTCCGGTTCGTGTTCGACCACCAGCACCGTGTTGCCCTTGTCCCGCAACCGCAGCAGCAGGTTGTTCATCTGCTGGACGTCGTGCGGGTGCAGGCCCGCGGTGGGCTCGTCGAAGACATAGGTAACGTCGGTCAACGACGAGCCGAGGTGGCGGATCATCTTGGTCCGCTGCGCCTCGCCGCCGGACAACGTGCCGGACGGCCGATCCAGGCTCAGGTAGCCCAGCCCGATCTCCACGAACGAGTCCAGCGTGTGGCCCAGCGCGGCGAGCAGCGGCGCCACCGACGGCTCGGCCAGACCACGTACCCACTCGGCGAGGTCGTTGATCTGCATCGCGCAGACGTCGGCGATGTTCTTTCCTTTGATCTTCGATGATCGGGCCGCCGCCGTCAGCCGGGTGCCTTCGCACTCGGGGCAGGTGGTGAAGGTGACTGCCCGCTCCACGAACGCGCGGATGTGTGGCTGCAGCGCTTCCACGTCCTTGGCCAGGAACGACTTCTGCATCTTGGGGATCAGACCCTCGTAGGTCAGGTTGATCCCCTCCACCTTGATCTTGGTGGGCTCCTTGTGCAGCAGGTCGTGCATTTCCTTTTTGGTGAACTTGCGGATTGGTTTGTCCGGGTCGAAGAAGCCGCTGCCGCGATAGATGCGGCCGTACCAGCCGTCCATGCTGTAGCCCGGGATCGTCAGCGCACCCTCGTTGAGCGACTTCGAGTCGTCGTACAGGGCCGACAGGTCGAAGTCGGTGACCGAGCCCATGCCCTCACAGCGCGGGCACATGCCACCCAGCCGGGTGTACGTCACCTTCTCGCTCTTTTGCGTACCCCGCTCGACCGTGATGGCACCGGCGGCCCGCACCGACGGCATGTTGAACGAAAACGCGTTGGGCGGGCCGATGTGCGGCTTTCCGAGCCGGCTGAACAGGATGCGCAGCATCGCGTTGGCATCGGTAGCCGTGCCGACGGTCGAGCGGACGTTGGCGCCCATCCGCTCCTGATCCACGATGATCGCCGTCGTCAGCCCGTCGAGCACATCGACCTCCGGCCGGGCCAACGTCGGCATGAAGCCCTGCACGAACGCGCTGTACGTCTCGTTGATCATCCGCTGCGACTCCGCGGCGATCGTGTCGAAAACCAGCGAGCTCTTGCCCGAGCCGGACACGCCGGTGAAAACCGTCAACCGCCGCTTCGGCAACTCGACGTTGACATCCTTGAGGTTGTTCTCCCGCGCACCATGCACCCGGATCACATCGTGGCTGTCGGCAACATGCACCTTGCTCATCCCGTCTCCTCTGCTACCGGCCCTGCGGTAGCGCGTCGATCTCGAGGACCTCGACGTCGCCCTCGATCATAGGCAGGTCGTCGGTGCTCACCGGTCCTGAAGCAGCCCGAGGACGTTGCCGTCGGGGTCGGTGATGGTGGCCACCAAGCGGCCGCCGCCCACGTCGCGTACGGGCTCATTCAACGTGCCGCCCGCGGCAGTCACCTCGGCCAGCTTCGCCTCGATGTCCGGCACATGCCAGTAGGCCACCGGCGTGGTCATGCCCTGCGGTCCACCGTTCGGTACCAGTCCGATGTGCTGGCCCTCCGCCTCGTATCCGACGTAGTACGGTGCGTCGTGCTGCGGCTCCATGCCGAGCAGTGCCGTGTACACCGCCTTGGCCGCTTCCAGGTCGGAGACGGGGTGCAGTACGGTCTTGATTCCCTGGGTCGATGACATGGTCACTCCTGAAGTCGTCAGTCCGGTTGGAACACGTCCACGCTAGATCCCGTTCGGCCACCGCCGCTTCTCGAATCCTGATCGGTCTGCCGGCTACGCTGTGGCGCCATGAGCGGAGCGGAGCGCCGCGGCGCCTGGACTGAGGAGCTTTGCGACGAGGGAAGGCGGCGCATAGGGCGCGCAGCGGAGCGAGGTGGGCATTGAGCGGAGCGGAGCGCCGCGGCGCCTGGACTGAGGAGCTTCGCGACGAGGGAAGGCGGCGCATAGGGCGCGCAGCGGAGCGAGGTGGGCATTGAGCGGCCG
>DASRII010000401.1:0-5884 GCA_035650075.1 Micromonosporaceae bacterium | reverse complement strand
GATACTCCGCCTCCGCCTCGATCTCCGTCGCGCCCACACCCGTCCCCCTTCGCGCACCCGTCCCCAGGCGAACGCAAGACGCTACCCGGTACCGAATCCGGCCTCAACCGAATAACGGTGACGTTCGATGCGCTTGCCACCGCATCGGTCATGGATCCAAGCTGGCCCGCGGTCCAATCCTGGGTGGGCGTGCCATTGAGCTGATGCCGCCTGAGGTGCCGTGCGGTGTCAGGTGGAGTCGGCGATGGCGGCGGCGACGTCGCCAGCGGTGTCTGATACGCCGCTGTTACGTCCGACGGCGCCGCATCATCAACCACACGGCGGCGGCCCCGAACGTAATGCCACCCAGAACGGCGCCGAGCATGCCGGTGGCCTCATAGCCCGGCGCCCGACGCTGTCTGGGTCAACGGGTGTAGAGATGGTCGTCGAGGTGGTGCACGGCCAGGCAGAGAACTCCATTATGGACGGTGGCCACCGTCGTCGCCCTATCCGCATAGCCTGCTTTCGATGATCACAGCCACGGAATCTTCACGGTCTTGGAGTACTCGACCCATGCGGCACCGAAGGTCTTCGACAGTGCGGCCTCCTCGGCGGGCGCGAACATCCTGGATCCGAAATACAGGACAACACCGACCAGGAGGCCGAGCCAGGTGTCGAAGAGGAAGCCGAGCCAGGGCAGCACCAATAGCGCGACCGCGGTATAGAGAGGGTGCTTCACCAGCGCGTACGGCCCTGTCGTGATCAGTTCCCCGCTGGGCACCCGCGTCACGATCAGCGCAGCCGACCACGCCCAAATCGCGACACCGACAGACAGTACGGCGACCGAGACGACGCGGAGGGCCGTCGGTGGACCGCCCACGTCGAACTGGGATGGGTACGCGATGTTCAGGATCAGGCCGGCGGTCAGGATCGGCAGGGTGAACAGGCCGATCCTGTCTCCACTGCCGACGAGTGTCTTCAGACTCACCGTCGCCGAGCGGCTGGACAGCTTGCTGCTCATGAGTTCAGCCAACCCGCGGAGGCTACGGTCCGGTAGGGCCGACCCGCCTCGCTAGTGGTGCCATAGAACCGTGCCCGGAGGGCTGTTCGGCCCTGACACTGTTCCCTCTCACGCCGGGGATTCCGCGGACAGGCTGACCAGAGCTGCGCTGACCTGCCACAGCCGCGCCTGAGCTGCGGTGTCGTAGGAGGCTTTGCTGGATCTCTTGGGCTTGCGGTCGGCGAAGTAGCGGCCGGTGATGCCGTCGACGTCGGGGGAGGAGGCCAGATAGATCGACGTTTCCGCCCCCTGGTCCGGCGTCTTCATGAACGGGCGGATCACCGGCAGGAACACCCGCTGCCAGCGAGCCGGATCCTCGGCGGCGAAGGCGGTGCGTACGACTCCCGGGTGCAGCACTGTGGCGGTCACCCCGGTACCCTCCAGCCGGCGAGCCAGCTCGTAGGTGAACATCACGTTGGCCAGTTTCGATTGGTTGTACGCGCGCTGTCCGGAGTAGGAGCGCTCGCCCTGCAGATCATCGAAGTCGATGCGGCCGACGGCCTGCGCGCCGGAGGAGACCGTGACGATGCGGGCCGGGGCGGTGGCGATGAGCCGATCCCGCAGCAGGTGGGTGAGCAGGAACGGGGCGAGGTGGTTGAGGGCGAAGGTGTGCTCCAGGCCGTCGACGGTGACGCGGCGGGTGTTCCAGAAGCCGCCGGCGTTGTTGACGAGCACGTCCAGGCGGGGGTACGCGTCGAGTACCTCGGCGGCGAGGCGGCGTACCTGCGCCTGCGCGGACAGGTCAGCGCCGTAGGCGTCGACGGCGGGGTTGCCGGACGCGGCGCGGATGTCGTCTGCTGCAGCTTCGGCGCGCTCGGCATGGCGGCCGGTGATGGCGACCCGGGCGCCGAGTCGGGCCAGGCCGACGGCGGTGGCCTTGCCGATGCCGGCGGTGCCGCCGGTGATCAGAACAGTCTTGCCGGACATCGTGCCGGGTGGCATCGGTGCGGTGCGCTCGGTCATCGGGCACGCTCCTCAGCGTACGATTTTGAAGTTGAAGTACGGGGTGTTCAGCGTGCCCATCAGCCGGATCCAGACCGGGAGCAGCTGCTCGGTACCGCGCGCGGTGGTGATGTCGCCCAGATCGATGACGTCCGTGTGGCCGAACGCTTCCAGCAGGTCGGTCACGGTCTTCTTCGCCTCGGAGTCGTTGCCCGAGACGAAGACCGTGTGGTCACCGCCGGCCAGCCGCCGCGGGTCGACCATCAGGTGGGCGTTCATCGTGTTGAGCGCCTTGACGACCCTTGCCTGCGGGAACTCGCGCTGGATCCGCTCGGCCAGCGAGTCGGTGTCCTTGACGAACAGCGTGGGCGGGAAGCCGGTGGAGTGGTCCAGTGGGTTGGCGGTATCCAGCACCACCTTGCCGGCCAGGTTCGCCTCGCCGGCCGCGGTCAGGGCCGGGATCGACGCAGCGCCGGAGGTGGCGTTGACGACCAGCTCGGCGTCGGCGGCAGCCTCGGCGAACGTGGCCAGCCGGACGTGCGAGTGCTGCTGCGCCCACACGCGGTAGGGCGGGTTGCCCATGGCGTCGGGCTCGCTGCGGGCCAGCGTCGCGTCCACATCACGCGTACCAATGGTCACCTCGTGGCCCAGCTCGGCCAGCCGGCCGGCGAGGGCCTGGCCAACCATGCCCGTACCGAGAACTGCGATCTTCATCGTTGCTCGCTCCTCGAATCGTCACGGCGCTACGGGGTCAAACTAACAGACAGGTCTGTCTGCTAGCAAACCTCGCACGGCCAAGGGCTTCTGTACGGGGTGCCGTTCGCGCACCGTACAGAATTGTCTGTAAGATCAGGCCCGTTGGGAGAAGGGGGACCGATGAACCAGCCCGCCCGCGAACGCATCCTCGACGCCGCGTTCCGGCTGTTCTACGCGCACGGCCCGCGCGGGGTCGGGGTGGACACGGTCATCGCCGAGTCCGGCGTGGCCAAGGCGACCCTCTACAAGCACTTCCCGCGCAAGGACGACCTGATACTGGCGTACCTGGACAGGGTCGACCAGGCCTGGTTCGGCCAGCTCCGGGCGGCCGCGCGCGCCGCCGGGGACGATCCCCGCGACCAGCTTGTCGGCATGTTCGATGCCCTCGCCTCCGCCTGTCGGCGCGACGGCTACCACGGCTGCGCGTTCATCAACACCGCCGCCGAGTCCGACCCTGCCAGTGATGTACACGCCCGCACCGTCGAGCACAAGACCGTCGTCCGCGCCTGGGTCACCGATCTGGCCCGCCGTGCGCGCGCACGCGACCCCGGCCGCCTCGCCCGCCAACTCACCCTGCTGCTCGACGGGGGACTGTCCGCCGGAGTCCTCGACGCCGACCCCACAACCCCCGCCGCCGCCAAGGCCGCCGCCCGTACCCTCGTCGAGACCGCCTGCCGCCGTTCCTGACCCCACACCCGACCTCCGATCGGGCATACCGAAGATGTTTTGAGAGGGAGGGACGGCGATGCCGGACCATCGCCTCTGGGCCGGACGGTCGGTTGGGTCGAGCCTGCGGCCTCGGCAAGACGTACGGCCGGCATACCGCATTGTCCGATGTAGACCTAGCGGTGACCGCTGGTCGGCGTACGGGTTGGTCGGACCGAACGGCGCCGGCGAGACGACCCCCCCGCAGTTCGACGCGTGGCTGACCGGTCGCGAGCTAGCGGGCGACTCTCGTCGGCGAGCCGGAGGTGCTGCTGCGGTCGGTGGTGACGATCGCGCCGAGCACGTCGCCCCAGCGGCGGGCCCGGTCGGTCTCCCCGTCCTCGAGTGGCCCGCTACCGGCGTCCACGAAGAAGCTCTCCGGCGGCGCCACGAGGGTGTAGCCGTTCTGGCGCAGCCGTTTGGCCGCTCCGCGTGCGGCCGACCCGGTCAGCCAGGCGGGCTTGTGGAACCGGGTGTCGAACGTGGCCGCGACGGACACCGGCCGGGACGCCGGCTCGAGGGCGGCTAGCCACTCACGCAGACCGGTACGCCCGTCGGTGGCGCCCTGCGCCAGCTGCTTGGCGGACGCGTGCCGGCTGGTCCGATTGCTCAGTCCGTGCCCGTGCGTCGGACCACCCACGACGAGGAGGTCGACCTCGGCATCGACGTGGCTGGGGGCGTTGTCCACGGCGTACAGGTCGACCTGTCCGTGCGGAACCAACCCCTCGGCCACGGCTTCGGCGATCTCTGCGGTGTTGCCGAACATGGAGTCGAAGACGATGACTGCACGCATGACGTCCTCCCTGGAGTGGACGGTTCACTCTTCCAGTGTGGTCCGACGGTGCGCGGCCCCCGTAGAGGACTTCGGCTCCCGCCGCCGGGTCGCCCGACCTCAACCGGTCACCCGCGCATGACCGACAGTCCCGGCACAACGTGACCTTCGCCCGCTGTCGGTCTCGCCGCGGCGTCGAATGCTGGAAGATAGCGGAAGGAGATCATCATGTCCACACCTACGACGGAGTCGGTGTACGTCGGCGACCCGGAGGCGTTGCGCCAGGCCGCAATCGTTCAACTGCGTAAGAAGCGGGGCCTGCAGGCGCACGCGCTGGCGTACGTGGCGGTCAACCTCTTCCTCAACGCGATCTGGCTGGTGACCGACCCAGGCGGCTTCTACTGGCCGGTGTTCCCGTTGCTCGGCTGGGGCATCGGGCTCGCGTTCAACATCTGGGACGTGTACTCGTACCGGACGCTGAGCGAAGAGAGGATCCAGCGCGAGATGGCGCGGCTACGCGACCACACCTGACCGACCAACCCGGGTGCTCAGATGAACAGCAGCTGGGCGCCCTCGTCTTCTCGATGAAGTCGGCGGTGTCGAACATGGCAACATCGGCGGAAAGGAGAATCGCGATGACTGACCAGAACACTCTTTGGAGCGAGCTGACCGATCGGCTCGAGGCCCTGGCCCTGAAGCTGAAACTGCATTTCGAGCAGTCCCGCGACGGCGAGGTACCCGAGGCGGTAGGACGGCTACGGCAAGGCGTCGAGGACGCGTTCGAGGCGGCCGGCAATGCCATCAAGGATGACGCGGTGCGGGCCGACGTGCGCGAGGCCGGGCGGCTGCTCGCCGACGCGGTGTCGACGACACTCACCAGGGTCGCCGACGACTTGCGCGAAGCGGCGCACCGCAAGTCCTAAGTGGCCTGCCTTCACTGTTCCCTCAGTGAAGGACCTTCGTTCGAGCCGGGACGGGTACCTCCACGACATCCTCCAACGGCCGGCGCGGGGTGGGTGCGCTCGGCGGCCCGTACCCGAACCTGAGGATGATCTGGGGCTGTTGGCCCGTGCGCGGATCGACCAGCAGCGTGCGCAGTTCGGGGTACTCGAGCGGCTGGGTCATCAGGGAGGTGGCCACCCCGCGGACCGTGGCGGTCAGGAGGGTGCGTTCCAGTGCCTGGCCGGCGCGCAGCCAGTCTTCGGGTGAGTCGCCCGGGGTGTAGAGCACCGCGATCGTCGGGTCGATCTCGTAGAGCTTGACCTCCCGGCGGGCCGCCGGTTGGACGAGGCCGAAGTCGCGGATCGGGACGGCCTCCATCGCGCTCCACGGTCCGTAGGCCGATGGTGGGACGCCGTCGCCGCGACCGTTGTCCTGCACTGTCCACTGTGCCAGTTCGGTCCAGTACGCGGGCTCGGTGCGGCGCCGTATCTCCGCCGTGCGGACCGAGCCGAGCACGCGGTCGCGGACCAGTGGGTTCACCAGGATCAGGGTCCCGCCCTCGACGCGGGCGGCGTCGGCGAGATCGGTGAGCACCTCGCTCGGGATGGCGATGTCGTGGAACGGGCGCCGGTTGGTGTGCCGCTGCGGGATGGCGTGCGCGAGCAGGACGGCGACACCACCGTGGTCGTCATACCGTGAGCGTCCGCAGCCACGATGACGCGATCTGT
>DASRII010000400.1:0-4813 GCA_035650075.1 Micromonosporaceae bacterium | reverse complement strand
TCACGTACACATGGTCGGCTCCACCGGCTCCGGCAAGACCACCCTGCTGTGCAACATGATCGTCGACGGGATCCTCGCCGGGCGCGGCACCGTGGTCATCGACCCGCACGGCGACCTCGTCCTCGACGTCCTCGACCGGCTCCCGGCCTCGGTCGCCTCGCGGGTGGTGCTCTTCGACCCCGACCAACCCAACCCGCCCACCCTCAACCCCTTGGAGGGCGACGACCCCGATCTGGTGGTGGACAACCTGGTGTCCATCTTCGGCAACATCTTCGCCAAAGCGTGGGGCCCCCGGATGGACGACGTCATGCGGGTCGCGTGCCTGACCCTGCTGCGGCACGCCAACGTCACCCTGCAACACATCCCGCCGCTGCTGAACTCGCCGCAGTTCCGCTCCGCGATGACCGTCGACCTCGACGACCCCGACGGCCTCGCCGGGTTCTGGCAGTGGTACGACGACCTCACCCCCGCCCTACGCTCCCAGGTGATCGGCCCCGTCCTGGCCCGCCTGCGGGGGTTCCTGCTGCGCGACTTCGTCAAACGCACCATGCGCTACCCGAAGTCGAGCTTCGACATGGGCCGCGTCCTGGACGGCGGAATCCTGCTGGTGCGCATCCCGAAAGGGCAGCTCGGCGAGGACACCAGCCGGCTGCTCGGCTCGCTCATCCTGGCGCGGGTGTGGCAGGCCGCCACCGCCCGCGCTGCGGTCCCGATCGATTCCCGCCGCGACTGCAGCATCTTCCTCGACGAGGCGCAGAACTTCCTCACCCTCGCCTCCTCACTGGACACGATGCTGGCCGAGGCCCGCAAGTACCGGCTGTCCATGGTCCTGGCCCACCAGGACCTCGCCCAGTTCCCCCGCGACCTGCTCGCCGCGGTGTCGACCAACGCCCGCAACAAGGTGTACTTCACCTGCGGACCCGAGGACGCCCGGGTGCTGGCCCGGCACACCCTGCCCGAACTCGACGAGCACGACCTGTCCCACCTGGACGCCTACACCACCGCCAGCCGCCTCGTCGTGGCCGGGCGGCAGACCCCGGCGTTCACCATGCACACCCGCCCCGCCCGCCCAATCGTGGGCGAGGCCACCGCCATACGGCGGGCCGCCGAATCGGCGGTGCCGACGCAGGACACCAGCGGCATCGACGAGGTCGTCAAGCGGCTGTCCAAGCCGGACAAGCGCCGCCAACGCCGACCCCGCGCCGCCTAACCGCCGCAGGCAGAATCCCGAGCGCACACACCGCTGGCACCGCAGCCGGATAGACCGGTCCGGTGGGGCCTCCTGCTGCTGCTCCTGGTCCGTCTCCGGACTCCACCGGTCGATGCGGTGACAGCGGTTGCTGACCAGCGCTGTCAGTGCCGCACCCAGGCCTGACACCCGATCCGAACCACTCCACCTGTCCAAGACACCCCTCCGTGATCGGAGGGAAACCCTCACTGCGCAAGGAGAACACCTCTGATGTCCGCCACGTCCGCCTCGTCGTCCACTTCCGGCCTGTCGTCACCAACTCCGTCTTCTCCTGCTCCGTCTTCTCCTGCTTCGCTCCCGCCTGTCTCGCCGTCGCCTGCTGTTGCCTCCCCTGCGGCCCCCTCAGCGTCCAACCCGCGTCGCCGGCCCACCCGCGTTCCGCCCGCCCCCGGCAAGCCCGGACCGTTCGACCCGCACCGCCGGCTGACCTCCCGCGACCGGCTGCTGCTGTCCTGGCTGGCCGAGCACTACCTGCTCTCCAGCGTGCAGATCGCCCGCGCCCTGTTCACCAACCCCCGCACCGCCAGGCTGCGGCTGACCATCCTGGCGCGGCTCGGGTTCCTCACCGCCATCCCGTCCGGCCGCGACGACGGCGCACCGCAGCCGTGGCTTTACACCCTCGGCCCGCTCGGCCTGCACCTGCACCCACGCGCCTACCACGACCCCGACAACCTCGGGCTGCGCCCGCCGCGCAGCAGCGTCGAACGGGCCCGGCGCATCATCGCCAGCCCCCAGGCGCAGCACTTCCTCGGCGTCAACCAGTTCTTCGTCGACCTGCACGCGCACACCCGCAGCCACCCCCACGCCCGGCTGGCCCGCTGGTGGTCCGAACGCCACGCCACCGACACCTACAGCCGCGCCGACATCCACCCCGACGGGCACGGCATCTGGCACGTCGACAGCGGCGCCGGCAACGCGCGGGTGGGGTTCTTCCTGGAGCTGGACCGCTCGACGGAGAACCTGGCCCGCGTCATCGGCAAGCTGCGCGGCTACGAGACCCTCGCCCGGTTCGGGCCCCGCTACCCGGTGCTGCTGTGGGTGCCCGACCGGCACCGCGAAACCAGCCTGCTACGCGCGCTGGACGGGGTGCCCACCGCCATGCCGGTGGCCACCGCCGTGCAGCAGGACAATTCGGCCGGCCCGATCTGGGCCCTGGCCACCGATCCCTTCCAGCGTCGCGCGTTGCACCAGCTTCCCAGCCACCCCGGCCCCGACGCGTCCACCAACCCTGACCGGCCCCAGGCACAGCAACTGTGACTACCAGCAATAGTCGGCCGTTACCAGAGACAGTTGGCATCGTCGGCCGAGTTGTTGCCACTCGGATTTGGCTACACGTGTTGCCGGGTCTTGAACATGCACACTAAGTGACTAGCCCTTTGTCGGCGGGTCCGATTCACGCCAGCGCTGACGCTGCTCATCAAATTCGATGCGCAGGTATGTAGGTGCACGCGGATTGTCCATCACTTGTTCAAGTGCCCTGCCGAATGTCTCTTGTCCGTATCGCCGATCCTCCGGAGTGCTCAGGCTGAATGAGTGCTCCACGCTTTTTAAGCCATTGGTCACTATCAGCTTCGCTGCTGGCGGGTCCGGCCAAGGCGACTGTTGCGGCGACCCGCGCTGAAGTCGCGTCCAGGCTGATCGAAAGGTGCCTATCACAGCATGCGCGATCAAGGTTGCGGTGACTGGATCTGTCCACAAGACAGAGATGATCGACTCTATGCCCCCGCCCCCGATTGGCGGCCTTGGCTTCACCGTAACGTCGTAGGTGCGGCCGAGGTCGCCGAGTAGCGCGGACTTGCCGGGCTCGTCGAAGTAGTCATTGACCCAGACCGACAGCGGCGTACGTTCCATCACTTCACCCCCCGTCTTAGTTAACCATGTTTGCGATGGTCAGGGGTCGTTTGATGGGAGGCCATCCGCCGGTTCCGACCAGAGTTCTAGAAGCGCTCGGGGTCGATGTTTTTGTGGCAACTAACGCTGGGAGCCAGTGCCAACATTCGCTAGTAAACCACCTGCAAGCTGTTTGCTTGGGTGTCAGCTATCGCTGGTAGTCACAGCAACCTCCGGACGAGGAGGACTACGACGATGAGTGACCGCCACACCACCCAAACGCTCCGATACCACGCGCCCCCGGCCGTCGTCGTCGGTGCGGCAACAGCGCCACGGCCGGTCAACGAGGCCCTGCGCAGCCGCGTCGCCACGCGCCGGGCGGGCCGGCGCCGCCGCGCAGCGCGCCTGGCCGCAGTCACCAGCCAACTGCGCCGGCTCTCAGCGGCCCACCAGCGGCTGCGCGACGCAGTCCGGCGAGAGGCGGCCGACCTGATCGATCAGGGTCGGGGTGTGCCGCCGGGGCACCAACGACGCCTTGGCCCGGCTGGGCCTGCCGCCACTGCAGGAACCGCAGCAGCAGGCGTTCGCGATGGTGTTCGCGGTCGCGGTGAGCCTGTTCGTCTGCGCCCCCAAACGCGGCCAGGCCCGCGCCGGCGCCCGCCGCCTGATCCTCGACGACCAGGTCAACCTGCGTGACGCCGAACGCGACGACAACCCGAGGATCGACCTGCACGGGCCGGACGGCACCCGACCGTTACGGCCGTACCCGCTTCCAGGCGGGAGCCGACCTTCAGCTGATCGTCCACGCCGACGGCGTCGACGGCGAACCGCCGTGGGCGCAGGCCCGCCAACGGCTGTTGACCGACCTCGCTCACCTGCGCCACGTCCGCCCGCGCCTGGACGAGATCCGCGACGTCGTGGCAGACCGCATCGACCCGCTCAACCCCGGCCCGGGCCGCGGCGCCGACACGCACCCCGACGAGTACGCACACGACGCCGACGACCGGTACGACGAACACCACGGGTACGGCCGGTGCGGCGACGGCCGGTGGTGAGCCCATCGGCCGGCGGGTAGCCCGGCGCCCGCGGGTCGTCGGCCGGTCACACCGGCTCGCCGCACACCGCCCGCACAGTGACCTCACCGTCAGGCGAGGTGTCAGACGCGGCCAGTGACGGTCACAGTCCACGCCGCGGGTGTGACCACCGACATGACTCCAGTGTGAGCGAGGTGTGAGAGCAACTGCTCTCACACCAGATTCATCGACGGCGTCGGCCCACCCCACCGAATCGCTCTCACACCGCAGGTCAGCGCCCCTTTCCCGCCCGGGCGCGGGGATCGGGCAGTGACAGCGGCCGACGCTACGGTTTCCGGCACCACATCACCCACATATCAGCACCACCGCGGTCCGGTCCCACCTTCGGGCACCACCGCCGCTCCAACCGGTGCGCCACGCCCACCCGCCAAATTGGCTGGTCGGCTCGCACACCGCGCGGCGACCCCCGAGGTCGCACCAGACCACCCGCACCACCCCGACACCACCAAACACCTTCCACGCAGCGACCCATGTACCCGGTGGGACGCGCACCCCTGCGCGCTCTCGCGCGCCTCACACGAGGAGGACCTCCACATGGCCAAGAAGCCGGCCGCTACTGGCAACAGCAGCGCCAACCCCAGCACGACCAGTACGGTCCGCCCCGACCCGACGATCCGCATGATGATCGTCTGCGTGCCCG
>DASRII010000399.1:0-60207 GCA_035650075.1 Micromonosporaceae bacterium | reverse complement strand
GAGCGTACGCACGATCTGCAGGCCCAGCCGCCCGTTGTCGTCCGGGTCGAAGCCCTCCGGCAGCCCGCGGCCGGTATCGGCGACGGTCACGTGCAACTGGCGGCGGAACCGGTGGACCGCGACCACGACCTCGCCGGCCGCCCCCTGCTGGAAACCGTGCTCGACCGCGTTGAGCAGCAGCTCGTTGAGCACCATGACCAGCGGCGTCGCGACCTCGGCGGGCAGCACCCCGAACGTCCCGTCCCGGCGCATGGTCACCCGCGACTCCGGCGCGGCCACCTCGGCGGCGGCCGACGCGACGCGGTCGACGATCCCGTCGAACTCGACGGCCTCGTCCGAGGACATCGACAGCGTCTCGTGGACGAGAGCAATCGAGGCGACGCGGCGTACCGACTCCTCGAGCGCGGCCCTCGCCTGCGGCGCGGACACCCGCCGAGCTTGCAGGCGCAGCAGCGCGGCGACGGTCTGCAGGTTGTTCTTCACCCGGTGGTGGATCTCCCGGATCGTCGCGTCCTTGGTGACCAGCGCGCGCTCCCGGCGCCGGATCTCGGTGATGTCCCGGGCCAGCACGAGAGCCCCGATCGGCACTCCGGCGGGCATCAACGGCAGGGCCCGCATGAGAACCGTCGCGCCGCGCGCCTCGACCTCCCAACGCGGCGGGGACTCGCCGCGCAACGCCGCCAGTACCTTGCCCGCCGCTTCCGAGCCGTCCAGTGGGTCGTCGGACAACCGCCCGGTCAACCCGGACAGGTCCTCGCCGACCAGGTGAGCGGCCATGCCGAGGCGCCGGTACGCCGACTGCGCGTTCGGGCTCGCGTAGGTGACCTTGCCGCCGGCGTCGAGGCGTACGAGCCCGTCCCCGACCCGCGGTGCGCTGGTCGTCTCGCCGGCGTGCCGCGGCGGCGGGAACGTACCGTCCGCGACCATCTGGGCCAGGTCGTCGGCGGTGGTGAGGTAGTTCAGCTCGAGCTGGCTCGGAGTACGGGCGGTCGACAGGTTGGTGTCCCGGCCGACGACGGCGATGACCTGACCGGGTTCCCCTTCGGCATCGCGGTGCCGGACCGGGATCGCCTCGTGCCGGGCGGGCGTGTCGCCGTACCAGACCGGGTCGCCCTCCCGCCAGATCCGGCCCTGGGTCCGCGCGATCTCCAGGTGGGCCACCTCCGGGCCGGCGACCACGCGGCCGACCTGGTCGTCCTGGTACGCCGTCGGAGCGGTCGTCGGGCGTACCTGGGCCACGCACACGAACGACCGCGTGGCAGAGCCGTTGTCCGGCATCACCGGCACCCAGAGCAGCAGGTCGGCGAAGGACAGGTCGGAGATCAACTGCCAGTCACCGGCCAGCCGGTGCAGGTGGTCGATGTCGACAGCGCTCAGGCTGGTGTACTCCTCGACCAGATCCCGCAGCGTTGACACACGTCAAGCGTAGGGGCTGTGACTACTGCGCCGGCCTCCGCCGGCGCGAGCCCGGGCCTTCGACGTGTCACCTTCCCTCGTCGCTACGCTCCTCAGTCCAGGCGACACGGCCCGGGCTCAACGTGTCGTCGTTACCTTGCGCAGCCCACGGGGCGCGTCCGGATCTTCGCCGCGGGCGAGCGCGAGCGCCAGCGCGAGGCGCTGCAGCGGCAGGATGTCCAGCAGTGGGGCGTACCGCTCGTCCACCGCCGGCACCGGGATGTGGGCCGCCGCCGGGTCCACAGGGGACGGTCCGACGGCCACGACGTCCGCGCGCCGCTCGCCCAGGCGTGCGAGCACCTCGCGCATCGCCTGGCCGCCCGGGCCGGCGCCGACAACGGCGAGCACGGGTACGTCCGGGTCGGTCATCGCGAGCGGGCCGTGCAGCAGGTCCGCGCCGGAAAAGGCCAGGGCGGCGAGGTACGACGTCTCCATCAGCTTGAGCGCGGCTTCCCGGGCGGTCGGGTACCCGTACCCCCGCCCGGTCGTGACCAGGCGCCCGGCGAACCGGTAGCGCGGCGCGAGGGTGACTGCCGTGGAGTCCGCGAGCGTGTCGGCCGCGAGCCGCGGCAGCGCGTCCAGTGCGCGCCGCTCGTCCGGTGGCAGGGTGCCGTCGCCGGTGCGGACGCCTTCGACGAGCATGAGCAGCGCGAGCAGCTCGGCGGTGTACGTCTTCGTGGCGGCGACCGCCCGCTCGGGGCCGGCCGCGACGTCCACGGTCAGCTCGGCCGCGTCGGCCAGGGCTGACGCCGGATCGTTGGTGACCGCGACCGTCAGCGCGCCGGACTCCCGGGCAACCCGGATCACCTCGGTCAGATCCGGCGAGCCGCCGCTCTGCGAGACCGCGACGACGAGCGCGTCCCGCAGGTCCGGCCGGGCGCCGAAGAGCGTGATGGCGCTCGGCGACGCCAGCCCCGCGGGCAACCCGAGCCGGATCTCGGCCAGGTAAGCGCCGTACAGCGCCGCATGGTCGGACGTCCCGCGCGCCGTCAACACCACATGCCTCGGCCGCCGCCGCGCAATGGCGGCCGCGACCGCCGCGATCTCCCCACCCTGCGTGAGCAGCCGCTCTAACACCGCCGGCTGCTCCGCAATGTCCGCGGCCATGCCCACGCCACGCTCATTCATGCGCGCAGTGTGCCACAACCGCGCATCTCCGCGCATCCTCCGCGCAGCCCACCCCGCCGCCACCCACCCCTGCGTTGATCATGAACCTAGTTTCGGGATGGGCGGCGTGTCGTCACACGAACTTCATGATCGCGCGAGGGGGACGCCCGCTTCGGCCTCCGCCAATGCCGCCTCGTCCGCGTCCGCGGCCGGAGCCGAGTCGTAGCCCCGCAGCGGCACGTGCTGGATGAACCACGCCAGTACCGGCACGATGACCGCGAGCACGATCGCCCAGCTGAACACGCTGGACATCGCGTGGGCGATGCCGTTCAGGAAGCCCTCGCGGATCGGAGCGGGTAGCTGCACGAGCGTCGACGGGTCGAGCTGACCGCCCGAGCCGTCGAGGCGAGCGGCCGCCTCCGGACCGATCTTCGCCACGTCCTCGCGGAGGCGCGAGGTGAAGATCGCGCCGAACAGCGATACGCCGAACGAACCGCCGATCGACCGCACGAACGTCGCCGTGCTGCTGGCCACCCCGAGGTCCCGCTGCTCGACGCTGTTCTGCGCGATGAGCAGCGTGGTCTGCATCAGGAAGCCCATGCCGGCGCCGAGCACGATCATGTACAGCGCGGACATCGTCTTCGTGGTGTCCCGGTCGAGCAGCGACAGCAGGAACATGCCGCTGACCAAGACGATGCCGCCGACGAGCGGGAACGCGCGGTACTTGCCGGTCTTGGTGATGACCCGGCCGATCACGATCGACACGATCAGTACGCCGGCCATCATCGGCAGCAGCAGCAGGCCGCTGTTGGTGGCCGAGGCGCCCTGGACGGTCTGCTGGTACAGCGGCAGGAAGCTAACCGCGCCGAAGAGCGAGAAGCCGACCAGGAACCCGATGCCGGAGACGAGCGCGAAATTGCGGTTGGTGAACAGCTTCAGCGGCAGGATCGGCTCGGGAACCCGCTGTTCGACGTACAGGAACACGCCGATGCTGACGACGGCCAGCGCGGCCAGGCCGACGATCTGGCCGGACAACCACGGATACTCGGTGCCGCCCCAGGTCGTGATCAGCACCAACGAGGTGATCCCGACGGACAGCAGCGCGGCGCCGACCCAGTCGATGCGGTGCTCGGTGCGGTACTTCGGCAGGTGCAGCGTTGCCACGATCACCAGCAGCGCCAGCCCACCGAGTGGCAGGTTCACGTAGAACGCCCAGCGCCACGACAGGTGGTCGGTGATGAAGCCACCGACCAGCGGACCGGCGATCATCGCGAGCGCCATGATGCCGCCCATCAGGCCCTGGTACCGGCCCCGCTCGCGGGGTGGTACGAGATCGCCGATGATCGCGAAGGCGCCGACCATCAGGCCGCCGGCGCCGAGACCCTGCAGCGCCCGGAAGCCGATGAGCTGGCCCATGTCCTGCGCCGCCCCGGACAGCGCGGAGCCGACCAGGAAGATCACGATCGACGTTATGAAGAGGCTCTTGCGGCCGTACAGGTCGCCGAGCTTTCCCCAGATCGGGGTCGATACGGTCGTGGCGAGGATGTAGGCGGTCACGACCCAGGACAGGTGCGCCAGGCCGCCCAGCTCGCCGACGATGCGGGGCATGGCCGTACCGATGATCATGTTGTCGAGCATGGCCAGTAACATCGCGAGCATCAGGCCCGGCAAGACGATACGCAGGCTCTTGCGTTGGGCCGCCCCGGTCTCGACGTCAGTCACGTTTACACTCCCCGATAGCGTGGCTTACTTGCCGTACGGTAAGCTGCTTACTTGCCGACCGTCAAGTGAAATAGAGGTGAGCAGTGACCGAGGACACCCGCGCGAAGATCCAGGCGGTCGCGCTGGAGCTGTTCACGGAGCACGGGTACGAAAACACGTCGCTCCGCGAGATCGCCGAGCGCCTCGGCGTCACGAAGGCCGCCCTCTACTACCACTTCAAGAGCAAAGAAGAGATCGTCGACGGCTTCTTCGCAGACCAGGGCGCGGCGATCGACACGCTGCTCGCCTGGGCCGCCGACCAGCCGCGCACGATGGCGACGCGGCAGGAGCTGATGCGGCGGTACGCGGACCTGCTGCACTCCCCGCGGAGCCGCGAGGTCATGCGCTTCTTCGAGCGCAACCAGGCCGTCCTGCGTAGCAAGCCGGCCGGCGAGAAGATGCGGGGTCGGCTGGGCGCGCTCGTCGACCTCATCGTCGAGCGGGACTGGCCGCTGACCGCCCAGATCCGGGGGGCGCTAGCCATCTTCGCGATGCACACGAGTCTGTTCGCGATCCGCGACCCCGAGGTCGGCGACGACGAACGCCGGGAAGCCGCGCTCGAGGTAGCCCTCGACCTGCTGGCCCAGGCGGCCGGGTCAGCTCGTAAGGGGGAGCGCGCGGCGTAGGCCCAGCAGCTGGATACCGGGCCCCGGCATCCAATCGAGGTCAGGGGCGCGTTGGAACCCGAGTCGCGCATACAGCCGCTGCGCCGCCATGGCGAAGTCCCGCACGCAGATGACCACCGCGCTACAGCCCGCCTCGTCGGCCCGGGTCAGGCAGGCCATGGCCAACGCCTCGCCCACGCCCCGGCCCTGGGCGGCGGGGTCGACGGCGAGCATCCGGAACTCCGCCTCGCCGTCGGTAGCCAGCTCCGCGTACGCCGAGCCGGCCATACAGAACGCGACCGCGCCGAGCACGTCACCGGTACCGGGGTCGACCGCGACCAGCAGCTCCGCCTGGTCGGCCCGGGTCACCACATCGGCGAGGCGATCGGCGTAGAAGCCCGCCGCGGCGTTCAATTGGCCGTCGGCTCGATATGCCGCGACCGTCAACCGCCCGATCGCCGGGAAGTCGGCCGGCCGCGCCGGGCGCACGAGAGCGCTCATTGTTGGCCTCGCTCCGCTGCGCGCCTCACGCGCCGCTTTCCCTCGTCGCAGCGCTCCTCGGTCCAGGCGCCGCGGCGCTCCGCTGCGCTCATTCGACGATCGCGATGAGGTCGCCTTCCTGGACGACGTCGCCCTCGTTCACGGCCATCTTCGTGACCACGCCGTCGGACTCGGCGAGAACCGGGATCTCCATCTTCATCGACTCGAGGATCACCAACGTGTCCCCTTCGGCGACGCTGTCGCCCGCGGACGCGACGACCTTCCACACGTTCGCCACCATCTCGGCGCGGATCTCGTCGGCCATGGACGGGCTCCTCCTCGTCTCAGCGCGCACCCTGAGTCGGTATCCAATCACGCCGAGGGCGGTTCAGTCCGGTAGGTACTCCCGCGTATCGGCCTCGAAGACCAGTTCCGCCAACTTGATCCGCAACCGCTCGCGCAGCTCCATCGGCGCGGTCTCGGCACCACAGCAGCGGGCGACCAGGAGCTTGACCTCCTGCTCGATGCCGAACTCACGCAGGCACGGCGAACACTCGTCCAGGTGCTGACGGATGATCTGTCGACGCGTCTCGGTGCACTCGAGGTCGAGGTAGAGGTAGACCTCGGCGAGGACCTCACGACAATCGGTCTCGTGGGGATCACCGCAACTCACGTCGCCGCCTTCCTTCGGGAGGCGCCGCCGCTCGCGTCAACTGCTGTGCCGGCAGGTTCGGTCGCAAGCTCGCTCACGCAACTGCCTCCCGCTCGTCGGCGGATCCACCCGGTAGATCCGTCGCGGGGGCTCGGGCGAAGCCCCGATCCGCAGCGTAGCGCTCCAGCAGCCGGCGCAGGTTCCGCCGACCGCGGTGCAGACGGGACATCACGGTGCCGATCGGCGTACCCATGATGTCGGCGATCTCCTTGTACGAAAAGCCCTCGACGTCGGCCAGGTAGACCGCGAGCCGGAAGTCCTCCGGCAGTTGCGATAACGCGTCCTTGATGTCGGAGTCCGGCAGGCGCTCCAGCGCTTCGGTTTCGGCCGACTTGAGGCCGCTGGAGGTGTGCGACTCCGCCTCGGCGAGCTGCCAGTCCGAGATCTCCTCGGTGGGCGCCTGAATCGGCTGCCGCTGGCGTCGCCGGTATGAGTTGATGTACGTGTTCGTGAGGATCCGGTACAACCAGGCCTTGAGGTTCGTACCCTCCTCGAACTGGTGGAACGCCGCGAACGCCTTGAGGAACGTCTCCTGGACCAGGTCCTCCGCGTCCGCCGGGTTGCGCGTCATTCGCAGGGCAGCCGCGTACAGCTGATCGAGGAACGGCAGCGCGTCGCGCTCGAAGCGGTTACGCCGCTCGTCTGGCCTCTCGCCTCGGCTCACTGGGCGACCCACCCCTGACTGCGTACCAATGCGTTCCGCCGAGGATACGCCGTATGCCTCGGTCCACTCCGGCGCTGCTAGAAGATCACGCAGTCGGCGGACCGGCCGGTTCAGGATCGCTGTACCCACGAACCACCTCTCCCACTCAGAGACCTGCAACATCCCCTAGGGGGTGGAGAATTCCGGCCTTAGGGGATGCGGGCGCTCAGCTGTGCTGGCCCAGGCGCCTGGACCTGCAGTCGGCGCAGATCCAGCCCAAGCTAACGTGAGGTTCGCGACACGGCTCGCGCGGATTTGGCTGCCCATCCGTACCGGCGCAGCCAGGCCACGGCGGCGTCGGCGACCATGGCCGGCTCCCGGCGCAGGTCGTGCCGCTCGCCGGGGAGCACGCACACCTCGACGTCGCCTCCGGGTTCGGGTATGCCGAACGGGTCCCGGTCGCCGTTGATCACCAGCGTCGGTACCCCTGTCTTCAGCTCCGGCGCCCGGGACTTGTCCGGCCGGCCGGGTGGGTGCAGCGGGAAGGCCAGCGCCAGGACGCCCACCGCCCCGAGATCGCGAGCCGTCCGGCAGGCGACCCGGGCGCCGCTCGACCGGCCGCCGGTCACCAGCGGCGGTTTGGGGTACTCGGCGCGCAGGGCCTCCACGACCGCCGTCCAGGCCGCGTCGAGTTGTGCGACAGGAGCCGGCGAGCGCCGGCCCTTGACGCGGTACGGCTGCGTTACCCGGGCGACCGCGACGCGTACGGCGAGCGCAGCGTCACGGACCGCAACCAGGTCAGGCGAGTCGACATCGCCACCTGCCCCGTGGCCGAGGACGAGGAGTGCCATCGGGTTCCTACCCGGCACGTCCACGTCCACCCGAGCCTCGCCGTACGGCGTGTCGAGCGTGATCACCCCACCATTGTGGCCGGCAGCGGCGTGCGCTGCTGCGGCACCACCTGCACTGGCAGGCCCACCACTTCGACCACCGGCAGGTGCTCCGGCTCGCGCGGCGCGTCGGCGCGCCACGCGACCAGCATCGCGCGGCGCTCCCGCGGTGTCGTCGCCCCCCACACACCGTGGCAGTCGCCGACATCCAGAGCCCACGCCAGGCACGACCCCTGTACGTCACACGTGCGGCACAGCGCGACGGCCGCGTCGGCCGGTTCGCTCGGCGCCGGGAAGAACGTCTCCGGATCGACGTTCTGGCACAGCCCCCGCGTCCGCCACGCGGGGTCTCGCTGCCGTTCGGTGAACGCCCGGATCAGCCTCGGATCCCGGCGTGCCGCGGCCACCTCATGCGGGCGTGGCATCCGCGCCCGAGTCATCAACCCACCTCCCCCGTGGGTCCGGCATTACGCAATCTTTAGCGCCGGACGCTGTTCGAGCCGGCGCGGGACGGTCGGCCGTGTCACGACTTATTCGCACCCGGCCGGCGCTGTGTTTTACCGCACATTGAGCGCCGGGACAAGACTCGAGAACCACATTGCCACAAAGCTGAGCCGACAGATCAGGACATTCGAGTCAAAACAGTGTCGGATCAGTGGCCCGAGATAACTCTCCGTTAAGGTAGCTTATATCGACGCGCGTCACTAGATGTGGCCCGTCGTTGCGGACGTCCCCGACCGCCGGACCGACCGGCCGGATCTCCATTCCCGCAAGGAATATGGCAGGCGGTGCCGCGAGTAGATCGGCCGGTTCGCCGCCGCCGTACAGCCACTGGGTCCACCGCTCCGGCGGGAGGAACAACGGCATGCGGGTGTGTACCTCGGTCAGCTCGCCGATCGCGGCCATCGTCACGATGCTGCAGGTGACCAGGTCGCCGGCGGCCGTCCAGAGGCCCGCGAACGCGAGCACCCCGCCGTCGCGAGGGGTCAGGAAGTACGCCTGTTTGGCGCCCGTGGGCAGGCGCAGCCACTCGTACCAGCCGTCCGCGGGGACCAGGCAGCGTCGGTTCGCGAACGACGGCGCGAACGCCGACGAGGTCGCGACAGTCTCGGCCCGCGCGTTGATCATGCGAGCTCCCACGCGGGGGTCACGCGCCCAATGGGGTACGAGACCCCACCGCGCCACGACCAGCTCGCGCTGCTCCCGCACCCTGATGATGGGTACCGGGTCCGTCGGCGCGATGTTGTAGTCGGCCACCAGCTCCCCGTCCGTGGAGTCGAAGGCCTCGAAGAGCTCCGCGAGGTCGGCCGAGCTGCGCGTCGACGCGTACCGCCCGCACATGGGTCGACACGGTACCTGTCCACGGAGTGGATCGCCGACTCCGGTGGAAGGATCGGCCGGCACACTGAACGGGTGGCAGATGTGACCTCGCCCAGCCGCCGGCTCGTGCCGTGGACGGCTCCCACCGCGGCCGGCCCGGTCCGCGCCACGGTACGGCTACCCGGGTCCAAGTCGATGACCGCCCGGGCACTCGTACTGGCCGCGATGTCGGTCGGGCCGTCGACGCTGCGTGCCCCGCTGCGCGCCCGGGACACCGAGCTGATGGCGGCCGGCCTGCGGGCGATGGGTACCCATATCTCCACAGTGGACGATCAGCGGTGGGTGGTCCGGCCCCGGCCGCTGCATGGCCCGGCCATGGTCGAGGTCGGCATCGCCGGTACCGTGATGCGCTTCCTGCCGCCAGTGGCCGGTCTGGCCGAAGGCCCCGTGACGTTCGACGGCGCACCACGCGCCCGCACCCGCCCGCTCGCGCCGCTCGTCGACGCGCTGCGTGCGGTGGGCGTACGCATCGACAGCGCCCCCACCGGCGGGCTCCCGCTGACCGTCCACGGCGTCGGCAGCGTCACCGGCGGCGAGGTGACGATCGACGCGTCCGCGTCCAGCCAGCTCGTCTCCGGCCTACTGCTGGCCGCCCCGGACTTCGACCGCGGCATCGTGGTCCGGCACGAGGGGCCACCGGTACCGAGCGCGCCGCACCTGCGCATGACGGTCCAGATGCTGCGGGCCGCCGGCGCTGGCGTCGACGCCGCGACCCCGAACGTCTGGGTGGTCGAGCCGGGGCGGCTCGTCGGGCGCGCGTGGGACATCGAACCGGATCTGTCCGGCGCCGCGCCGTTCCTGGCGGCCGCACTGGTCACCGGCGGCACGGTGACCGTGCAGGGCTGGCCGCGTACCACGACCCAGCCGGGTGACCGGTTGCGCGCCCTGCTCCACGAAATGGGCGGTACGTGGTCGCTCGACCCCGACGGGCTGACCTTTCGCGGTACCGGCACGGTCCACGGGCTCGACGCCGACCTGTCCGAGGTGAGCGAGCTGGCGCCGGTGCTGGTTGGCCTGGCCGCGCTGGCCGACTCGCCATCCCGGCTACGCGGCATCGCGCACATGCGCGGACACGAGACCGACCGGCTCGCCGCGCTCGCCCGCGAGCTGACCAACCTCGGCGCGGACGCCACCGAGACCGCCGACGGCCTGACGGTCCGCCCGGGGCCGCTGCGCGGGGGCGTCTTCGAGACGTACGACGACCACCGGCTGGCCCACGCGGCCGCGGTCATCGGCCTCGTGGTGCCGGGCGTCGAGTTGACCGACATCGCGTGTACGGCCAAGACGCTGCCCGAGTTTCCGGCCCTGTGGACCTCTATGGTGGAGACCAAGGGCTAGGGCGGAGGGGTTTGCTGAAGCGGCGGGAGTACGACGAGGACGACGTACGGGTGCGTCCGCGTCCGACGTCCCGCCCGCGTACCCGGATCCGGCCGCGTCACGAAGGAGCCACCGACGCTCTGGTCGTCGTAGTGGACCGGGGCCGGTACACGTGCGACCTCGGCGGCCGGCAGGTGACCGCGATGCGCGCCCGCGAGCTGGGTCGGCGCGGAGTGGTCGTCGGCGACCGCGTGGCGCTGGTCGGTGACACGTCCGGCTCACCCGGTTCGCTGTCCCGGATCGTACGCATCGACGACCGTAGCTCGGTCCTGATGCGCACAGCAGACGACGACGAGGGCACGGTCGAGGGCCGCCAGGAGCGCGTGGTCGTGGCAAACGCCGACCAGCTCGTCATCGTGAGCGCGCTCGCCGACCCACCACCCCGCACCGGGTTCATCGACCGGTGCCTCGTAGCGGCGTACGACGCGGAGATCGAGCCGCTGCTGTGCCTCACCAAGGCGGACCTCGCCGGCCCGGAGGCGGTACTCGACTACTACGCCGAGCTGGATCTGCCGTACGTGCTGTGCCGGCCGGACCGCCCGCTGGACGCCCTCGTGGCCGCACTCGAAGGACAGGTGTCCGTCCTCTTCGGACACTCGGGAGTCGGCAAGTCCTCACTGGTGAACCGGCTCCTCCCGGATGCGGAGCGAGCCGTCGGAGTGGTGAGCGCGGTCGGCAAGGGACGCCATACGACCTCGGGTGCCATCGCTCTCGCACTGCCGGACGGCTCAGGCTGGATCATCGACACGCCCGGCGTACGGTCGTTCGGACTCGCCCACGTGTCTGCGGACAGCCTGCTGCATGGCTTCCCCGATCTCGTCGAGGCGTCCGTGAACTGCCCGCCGAACTGCGACCACACCGGTACCGCCGGCGACTGCGGGCTCGACGCGTTGGTCGCGGCCGGCGGCGCCGACCCGCGTCGGCTGGCCTCGTTCCGCCGCCTGCTGGCCTCCGCGGCGGGCTCGGCCTAGACGTCCACCGGGCCGCCGGTGCGCCAGTACACGCCGGATTCACGGGCCATCAGGTCCTCGTCGATGAGGTACCGCCGCAGCGCGGCGTAGTCCGGGTGCCAGGCGCGCAGGATCGCGTCGACGGCGCGTTCCGGGTACCGCACTCCGGGCTCGAAGCACGCGACGATGTGCTCGAGCACGATGCGGAGCTTGCCGTGGGCGACCGGAAACTGCAGAAGCCGGCCATCACGGATGAATGCCCGCAACACGGCGGCCCGAGCCTGGTCCGGGTCGAGCGGCTCGTCGGGCGGTGCGGCGTACTCCCGTACCGCGTCCTTGAAGACCGAAACCTCCGCGACCAGCTTGCCCTCGATGGTGCTGACCAGCCCACCCTGCTCCAGCCTGCGCAAGGCTTGTACCGCGTCGCGGGCCGGCAGCGAGGCCATCGAGGCCACCTCGGATGGCGTGGTCGCGCCGAGGACGACGGCGGCAAAAGCCGAAAGTCGCTCGGGTTCGGCCAGGAGTCCACACAGGGCGTCGGGCTTCATGAGAACGAAATTAGCGTGGAGGTGGGCTAAGTTTCCGCCATGCCCCGGTACGCTGACGACCTTTCTCTGGCCCACGTGCTCGCGGACACGGCGGACTCGATCTCCATGGCCCGGTTCCGGGCGCTGGACCTGCACGTCCAGGCCAAGCCCGACCTGACGCCGGTGACCGACGCGGATACCGCGGTGGAGAAGGCGCTGCGCGGGACGCTGGGTCGCAGCCGGCCGCGCGACGGGGTGCTCGGCGAGGAGTTCGGCGCGACGAAGGCTCCGGCCGGTCCGGGCCCGCGACAGTGGGTGATCGACCCGATCGACGGGACGAAGAACTTCATCCGCGGCGTACCGATCTGGGCCACGCTCATCGCGCTCATGCAGGGCGACCAGCCGGTGGTCGGGCTGGTGTCGGCGCCCGCGCTCGGCCGGCGGTGGTGGGCGGCGGTGGGTCACGGGGCGTACGCCGGGAAGCACACGACGGCCGCGACCGCGATCAAGGTGTCCGGGGTCAGCCGGATGGCCGACGCGTCGTTCTGCTACTCGGACCTGACCGGCTGGGAAGAGATCGCCCGCCTCGACGCGATGCTCGACATCATGCGCTCGACCTGGCGCAACCGGTCGTACGGCGACTTCTACGGATACATGCTCGTGGCCGAGGGAGCGGTCGACATCATGGTCGAGCCGGAACTGTCGCTGTGGGACGTGGCGGCGCTCGTACCGATCGTGTCCGAGGCCGGCGGCACGTTCACCGACCTGGCCGGGCGGCCCGGACCAGCAGGCGGTAGCGCGGTCGCCACGAACGGCAAGCTGCACGACGAGATCCTCGAGCGACTGGGGAGGTCCGGTTACTGAGAGCGGTTTATCCTGCTCGTGATGTCCAGTGGCTGGTTCTTCCTCGGCGCGATGATCATCGCGTACGGGTTGGCGAACCTTCTCCAATCCATCGCCGCGGCGCGGACGACGGTGCACCACACGTTCGATCCGGGACTGTTGTGGCGACTCGCGTGCCACCGGACATACGTGCTCGGCGTCACCTGCCAGGTGGTCGGGTTCGTGCTCGCCTTCGCCGCGCGGCGGGACCTGCCGCTGTTCCTCGTTCAGGCCAGCGTGGCGGCCGGGCTGGGGGTGACGGCGCTGCTCGGGGTACTCGTCTGCCAATGGAGACTGCCGCGCTCCGAGATCGCCCTGCTCGGCCTGCTGTTCGCGGGTATCGCGGCGCTCGTCGTGGCGGCCCTGCCCGCACCGGCCAGGCACCTCGGTACCGCCGGAGTGGTCGCCCTGGTCATCTCGTTCGGGGTGGTCGGTATATGCGGCTTCTTCGCGGTACGGCTGCACGGCCCACTCGGCTCGGTGGTTCTCGGCGCACTGGCCGGCCTGGCGTTCTCGCTCGCGGCCGTAGCGGCCCGACCGCTGGCGTCGGTGCACTCCGTGGCCGAGTTCTTCGGCGGCCCCCTGCTCTACCTGCTGATCGCGTTCTCCGGCGTGGGACAGCTGCTACTCGGCCTGGCCATGCAGCGCGGTTCGACCACCGCCGCGGTCGCCGCGATGGACGCGGCCGGCGCGGTCCCCGCGGCCGTGATCGGCCTGGCGCTGCTCGGCGACCGCATCCGTCCCGGGCTCGAACCGCTGGCCGCGGTCGGTTTCCTGGTCACGCTGGCGGCCGTGGTCGGCCTGACGAGGTTCGCCGAGCCACAGCACCACCACGAGGTCGCCGGCCGCCACCGCGCCGAAGTAGGCCGCCCCGCCCGCCCCCGCGGCCAACCAGTGCCGCCGTACGCGGCCGCGGCCCGCCCCCGCCGCTAGCCCCCCACGCCCCGTTGATCATGAAGTTAGTTTCGGGTTGGACGGCGTGGCGAGCTGTCAACTTCATGATCAACAGCCGTAGGGCGGCACTGAGCGTAGCCTAGGGTCTTCAAATCGGGCGCTTGCGGTATTACTCTGCCTTCAGAGCCCGATGGGAGCGTTCCCAGACGTACGACCGATCGGCCGCTCACCTGTGTTGGCGGGGTCGCTCCCCCGACCCGGGTAGCCGCCGCTGGGAGCGCCTCGCCGGGTTCTGTGTACGACCGATCACTGTATGTGCGGGTCCGGGATGTTTTATCCGCGCTGCAGGATCCAGCAACGTAGCTAACCGAGACGGTGTCCATAGCGGACGGTCCGGCAATGTGGGAGCGCTCCCGCTGACCCGGAGCAACTGGCGAGGAGCGAGACGATGCCCGCACTGACCAGACGCACGCCAATGCGCGATGCGGCCTCGAGCGTCCCGGCGGCCGCCACCACCACGGCCGATACCGCGGCGCCGGCCGGGCCGCCCGTCGGCAGCAACAACGGGGGCCACCCGCACCGAGCGACCGATCCCGACGCTCGGTTGGGCCTGCAGTTTCCGGATGACTTCGTCTGGGGCGCGGCGACCTCGGCGTACCAGATCGAGGGCGCTGTCGCGGAAGACGGGCGGGGCGAATCCGTCTGGGACACCTTCAGCCACACCGTCGGCAAGATTCGCAACGGTGACACCGGCGATGTGGCCGCCGACCACTACCACCGGCTGGACAGCGACCTCGACCTGATGAAGTGGCTGGGCCTGCACAGCTACCGGTTCTCGATCTCGTGGACCCGGATCGTGCCGGACGGCGCCGGCCAGGTGAACCAACGCGGCATCGACTTCTACCGGCGGGTCGTCGACGGGCTGCACGAGCGCGGCATCGCGCCGATGGCGACGCTGTTCCACTGGGATCTGCCGCAACGCCTGCAGGAAAAGGGCGGCTGGGAGTCGCGGGACACGGCGTACCACTTCGCCGACTACGCCGCGATCGTCTTCGACGCGATCGGCGCCCAGGTGCCCGTGTGGCTCACGATCAACGAGCCGAAGACCGTCGTGCAGAACGGGTACCTCCTCGGCAGCCACGCACCCGGCAAGAAGGACGAGGACGCGGCCTACCTCGTGGCTCATCACCTGCAGCTCGGGCACGGGCTGGCGGTACAGGCACAGCGCGCCAGCGCCGCCCGCGACACCCGGATCGGGCCGGCGTTCAACCTGCACCCGACGTACCCGACCGACGACAGCCTCGCCGCCGCCCGCCACGCCCGCCTGCGGGATGGCTACGAGAACCGTCTCTACCTCGACTCGGTCTTCCGTGGCGAGTACCCGGCCGACGTACTGGACGACCTCGGGCCGCAGAGCTCGATGGTCAAGGCGATCCGCGACGGTGACCTCGCCATCATCTCCGCGCCGGTCGACCTGCTCGCGGTCCAGTACTACTGCCCCTACTACCTCGACGCCCAGGGCGAGACCGTCAACCTGCACCCGACTTCCGAGGCGTTCTGGCAGCAGATCTACCCCGAGGGGATGTACGACATCCTGACCCGGGTCAAGCGCGACTACGGCGACATCCCGCTGTCCGTCACCGAGAACGGCATCCCGGTGGCCGACGCGCTCGGCGACGACGGCGCGGTCGACGACGCCGAGCGGGTGGTGTTCCTGCGGGACCACTTCGGGGCCGCCCATCGCGCGATCGCCGACGGGGTCAACCTGGAGAGCTACCACGTCTGGTCGCTGCTGGACAACTTCGAGTGGCAGCAGGGGTTCGCGGAGCGCTGGGGACTGGTGTACATCGACTACGCGACCCAACAGCGCATCGCGAAGCGCAGCGCTCACTGGTACCGGAACGTGATAGCCACCAACGCGATCTAGACACTCTCCGTCAGCTCGGCGTACGGGCCGCCGCGCCAGCTCGCGTACACCCGTGAGGTGTGCCTGCGGGACTGCAGCGTGACGAGCACGTTCTCATCGTTGAGTTGGTCCCGGTCGACCTCGTACCCCTGGGCCGGCCTGATGGACAGCACCCGCACGTCGCCGTTAGCGCACCAGACGGTGACCTCACCGCCCCGCAGCTTGAACGTACGTCGGTAGCCCGTCCCACCGCGGCCGTCGGGCGCGGCCGTCCACTGGCCCGTCGGGGTCGGGGACGGCGTCGGGCTGGCGGCGGGCGACCGGCTCGGCGATGGGGTGGGCGAAGGGGTCGGGGACGGCGTCGGCGACGGACGCGATGGTGCGGCCTCGCGCAGCTCGGCGGCTGACAGCGGCTGGGTGCGGCTCGGCGCCGCGGTCGCGAGCACGGAGTTGATCCCCAGCCAGGAGGCGCTGACCGTGGCAGTCGTGGCGAGTGTCCACACTAGGAGGTACGCGAGCCGCCGGCGCACAGGTGTCATCTTGCCAAGCACGCTACGGTGCACACCATGGCCGTCGTGCTCCTCGTTGAGGATGATCACGTGGTCCGGGGTGCGCTGGTCCGATCGTTGACCGATCTTGGTCATACTGTTCATGCGGTCGGCACGGCCCTCGACGGCCTGCGGCGGGTGGCGTCGGCGCCGCCCGACGTCATCGTGCTGGATCTCGGACTCCCCGATCTCGACGGTGCGGACGCGCTGCGGATGGTCCGGGGCATGACCGATACGCCGATCATCATCGCTACCGCGCGCAGCGACGAGTCCGAAATCGTTCGGCTGCTCCGCGCCGGAGCCGACGACTACATGGTCAAGCCGTTCAGCGCGGCGCACCTGGATGCCCGCATCGGCTCGGTCCGGCGGCGGGCCGGTCGCGCGGAGGCGGCGAACCGCTCACCGGTCATCGAAGCCGGCCAGTTGCGGGTCGACCTCGACGAACGGCAGGCCTACCTTGGCGGTACGCCCCTCGTACTGACCAGGAAGGAGTTCGACCTATTGGCGTACCTGGCCGCCCGGCCCGGCCGGGTGGTGACCCGCCGGGAACTGCTGGAGGAGGTATGGCGACTGCCCTCGGTCGGCGAGGACCAGACGATCGACGTGCATCTGTACTGGCTGCGTCGAAAGCTGGGCGAGACCGCGGCGAAGCCGACGTACCTGCACACCGTGCGGGGAGTCGGCATCAGGTTCGCGGCACCCGACTGAGGTGGGAGCTGGCCCGGGCCAGCCTCGCCACCATGTCGATCGTGGTGCTCGCGTTCCTCATCCCGCTGGCGCTGGTCGTCCAGCACCTCGCCCGCGAGCGGGCGCTCGCCGACGCCGAACGGCAGACCGCCATCGTCGTGGCCGTGCTGACCGTCACCACCGACCCCGCCGCGGTCGAGCTCGCGGTCGACACGACCGAAGCGCCCCGCGGGAGGATCGCCGTACACGGGCTCGCCGGCGGTCCAGTGGGAATCAACCATGCCCGTCCCGAGGATGTGGCGCTCGCGGCCGGCCAGCGCCGCCCGGTGGTCGCGCCGGCGCCGGGCGGACTGTCCTATCTGGAGCCCGTCGACCTGGGCGCGGACGACACCGTGGTGGTCGAGGTCTTCGTGCCGAACGCCGAGCTGTCCCGCGGCGTGCGAACCGCGTGGTGGACCCTCGGCGTGGTCGCCGGCCTGCTCCTGTTGGCCTCCGCGCTGGTCAACGACCGGCTCGCGGCTAGGGTCGTCGGGTCCGCGCGGGGCCTGGCCAACGCGGCGCGCGCCCTCGGCGACGGGGATCTGGGGGTACGGGCAAACGTCGCCGGCCCGCGCGAACTCGCCGAGGCGGGGCTGGCGTTCAACACGATGGCCGACCGGGTGTCGGCGTCCCTGACCGCCGAGCGGGAGCTGGTCGCCGACCTGTCGCACCGGCTGCGTACGCCGCTGACCGCGCTCCGGCTGGAGGCCGAGGCATTGGAGGCTGAGACACTGGAGGGACGCAGCGCGGCGCGGCTTCGGGAGGCCGTCGACACGCTCGAACGCGAGGTCGACACGTTGATCCGGACCACGCGGGCACCCAGTGCGCTACCGCCCGCCGAGCCCGACAACTGCGACGCCGGCGAGGTGGTCCGGGAGCGTATGGCGTTCTGGGCCGCGGTCGCCGAGGACCAGGGCCGGCCGTACCGGGTGTCCGGCGCGGACCAGCCGGCACCCGTGAGCTTGCCCCGCAGCGAGCTGGCCGCCGCGCTGGACGCGTTGCTGGGCAACGTGTTCCGGTACACCCCGCAGGGCACGAGCTTCGAGGTCGCGGTGACCCGCCGGAAGGGCTATGTCTCGGTACGGGTCGAGGACGCCGGCCCGGGTATCGCCGACCCGCAGAAGGCGCTCCGCCGCGGCAGCAGTGAACGGGGTTCGACCGGTCTCGGCCTGGACATCGTGCGCCGGGCCGCGGTAGCCGGCAACGGCTCGGTGGACATCGGTACCGGCGCCCTCGGCGGGGCGAGCGTGGTCGTCATGTTGACCGACGCCGAGAAGCCGCCCGTGGCCAAGCCCCGGCTCGGCTTCGTCGGCCGGCTCTCGTCCGAGCCCGGCGAGCGCCGCTGGAGCCGCCGCTCCAGACCCCATTGATCCGCCCCAGACCCCGTTGATCATGAACTTAGTTGGTGCCTCGGCGGCGTGTCGCGTCACCAACTTCATGATCAACCGGGAGGGGGTGGACGCACGGACCGCGCCTTGGGTCTACCGCAGGTCTTTCTTAGTTCTTTGTTAAGTCGTGCTGGCCGGACTGTGGGGCGACTAGCGTCGACCACATCCCTCGCAAGCGAGTCGGTCGCCCAAGCCCCCCGTTCCCACACTTACCGGCGCGGATCGACAGCCAGCTAGGGTGCCGCCGGTCCACAGTGGACGAGTCCACTGTGGACCTGGCATTTCAGGCCGGTGGCGTACCCCAGACGAGCTGGCCGCTGACGAACACGGTGACTCTTGGCGCGTCGGCGAAGGCGGTGTTCGTACCGTAGCTGTAGTCGTTGACCTCGTTGAACGCTTCCCAGGTCGTGACGTTGAAGCGCATCTGCAGGTCGGTGAGGCTCGCCCCGGCGGCCAGGCTGCCCGCGGTCGGCGTGAAGCCCACCTCGAGGTAGTGGGTGGCCCCGGTCACCGGGGTGGCCAGAGCCACGACCTGATGGGTCACCGTGCTGCAGCCGATGACGGCGGCGTGGTCGCACCACGTGTTGAAGGTCGTCACCGGTGGTTCCTTCGTGAAGTAATAGCGGATCTTCACGGTGGACAGCGAGACGGCCGTCGTACCGGCGTTGACCAGGCTCAGGCCGGGCTTGATCTGGTTGTCCGTCGGAGACGAGTCGTTGTTCTTGTACCGAGCCCGTAGCGTCGCCGCCGGCTGGTCCGGTGTGCTGAACAGCACGTGGTTGGACTGGCCGGAGGCGACCCCGGCCGTGTCGCGCGCCAGCACGTACAGCTCGTACGACGTCAGTGGCGTCAACCCGGTCAGCCCCAACGACGGCGGGGTGGGTCCGGTGGTCTGGGCCAACAGTGAGTCCGACGATGTGCCGTTGACGCGCCAGACCTCGTACCGGGCGATCGGGAAGTCACCCGGCGTCGACGCGGTCCAGGCGAGCGAGGCCGTGGTCGCGGTGACGGACGAGGCCGTGAGCCCGGCGGGCGCCGACGGCGGGTTCGCTGCGGCCGTCGTGACGTTCCGGTTCGGCGAGGCGGCGCCGGAGACCCCGGTGTTGTCTCGCGCCCGCACGTAGAACGTGTACGGCGTGCTCGGCGTGAGGTTGGTGACCGTCGCGGACAGACCGGTCGACGTAGCGACGACGGTGTCCGGCGTGCCGACGCGGTACACGTCGTACCCGGCAATGGGGTTCGTGCCCGGCGTGGACGCGGTCCAGGACAAGGGCACGGTCGTCGCCGTCACGGTTCCCAGCGTGGGCTGACCCGGCGGGCCGGGTGGCGTCGGCGGCGGCAGGGTCATGACGGTCCGCGTCGGCGAGGCAGGCGAGGTGAGCCCACCGGTGTCGCGCGCCCTCACGTAGAAGGTGTACGAGGTGGACGCGGCGAGTCCGGTCACCGGAGCGGTCAGCACGGACGGGCCTGTCGACGCGACCACGGTGTCCGGCGTGCCGACCCGGTATACGTCGTACCCGGCGAGCGGGCTCGAGCCCGGCGTCGAGGCGGCCCACGTCAACGTCACCGACGACGAGGTCAGGTTCGACTGGGCCGGCTGGCCCGGCGCCGACGGCGGGGTCTGCGCACCCGGCGGCTGGCCGAAGATCTGCGTCGTTCCATCGTGGAGGGTCATCCGCTGCATCACGGCCGGCGCGTTGGGGTTCGTGGAGATGCCCTGGTACGACCAGTCCTGCGTGAAGTTGTGCGTCGAGCCGGCCGGGAACGAGATGCGGAACTGCACCTCGCGGCGCCAAGGGCTCTGCCCCACCGGCGAGATGCGCTGGCCGGCGCAGCTGACCTGCACGTAGTACGTCGTACCGGAGAACTGGGTCGGGCCGGTCGGCGGCGAGCACTGGTTGAACGCCGTCGACAGCGCGACCTGGTTGACCGGCACGCCGGGCTCGATCGTGAAGTAGTACCGGAACATGCCGTTGTCCAGGTGCCGTGCGGGCCACGCCGACTTGTTCCGGACGAAAGCTTTCACCTCGAAGTAAGGCCCGGGCTGGGTACCCTGCTGGTTGATCGCGGCATCGATGAACATCTCCGGCCCGTCCGGGGTCTCGACGGGCGGGAACGACGCCAGCGGCGTACCCCCGTCGTCGAGCCACATGCGCGCGAGGTTGCCGACGTACGGCGCGTTGAAGTCCAGCGCCACCTCGGCCTTCTGGAAGTCGTTGCGGTCCTCGTCGCCGTAGTTGTCGTTCGCCGCGGGCGGCCCACCGACGAGCGCGCCATAGAGCGTGTGCCGGCTCTCCACCGGGTCGTAGAAGAAGTCCGTCCACGAGCCGTGCTCGGTACGGTGGTGCGGCCGCCGCACGTAGGCGCCGCCGTTCTTGCTGAAGCCGACCATGTAGCTCAGGTTCGATGGGTTGTCCCCGAGCGTGTAGTTGGTCTGACGCTTGGCGAACGCGATGAGCCGCGCTGTTCGCGTGGCATCGAGCCGGCCCGAGTCCCCGGCGACGAAGGCCAGGAAGGCGGCGCCCATCGCGTACCGCAGCGAGCCCCAGTTCAGGTAGAAGATCTGCCCGCCAACCGGCGAGTACGTGGCCATCTGCCCGTTGAACCCGTTGACCCGGTCGGTGGTGAAGTCGGCCCAGCGGTTCACGTCGGTGACGTACTCCGTGGCGCCGGTGAGCTTGGCCAGCAACACCTGCGAAGCGATCGCCTTGTCGTCCCAGTCGTATGTCCACTTGTACTTCGGCAGCGAGGTGCCCTGCTCCCGGGGCAGCAGGTCGTAGTACTGCTCGGCCTTGGCCAGGAAACCAGTCGACTCCGTGCCCGTGGTCGCCCGGGACAGCCAGATCGCGCCCCAGACCAGCTCGTCGAGGTACCCGCTGTGCGACTCGTAGATGTTCTGCACCGGCGCGCAGTTCTCGTACTCGAACGTTTGGCTGTACGGAGATTTAGGCGCGGCGTCGGCAAACGCGTAGAGCTGCCGGGCGTGGGTGAGCAGCGTGCTGGCATACGTCGGGTCCGTCGAGGCGAACACCATCGCGCTCGCGGCAAACGCGGCGGCGGTACCGGCCGCGAGGTCCGCACCCGGGCAGGAGTTGTCGATGAACCACGCCTCGCGGGCGTACGTCTGCACCTCGGCAGCGGCCCACAGCGTGTGGTCGGTCGACGGCCGGCCCACGAGCGCGACCAGCCGGTTCGCCGACGGGTGCCCCTTGATGAGCCAGTCCATGCCCCACCGCAGGTTGTTCAGCAGGTGGGTGCGCTGGCCGGTACCGGTGTAGGCGGCGGGCCACTCGAGCAAACCCCAGGCCAGCGTGGCCATCGAGTGCGACATCGGGAACGTCGCCTTGATGTGGTCGCCCGCGTCGTGGAACCCGCCGGCCAGGTCGACGCCGGCACCGGCGATCGTGGCGTCCCGCTCGAACGAGTTGCCTCGCCACGAGACGCGGTTCCATGCCGGCTTGACGCCGGAGACCTCGGCTTCGTAGAACCAGATCGCCTTCTGCAGCGCCTCGCCGTAGTTGAACGGCGGCGGTACCGCCTGCGCGGGCGGCACAGGCCCGACGGCGGGCAGCAGGGCGGCCACAATGACGAGCACCAAGCCCGCGATAACACGGGGCTTCTTCCGGGGCACAGGGTGAGCCATCGCAAGTCTCCCCGTTCCAGCTCTTGGGAGCGCTTCCATCCAGTGCGGGTGAGCGTGACTCGACGACTGGCCTCTGTCAACGGGCGAAGGTCCGCGAATGCGCCCAGCGCCGCTCGACCAGCGCTGAACGGCATCGACGGATGAAACTTTCATGCCTTCTGAAACGCCCTGTTGACAGCGGCGTAACACGTGCCTGACGCTGACGCGTGACCGCGACCACACCACGGCGACGCTGTGCCCTGCGCGAACCCACGGCAGGCCGGAACGCCGATGACGAGGAGAGTCGCCGAATGGCCGATCCGCCCACCCTGGCGCAGGTCGCGGCTGCGGCCGGGGTGTCCCCCGCTACCGCGTCCCGGGTGTTGACCGGATCGGTCCGGGTCAGTACGTCCGCCCGCCGCCAGGTCCACGAGGCGATGGCCAACCTCGGCTACGTCCGGCGCCGGGCTCCGCGCAGCAGCCGACCGAGCCGACCACCGACCAGCGCCGTCGCGGCCGTCATCTGCGAGCCGCCGACCAGGCTGTTCAGCGATCCGTTCTTCCCCCGGGTGATCGCCGGTGCCGAGGAGGCGCTCGCCCGGCACGGCGTACCGCTGCTGCTCGTCCCGACCAGCGGCGACACGCTCGCCGCGATCGAGCGGTACCTGATCTCCGGCGCCGTCGACGGGGTCCTCCTGATCAGCGCGCACAGCCGGCATCCCCTGGCGGTGTCGCTGCCCGCGGCCCGGGTGGCGGTGCGCTGCGCGGGCCGCCCCGCCGACGCCGGCCATGCGTCCTATGTGGACGTCGACAACCGGGGCGGTGCCCGGCGCGCCGTCGAGCACCTGCTCCGCCGGGGCTGCCGGGCCATCGCGACGATTGCCGGGCCGCCGGACCTCTCGGCGTCCGCGGACCGTCTCGCCGGCTACCGCGATGCGTTGGAAGAGGCGGGTACGCCGGTACTGCCGGTCGCCTACGGTGACTTCACCCAGGTCTCCGGCGCGCACGCGATGGGCTGGTTGCTGCACCGGGTACCGCAGCTCGACGCGGTGTTCGTGGCGTCGGATCTGATGGCCGTCGGCGCCCTGCACACGTTGCACCGCGCCAATCGCCGGGTACCGGACGACGTCGCCGTGATCGGCTTCGACGACGCCCCGGCCGCCCGGCTCACCCGTCCGGCGCTGACCACCGTCCGGCAGCCGGTCGAGGAACTCGGTGAGCTCGCCGCCGAGCTGCTGCTCGCCGAGATCGCCGGCCACGATGTCAGCCGGGAGAACCCGATCCTGCCCACCGAACTCGTGATCCGCGAAACCGCATGAGTGATCTGGCTACGACAGAGTGGCTGCGGGAGGGCGATCTGCTCGCACACCGGTACCGGCTGCTCGAACGCACCGGCGCCGGTGGCATGTCGGTGATCTGGCGGGCCCGGGACGAGGCGCTCGAACGGATCGTGGCGGTGAAGGTACTCGATGCCGCACTGGCCGCCGACCGTACCCACCGCGACCTCGTCCGCAAGGAGGCCCGTGCCGCGGCCCGGCTCTCCCACCCGGACGCGACCGCGGTGTACGACTACGGCGAGACGTTGGCGCCCGACCGGCGGCTCGTGGCGTACGTCGTGATGCAGCTCGTCGACGGCGAGCCACTCGCGATCCGGCTGGCCAGTGGCCCGCTGCCGTGGCGCGAGGCGGTACGGGTGGCGGTACGCGTGGCCCGCGTGCTCGCCGCCGCACACGCGCGCGGCATCGTCCACCGGGACATCACCCCGGACAACGTGATGCTGACCGCGGACGGCGCGAAGGTACTGGACTTCGGCATCGCGGCGCGCATCGGGGAGCCGGACGACGACGCGACCGGGTGGACGTTCGGCACGCCGCCGTACGTGGCCCCGGAACGCCTCGACGGCACCCCGGCGATGACCCCGACCGACGTGTACTCCCTCGGCGCCCTGCTGTTCGAGATGCTGACCGGGCAGCCGCCGTATCCAGAGACGACCTGGGCCGAGATCGAGACCGCGACGAGGCTCGAGCCGCCGCCAGCGCCGACCGGCGTACCCGGCCTGCCCGCCGCCGTCGCGCGGACCTGTCAGCGATGTCTGGCGGCCGCACCGGCAGCCAGGCCGACGGCGGCCGAAGTGGCCGACGACCTCGCCGCGGCACTGGACTCGAGCGAGCCTGGCCGTGGCGGTATCGGGCCGCGCTGGACCGCGGCGGCGGTCGCCTCGACGGTCGCCGCGGCGGCGGTCGCGGTGACCCTCTTCAGCGGGCTGCTCGACGCGCCCGACAGCCGGGTGCTCCGCGAGGCGCCGGTGACGGTTGTCCAGACCACGCCCGGAGCGGACCCGACGTCGAGCCAACCGACGACGGCCGTACCGAGTGCGGTGCCGCCCACGCGCGAGACACCGGCGCCGAACCCGGTCGTGCCCACGCCGGCGCCGTCCACGTCCGAACCGGCGGCACTCGTGCCTCCCGCCGTGACGCCCGCAGAGGCGTTCGCGGCGGCGCACGGCGTCATCGATCGCGGTCTGGCTGCCGGCGAGGTACGCCCCGACGCCGCCCTCGACCTGCACCAGCTCCTGAACAACCTGGCCGTGCAAGCGCAGCTCGATTCCACCACGGACCTGTCCGGGCAAGTAGCCAACGTCCAGCGCAAGGTGGACGACCGGCTGCGCGAGAGGGCCATCTCCGCGGGCGTTGCCCAAGAGCTGACGGCCGCTCTGACGGTTCTCGACACGGCGTTGAGCAGCTGAAAGTTTCAGCTCGGACGGCCCGCCGACACCCCTGCCAACGGCTCTGACCTGGGCACATGTCAACGTCGCTACGAAATCGTTGCAGGCACATTGACAGTCCCGATCAGGGGCGTAGTCTTTGGAGAACTGGGAGCGCTCCCAGTTGCTATACCCGGGTCGGCGGCGAGGCTTGCCCGGACACCGCGCCGCCGACCCGCTTACACCACAGCCAGAGGAGGTGGTCCCCACTCAAACGAGTACGGCCCGGCTCCCGAGCATGCTGTGCCGCGACGAACTGCCCCGAGACGGATGTGGCGGTACAGCGAGCGATGCGTGGTGCGGGGAGGGGACGCCCCTCCCCGCCCTCACCTTACTGGGCGTGCGCATGCCGCACACACGGCCGATCGGCCGATCTCGCTCATGCTGACAGCCGGCCCACCAGATGTGTGTCGAGGAGTACGTGTTGACCGGCTGGCTCGCCCCCGATGCGGGCCACGAGCAGTCGGGCCATCTCCCGTCCCATCGCCTCCACCGGCTGGAAGACTGTCGTCAGCGGCGGATCGGTCTGCCGGGCAAGCGTCGAGTCCTCGAATCCGACCACCGCGACGTCGCCCGGCACCTGCTTTCCGGCGTCGCGCAACGCGCGCAGAGCGCCCACCGCCATCAGATCGGACGCAGCGAAGATCGCGTCGACGTCCGGACGCCGGTCCAGCAACTGAACCGTCGCGCGGACCCCGCTGCGCTCGCTGAAGTCGCCGTACGTCACCAGCGTCTCGTCCCGGGCCACACCCGCGTCCTTCAGCGCATCCCAATATCCGGCCAGCCGGGCGACTCCCACCCCCATGTCCTGCGGCCCGGCGATGACGCCGATGCGCCGACGGCCGCTGTCCAGCAGATGCGCGACCGCCTGCTGGGCACCACCCTCGTTGTCGACGTCCACATAGGACACACCATCGTCACCGGAGCCACCGGGTCTCACCATGCGGGCCGGCCGCCCACCGAGGACGGTCGGCAGGCCGCGATCGGCGAGCAACCCCGGCAGCGGGTCGGAGTCGTGCAGCGAGAGCAGCATGACCCCGTCCACGTGCTGGCTGGTGAGGTGGTGCTCGACCCGCTCGCGTTCGGTCGGCGACTGGGCCAGGGCAAGCCAGAGCTGCAGTTCGGTGTCGGCCAGCACGGTCGAGATACCGCGCACGATGCCGGCGAAGAAAGGCTCTCCGAAGACGCGCTCCTCCGACTCGGACACCACCAGGGCCACCGAGTCGGTCCGTTGCGTGACGAGTGCGCGGGCCGCCCGGTTGGGCACGTACCCAAGCTCCTCGATGGCCGCGAGGACCGCCGCACGGGTCTCCTGGCTCACCTGCGGTGAACCGTTGACCACTCGCGAGACCGTCCCCCGGCCCACCCCGGCCCGGGCGGCGACCTGCTCCAGCGTCGGTCGCCTCGGATTCACGTCTCTGCCAGAGAATTTCGCCGAATGACATCGGCGTACCAGCGCGCGCTGGTCTTCGGGATGCGGCGTTGCGTCGGGTAGTCCACGAACACCAGGCCGAATCGCCGGGTGTACCCCCAGGCCCACTCGTAGTTGTCGAGCAGGGACCAGCAGAAGTACCCCCGCAGCGGGATGCCCGCGGCCAACGCCTCGTGGCAGGCGCGCAGGTGCCCGTCGAGGTACGCCACCCGCTCCGGGTCGTCGACCGCCCCGTCGGCGCCGATCCGGTCGTCGAAGGCAGCCCCGTTCTCGGTGATGTACAGGGGCAGTTCCGGGTACTCGGCGTGCACCCGGCGCAGCGTCTCCACCAGACCCGGCGGGTCGATCTCCCAGTCCATCGCGGTACGCGGCAACCCCTGGCCTACGAACCGCACGTTCTCGCTGCCGGGCCAGTTCGCCTGGTCCCGCCAGTACGTCGGTGCGGGAACCGACGGATCGGGCGCGGCCACCACGTGCCGGCTGTAGTAGTTGATGCCGAGCATCGCCAGCGGCGCCGAGATCGTACGCAGGTCGCCGTCGCGAAGGTGGCCGAAGTCGGTGATGTCGTGCAGGTCCGCCATCACGTCGGCCGGGTAGCTGCCGAGCAGGATCGGGTCGAGGAACAGCCGGTTGCCCAACCCGTCGATCCGACGGGCGGCGTCGAGGTCGGCCGCCGACTCGCTCGCTGGCGAGACCGCGTACAGGTTCAGCGAGATGCCGACGTCGCTGGCCGGGTTGTTCGACCGGATGGCCTGGGCGGCCAGACCGTGCCCGAGCATCAGGTGGTGTGCGGCCCGGACGGCGGAGGCAGGCTCGTGCCGCCCGGGCGCGTGCACCCCGGAGCTGTACCCCAGGAAAGCCGAGCACCAAGGCTCGTTGAGCGTCGTCCAGTACCGCACCCGGTCACCGAGTGCACTGTGGACGATCCCCGCGTAGTCGGCGAACCGACCCGCGGTGTCCCGTACCGGCCAGCCGCCCGCGTCCTCCAGCTCCTGCGGCAGGTCCCAGTGGTAGAGCGTCACCCACGGCTCGATACCGGCCGCGAGCAACTCGTCCACGAGGTTTCGGTAGAAGTCGAGCCCGGCCTGGCTCGCCGGACCGGATCCGCCCGGCTGCACTCGCGGCCATGCGATCGAGAAACGGTACGCCTTCAGCCCCAACGACTTCATCAGCGCGACATCGTCCCGGTACCGGTGGTAGTGGTCTGTCGCCACGTCACCGGTGTGACCCTCCACCACCGTTCCCGGGGTATGGCTGAACGTGTCCCAGATGGACGGTGTACGGCCATCCGCGTCGACAGCGCCCTCGATCTGGTACGCCGCCGTGGCGGTGCCCCACATGAAGTCGGCCGGAAACGCGAGGTCCACACTGTCCACCGTGGACACCCGAGGGCTGGGATCGTTCACGCCTTGAGCGCACCTTCCATGATGCCGCCGATGATCCGGCGGCCGGCGATGACGAACACGACGAGCAGCGGGAGTACCGAGATGAAGGTGCCTACGAACACCTGCGAAATGTCCTGGTAATAGCCGACCGACAGGCGCCGCAACGAGAGCTGGACCGTTGGTGTAGCCGGATCCTGGAGCACGACGAACGGCCAGATGAACTCGTTCCAGTTCGCCATGAACGTGAACAGGCCGAGCACCGCCGCCGCCGGTCTCAGCGCCGGCAGTACGACGCTCCAGTAGATCCGGAACGTCGAGCAGCCGTCGACTCGAGCCGCTTCTATCAGCTCGTCGGAGACCGCTTGGCTCGCGTACTGCCGCATCATGAACACGCCGAACCCGGTCACCAGGAACGGCACGATGACCGCTTGGAGTTTGTTGGTCCAGCCGATCTCGTTCATGATGATGTAGAGCGGAATCAGGCCGAGCTGCACGGGTACCGCCATCGTGGCGATGATGACCAGCAGCAGCGCGTTGCGGCCGCGGAAGCGCAGCTTGGCGAACGCGAACCCGGCCAGCGAACAGAAGAAGACCACCGAGATGGTCGTCGACAGCGCCACGATCGCCGAGTTGATCATGCCGATCTGGAATGCCGCGTCCCGGTTGGCCAGCAGCCGATCCACGTTGGCGCCGAAGTTGGGGCCCGGCAGTAACGGCGGTGGCACCTGGCCGGCCGAGCTCGAGTCCCGGCTGCCGATCACCAGCATGAAGTACAGCGGGAAGATCGACAATGCGGTCGCCATGATCAGCGCGACGTAGGTGAGTGGGCTGGCCTGCCACAGGGACGAGCTCACGCCACGACGGCGCGGACGACGCCCGTCGATCCGATGCCCCGCCGTCTTGCGGGCGTTTCGGGCGATCGCCGATGGAGCTACCATCTCACCTCACCTCCTTGCTACCAGCGGCGAGCCGCCGCACGATCAGGTAGTTGATCGCGCCGAAGACCAGAATCATCAGGAAGAGCACCCAGGCGATCGCCGCCGCATAGCCCAGCTCGTACCGGACGAAGCCCATCTCGTAGAGGTACATCGTGACGGTCTGGAACTCGCGCAGCGCACCTCCCTCGACCCGATTGCCGAACATCAGCGGCTCGGTGAACAGCTGCAGGCCACCGATCGTGGAGATGATGACGGTGAAGATGATCGTGGGTCGCAGCATCGGGACCGTAATGCTCCAGAATTGCCGCCAGTGCGAAGCCCCGTCGAGCGCCGCCGACTCGTACAGGTCCTTGGGGATGGCCTGCATCGCGGCCAGGTAGATCAGGGCGTTGTACCCCAGCCAGCGCCAGTCCACGATCGTCGAGATGGCTATCCAGGAGGGCCACCTGCCGGCCCGCCAGTCGATCGAGTCGACGCCGATCCCGTTCAGCATGTAGTTCACGATGCCGTAGTCGCGGGCGTAGAAGTGGTTGAACACGATCGCGACCGCGGCCAGCGACGTGATGCCCGGTACCACGATCGCCATCCGGAAGAACGTCCGCGCCCGCATCTGGCGGTTCAGCAGGTTGGCCAGCCAGAGCGCGCCGAGCAGCTGCGGGATGGTGGCAAGGAAGAACATCCCGAACGTGTTGCGTACCGAGTTCCAGAAGCGGTCGTCCTTGAGCAGTTCGGTGTAGTTCTCCAAGCCGGTCAAGCTCGGCGGTGGGCCGAGGATCTCCCAGTTGTGCACGGACACCCAGGCGGTGTAGATGAGCGGGAAGAGTCCGAAGATCCCGAAGAGAATGAAGAACGGCGCGACATAGAGGTACGGCGAAGCCTTGATGTCCATGCGGCTGAGCCATATTCGTCCCGAGCGTGGCCGCCGGACCGGTGGTGTCCCGCTCCCCGCGCCGGAGTGGGACGCCGGCGACCGCCGGGTGTCTGCCTGTAGCGACATGCTGGAAGGCTCTCTTTCACCAGGCGGGTGGCGCCCGCGGCGGGACCGCCGCGGGCGCCACCAGTCACTAGGTTCCTATTCTCTTACTTGGACGCCTTCTCCGCGTCGGCAAGTGCCTTAGCCCACGCCGCGTCCGCCTTGAGCTGACCCTGCTCGACCGCGCGGATCGCGTTCTCGACCTCGGTACGGACCGCCTGGTTCTTCGGGCCCATGTAGACCGGCTTCAGGTCCTTGGCACCCGCGGCGAAGATCGTGCCGGTCGGCGCGTTGCTGAAGTACTCGTTCTTCTTGTCGGCCACCGACGGGTCGGCCTGCGCCTGCGGCGACGAGGGCAGGTTGCCCTTCGACTTCCAGGCGGCGATCTGGCCCTGGGGGCTGGTCAGGAAGCGGGCGAGCTTGGCCGCCTCGGCCTGGTGCGTGCTCTGCTTCGGCACGGACAGGAACGAGCCACCCCAGTTGCCGCCACCGGGCGCCTTGGCAATGTCCCACTTGCCCTTCTGCTCCGGCCCGGCGTTACCCTCGATGACCCCGGTCATCCAGGCCGGGCACGGGACGTTAGCAAACTTGCTCTGCTTGGTGCCCGCCGCCCACTCGTCGGAGAAGGTGAACAGCTTGGCCGTAAGACCCTTGCTGACCAGTGACATCGTGAGGTCGAAGGACTCCTTGATGGCCGGGTTGCTACTCATGACGAAGTTGTTGCTCTTGTCGTAGTAGGTGTAGCCAGACGAGGCGCCCGCCTTCTGCATGAGGATGACGTTGTAGAAGTTGGTGCCGGCGTCGGCCCACGCCACGTTCGGAGTCTTGGTCTTGAACTCCTCACCCTTGGTGATGAACGCCTCCCACGTCGGGAACAGTGCGGAGACCGCTTCGCGGTCGGTCGGCAACCCGGCGGCCTTGTACAGGTCGGTGCGGTAGCAGATGCCCATGCCGCCGACGTCCGTACCCAGACCCATCAGCGACTTGCCGTCGGCCGAGAGACCCTGCTCCCACTTCCATGGCAGGAAGTTGCCCTGGTCCGCCGACGCGCCTTGGTCGAGCAAGTTAACGAACTTGTCCGACTGCGCCTTGAACTGGATGAGCGTGCCTTCTTCGATGGCCACGATGTCGCCCATACCGGAGCCGGCCGCGAGCTGTTGCGTCATTCGGGTGGTGTGGTCGTCGAGGCGGGCGCCGGTGCCGCGTTCGACAATCTTGATGCCCGGGTTGGCGGCTTCGTACTGCTTGTACAGGTCCTCGTAGCCGAACTGGCCAAACACATCGACATTGAGCGTAATGGGCTGGCCGGGGGTGGTCTGTTCGGGCTTCTGGGAGCACGCGGACATGCCGGCTAGTGCGGCGACCGCGACGAGGGCGGCGGCCGCGAACGAGCGACGGCGCAGGGAAACGCCCATCCTCTGACCCCTCTCAGGTCGGGAAGTTGTGTGGTGGGGTGATGTGCGTGTGTGGTGGGGGGTTTCGCCCGCGCAGAGCCGTAGCGCACACTGCTACGACATCCGCCCGGACGTCATACGGTTGTCAGGTGAATGTGGCTTGCACCACACCCACCGGGAGCGCTCCCACAGCTTGCCCCTCGACCCCTCATGTGTCAAGCAGTCGTTGGGAGCGTTTCCAACTCGTTACCGCGCATCCTGGTCTGTAGCAAGCGCATCCAGCTTCGCGGCGAGCCGCCCCGCGTCGGGCTTCTCGAGCTCGCCAACGATCTCGAGGGCTTGTAGCCACACTCTGCGGGCGGCCCGACAGTCACCGGCTTCAAGGTAACGCTCACCGAGGCGCTCTAGAGTTTCGGCCTCGCCCTCGCGGTAACCCGCCTCTCGGTACATGTCGATCGCCCGTTCATACCAGCTGACGGACGTCGAGTGATCGCAGAGGAGATGGTGGATATAGCCGAGACTGTCCGCGGTTGAAGCCATGCCCGAACGGACGCCGGCCTCCTCGAAGGCGGCGTAAGCCTTCCGGCAGTTGGTTAGCGCAATCTCATACTTGCCCAAGCGGGCTTGACACCACCCAATTGCGTTTGTGGCTCCGGCTACCAACGCCGGGTTCGCCGTGGCCTGAGACAGGTCGTGGGTTCGCTCGAAGTGGTGCAGGGCATCTTCATATTGACCGTGTCGCTCGAGGAGCCAAGCGAGATTGCGGTGAGTATGCGCCTCTCCGATGACGTCACCGATCTCGGCGAAGAGCTCGATGGCACGGCGGAAGTGCGCGTGGGCGTCATCGCGTCGATCCAACAAGCCGTAGGCGGCGGCCACGCCTCGGTGGGCGCGGGCCCGATCTTCGAGATCACCAGCACGTTGGGCCGCCGCCAGACCTGACTCGGCGACGGCGGCCCATTCGCGCCAGTGTCCCTGCTGATCAAAGAAGGTCCCCACCGTCCAAGTCAGTTGCCAAACATGACTGTCGAAGCCGGCGTTCACTGCCTGCCGGATCACCGCAACCAGCACCGCGTGCTCGGCGACGAACCACGCCAGAGCCTGCTCGGCCTCCGAGAAGTCCTCGGGCTGGACGTCGGGCTCGAGCTCCGACAAAGAGATGCGGTGCCGGTGAGCATCGAGGAGCACCGTGGCGTTGAATGCGCTGAAGAGATAGTGATCGAGCAGCCGGTGGACTACCGCTCGCTGCTCCGCCTCACTCTCCTGGCTGCGGGCGAGCTCGACGGCGTACACGCGAAGCAGGTCGTGGAATGCGAAACGACCCGGAGCGTGATCGGTCAAGAGATGCGCCCGGGTCAGCTCCCCGAGGAGTCGGCGTACCTGCTCGACAGGCAGGGCAGCCAGACTCACGACCGCGGCGGTCGACACGTCCGGTCCGGGGTGTAGTCCGAGCAAGCGAAATAGCCGCGCCGCGTCGGCGCTCAGTGTCCGGTATGACCAGGAGAACACCGCTCGTACATTGCTGACGGCATCGCCTCCGTCGAAGGTGTCAAGTCCGCCATGAGCCTCACACAGTTCCTGCGCCAGCGTGGCGAACGAAACGCCGGGTAAGGACATAGCCCGCGCGGCCGTGATGACCAGCGCCAGGGGAAGGCCGGCGCAGTACCGGATGACCTCGTCTACTGCGTCCGGATCCTCGGAGACCGCCGCCCGGCCGACCCGGCGAATCAGAAGCTGGCGGGCCTCCGCGTCGGTCAACAGGTCCAGCGTCAACGAGTGGGCACCTTCGACGGCAACCAGACTCGGCATCTGGTTGCGGCTGGTCACGACGACCAGGCACCCGGGCGCGCCCGGCAACATTGGCCGGACCTGCTCGGCATCGCGGGCGTTGTCCAGCACAACCAGCATCCGCTTGCCACCGAGCAAGCTCCGGTACAGGCCAACCTGGGCGTCGACCGTCCCCGGTATCCGCTCCGGCGCGATACCCAACGCGTCTAGGAACCCCCGGACGGCATCCGCCGAACTCATCACCGCACCGCTTGGATCGAACCCGCGAAGGTTGACGTACAACTGGCCATCGGGGTACCTGTCAGCGAGGCCGTGAGCCCAGTGGACCGCCAGCGCGGTCTTGCCGACGCCCGCGGTACCGAGTATCGCGGAGATGGTCACCACGGTCGGTTGTCCAGTGCCAATGCACAGCGTCTTGTCGAGCCAGACGAGCTCGCGGCGCCGGCCGCTGAAGCCGCGAACATCCAGAGGCAACTGCGCGGGACCGCGCCGCGCTGCCGCTGGCGCCGGCTGCCTCAGGACGACCGGTACCTCCTGCCGGAGGATCCGCACATGTGCCTGTTCTACCTCCGGACCCGGTGCAATGCCTAGTTCGTCACGAAGACGAGTGCGCAGAGTATCGAACAGAGCCACGGCCGCGCTCTGCTCACCCGAGGCCGCAAGGGCAACCATGAGTCGCGCATGGATGCCCTCGTGCAACGGCTCGTCCCGGACAACCGTCTGCAACAGGTCGACTGCCTGTTCCGGTACTCCCAGTTGGACCGCGAGATCGGCGAGGCGCGACGCGGCGGCCACGCGATGCCTGGCCAACGCCACCGCGGCCGGATGGCTTCGCAACCTCTCGCCGCCATCGGCGGCGACCGGCCCACGCCAACACCGCAACGCACCGGCGAGAGCGTCGAAGGCAGCCATCGTTTCGCCGGCCTCGCGAGCGGCCGCGTCGAGATCGGCGAAACGGGCCACGTCCAACTGAGCTGCGTCGGCTTCGAGCCGGTAGCCATGGCGCGAGGCGCAGATCATCTGATCCGGTTCGATCACCCGGCGCAGCCGGACGACATAGCTGTGCAACGCGCTCAGATACGCCGGCGGCGGGCTATCTCCCCAGAGCACGTCCACGACCTCGTCGCGCGACACGACAGTATTTGGCTGAATCGCCAGTACACCCAACAGGTTCCGCTGCATCGTCGACGAGACGGGCAGATCCTCATCGCCGCGTTGCACGAGCAGCGGTCCGAGGACGCCGATTCGGATGCCAGGTACCTCGACCTCGATGCCCAGCACCCGAGCCAAGCCGAGCGCCACCGCCGACCGTGGTCGATGCACCCGTTCATGCTCGATATCGCGTAGGGTCCGGACGCTGATACCCGCCTTGTCGGCCAACGCCGCCTGGGTAAGGCGTAGCGCCAGGCGACGGCGGCGTATCGCTCCGCCGAGCGTGTCAGCCATGGCTAAATCCAGAATCTGCCGTTCCGACCTGCCGGTCAGGAACCACTGCAACCCGTGAAGTGTGTGCCAGCGGCAGATCCTACCGGCAGAACGGTGCTTGTGTCGGTGCCGATTCTGTGCCTGTCAGCAATTCCTAGGCTCGGTTCGCATACACAACGTTGTCGCTCGCGGGTCATTCGACGGGGGTGACCCGCGAGCGATAGCACTGCCGCTCACGAAGGGAGCACCGGCATGGCCGGACCACCAACAGGACGCTATCCAGATACCTGCGGCTGCCCGTGGCCGAAGTATCTGGATGCGTCACAGAGAATCTGGCGACACCTGGCCGATCATTCGCCGTGTACGCCGCCGGCGACCGCTTCCGGGACGCGTTCGGGCTGCGGTTCCGCCGGCCGGTCGCCGTGACCTGGCCACCATGCGCCATGGCCGATGAGCGCGGTGATCGCGGGCACGAAGAACATCGACATGACGAATGCGGACAGCAGGATCCCACCGGCCACCGAGAAGCCCATCTGCTTCAGGAAGGAAACCGGCGCCAGCATGAGTACCCCGAATGTCCCGGCCAGAATCAACCCCGCTGCCGCGACGGTCGGGCCGGCGTGCTCGACCCCGACGGCGGCCGCTTGGCGCGGCTCGTGGCCCTCGCGGGCCTCCTCGCGGAGCCGGCCGATCATCAGGATGTTGTAGTCGGTGCCGATGGCGAGCACGAACAGGTACAGGATGATCGGCAGGTTGAAGGTCACCCCGGGCTTGCCCTGCAGGCCCTGGAAGACATAGACGGCCGCGCCGAGTGTCGCCGCGAACCCGAGCAGTACCGCGATCACCAGATAGAAGGGCGCGACGATACTGCGCAACAACAGAGCCAGTATCACCGCGATGAGTACCGCGGCGACCGGCAGGATGAGCGAAAGATCGCGGTTGTTGGCCGTGTTGACGTCCGCGAAGATGGCCGTCGTTCCGCCGACCAACGCCTCGGTACCGGCCGGCGCCGCCGCGTGGACCGCATCGCGCAGCGGACCGCGTACCAGCTCGATCGACTCGTTCGAGACCGGGTTGCCGGTGAGCAGCACGCTCACCTTGGCCACCGTCTGGTCGGCGTTGGGTTGAGCCGGCAGGACCTGGCCGACGCCTGGAGCGCCCTGTACCGCCGCGACGAACCGTGTTGTCTCCTCTGTGGACAGTGGCGACCCGTCGGTGCTGCGCAGGTACACGTCGGTGGGGGTGAGCGCACCCGCAGGGAAGCCGCTGCGCAGGTCGGCGGCGGCCCGCGCGGACTCGGTGTCCTGCGGAAGGCCGGCGCTGAAGTCGTAGTCGGCCTTGAAGAACAGCACGCCCACGGCCAGAGCCACGAGTACCCCACCAGACGCCAGCGCCACGACCGCGGGCCGGCGACCGACGGTGCCGCCCAACCGAGCGGCGAGGGTCCCCTTCGGCTGGCGCTGCCATGCCTTCGACGGCCAGAACGTGAACCGACCCAGAAGGGAGACCAACGCCGGGATCAGCGTGAGCGCGGTGACGAGCATGACCGCGACCGCGATGGCGAGCGCGGGACCGAGCGAGCCGAACGCCCCGAACGACGCGAGCAGCAGCACCAGGAACGCCACGATCACTGCCGCGGCGGCGGAGGTGATGACCTCGCCGACCCGCTGGATCGCCACCACCATGGCGGTTTTCTTGTCTTCGCCGGTGCGCAGCCGTTCCCGGTACCGGAAGAGCAGGAACAGTATGTAGTCGGTACCGATGCCGAACAGCACGATCAGCAGGATCGTCTGCAGATCCTGGGTGACGTTGAAGTTGAAGATCGAGCCGGCGAGAGCGACCAACGAGGTCGTCACCTGAAGAACGATCGAGATCACGACGATCGGCAACAGAGCCGCGATCGGGCTGCGGAAGATGAGCAGTACCAGGCCGATGATGAGGACGAACGTCGCGATGCCAACGATCGCCAGGGCGTTGTTGAACGTACTCTCGTTGTCTACGAAGGCGGCGATGTCACCCGCCACGCCCGCGGTCAGGCCGCTGTTCGCGATGGCCGGTTGCAACTCGGTGCGCAGGTTGCGAACGGCCTGGAAAAGCTCGGGATCGGCGCCGGGATTGCCGCTGATCTCCATCACTACGTTGATCAACTGGACGGTACGGTTCGGTGCGACCGCCTGCGGCCCGGTCACCACGGCGGAGACCCGGTTGATGCCCCTGGACTGCAACGTCTGCGCGACCTCGGCCACCTTTGCCTGGTCGGCTTCGGTGAGCGGTCCGCCGTCGGCCCGCTTGACCACCACGAACACCGAGGTGGTGTTGCCCTCTTGCGGGAAGGCCTCCCGGGCGACATTAATGGCGCGGATGGACTCGTAGCTGTCCGGCAGGAAACTGCCCTGATCCGCCGAGGTGATGTCGGAGATCCGCGGTGAGAACGTGATCGCGGCCGCCGCCGCGACGAGCCATCCGATGATGACCAACCATGGGTGACTAACGACGAAACGACCGTACCGCCCGAACATGGCCCTCCCCCTCGAGCACGACTACGCCGCGCCCGAGCATACGGGCGCTCAGATTTCGTCGATCAGGCGGAGGACCTCGTAGGCACATCCCCACGACGCGGTGACGCCCGCACCGCCGTGCCCGTAGTTGTGGATAACGTGCCGGCTACCGATGTCGACCCGTTCGAAGCGGACCCGTGACCGGGTCGGCCGTAGGCCCACGCGGTGTTCGAGGACCGCGGCCCGGACCAGTACCGGCTCGATCGCCGCGCAGCGGTCCAGGATCGCCAGGGACGTCCGGTGGTCCGGGGCCAGGTCGGTCCGGCCGCGCTCGACGCTGCCGCCCAGGACGATGTGGTCGCCCTGCGGCAGGAAGTACGTCGGATCGGGCGACTCGTCATGCTCGGCGAAGAACCAGCCGACACCGGGGTTGTCCACGACGACCAGTTGACCGCGGGTCGGTACGAGGTCCGGATCCGGTACCAGGTCACGCGCGCCGATTCCGGTGCAGTTGACCGCGATCGGGGCGTACGAGATCGCATCGTCAAGCGAATCGATCGTGCCGGCTTCCACCTTCACGTCGTTGTCGTCGAGGCGGTTGACGAGATACGCCAGGTACACGGGCATGTCCAAGACCGCTGCCGTGTACCACCAGCCGCAGGTGAAACCGTCCGGCAGGTCCTCGTCCGTCGCGACCCGGAAGTCCGCCAGGTCCGTCGCCCAGTCGGGTACGGACGTGGGGACACGGGCCGCCTCGAGGCCACGCACCAGATGTACCCCGGTATCCGGCTCGGCGGCGAGGATCTCGAGAACCTGCCGCGACCGTTCGCTCCAGCCGAGCATGCGTTCGTCCTCGGTCAGGTACGGGCTCCAGATCGCTCCCGCGGCGCAGGATGTGGTTTCCTTCGGCAGCAGGCGAGCGCGTACCCGTACCGACAGACCCGCCTCGGCAAGGCAGACGGCAGTGGTGAGACCGGATACGCCGGCGCCGATGACGAGGACCTCGGGCCGGGACATCTTCCGACAGTAGGGCAACGGAGGTCACCGAGTGAATACTCTCGGTATAGATTAGCGCCATAGATGCCAATGTCTTGTTCTTCCGCACCACTAGCCGTAACAGGGCGTCAAAATCACCTATACGCAGTGTTGATGGGGGTCCGATGTTGATCGTTGGCGAAATCCATACCGGGCTCCTCCAGAACTCGGTCGCGTTGCCCTTGCCGACCTGCGAACGGGCTCTGGGGTTGGTTCACGGCGAACGGGTTCGGCAGTTCGAGCGGCCGATCGCCCACGCGGTGTCGCCGGACCTGCTCACGGGCGTCGACTGCCGCATCGCGACGTCGACCGGCCTGAAGGTACGCGGCATCGGAACCGCGGTCTCCCGCGCCACGATCACCGGCGGCCACGTACTCCAGGGCTCGGCAACGGCCCACCTGGTCCGAGGCGAATCCGGGCGGCGGCTGTCGTGGTCGCACTACCTGGCACGACCCGGCCGCATCGAGCTGATCGGCCGGCCCGAACCCGACGACCTCGCCCGGGGATTCGTCGGCCCGCGATCGCAGGTTGCGGTACTCGACCTCGGTGCCGTCGCCCGCCGCGCGATGAAGGACGTCCAAAGCTCCCCGGTACTCGACCGCAGGCCGCCGTTTCCCGCGGCGCGCACGAGATTGCGCTTCGCGGTCGCCATGACCGGATCCGACGGACAGCCGCACCTCCACTTCCGGGTCGAGGACAAGCAACTGCGTACGCTGCAGATCACCTGCGGCGCCGAACAGGGCCCCGTGGTCGTGGAGTTCTGCGAGGATCTGGCGCTGCACGACTGGCTTCTGACGACCCTGCTGCACATCATGGACGGCAGCCGGATCGGGACCGAGCCACGGCACGCGGTGGTGGCCCGCCTCCGCCCGGCAGTGGACCACCTCCTGCACCTGTGGATGCCGGGCGCGCGCATCGACGAGTCGGTCGCTCCGTTCTGGGAACGAATGGAGCGCCGGCCCGGAATGAGCCGGCAGTGGCGTGCCTGTGCCGAACGGATCCGCGATCAGATAGCCCTCAGCGCTGTCACGTTGTTGGGTTCGCGACTCGAGGAGATCGCAGCGTGAGCACACCGAGAGTTTCGCGCAAGATCTTGGTGTCACTCGCGATCGGTACGGTCGCGTACTTCATCACCGGCGTTCTGGTCGAGAGGATCGGCAACCAGTGGATATCCGGGTTGACGCTGTCGGTGTTCATCGGCGGGATAACGCTCGTCAGCCAGTTTCTGGTCGACTTCGAGCACCGGCTCGCCAAGGTGGAGGCCACCCGGGGGCGGTACGCCCAGGAAATCGAGAAGATGGTGGCGGCGGGGTTTGTGAAGGTCGACGACTCGACCGAGCTGTTCCGGTTGCTCGAGGGTTCCGCCATCGCGCCGGACACCGTGCTGGATCTGGTGCGCCACTCGACCCAGCTCGACCCCCGGGCACCGTCGCTCGTCCTGCGGTTCGCGCAGTCGGAACTCAGCCGCATGTCCCATTTCCTCAAGGAGCTGAGCGAGGGAGACAGCGTCATCTATCACGGTGAGGACCGGGACTGGATGCTCGCGCTGACCCGGAACGCGGTCTCCAAAATCGACGCCACCAGTCTGCCCACAGTGGACGCCGGCGGCGACAACTTCATCGACGGTGGACTGTGGACGAGCGACCTCGGTCAGCACTACCTGGAGGTGCAACGGGAACGGATCCAGCAGGGTGTCCGGATCCGCCGGGTCTTCATCCTGGACCGTCCCGGCATGGTCGCGGACCCGGGTCTGATCGAGGTATGCAGCCATCAGCGCGAGCTGGGCATCAACGTACGCGTGCTCGACCTGTCCAGCACGAGGGGCGTACACCGGCAGCGGCTGTTCGACTTCGTGCTGTTCGACGACGTCGTGAGCTACGAGGTGACACCGGGTGCGTTGACCGTCGCGGACGACATCCGGCCGACGATCGCCCACACCCGGCTGGAACTCGGTACCGCACAGGTGCAGGACCGCATCAGGCGGTTCAAGACGCTTTGGGAGCTTGCCAAGGATTTCGCGCCACCGGTCAACCGGTGAACACGTAGTCGATCCGGTCGACGAGGGCGGGAGCCAGTTCGAGACCTTCGGCGCGACCGCGTTCGGCGATCCGCTCCAGGATCGCGCTTTCGATGGCCACCTGGCTGAGGATCGTCCGTACCGCGTGCTCCGTCGGCATGAACCGTCCAGAGAGGACAGACATGGTCCGGTACGCGCTGAACGCCTGAGCCGCCGGGTCGAGTTGAACGACGGCTGGTAGCCGGCGCCAGTCGTCGGGCAGCTCGCCTTCCCAGAGTTGGGGCGTGGCAACGGGTTCGCCGTCGTACCTCAGCACGCCGAGGCGCATCAGCTGCCAGACCGCCGCGAGGAAGGCGCAGGACCACGTTCTGACGTCCCGCGCGTCGTTGTCCCACAGTTCGACGTCGATGAATACCGAATGGCGGTTGGCCGCGTTCTCGGCCGGTGGCGCCCACGGAGCGACCACCTTGGCCATGGCCTCCACGACCGACCCCGCCGGCGACCGCTGGCCGTTGCACAGCCAACCGATCTCGGTCACCGGCGGCCGCGATCCGTTGGTACCCGGCGGCGGGTCGGCGACGATACGTGCCTCTACCAGCCGCGCCGGCGACAGCCCGTCGACATCGGCGCACGCCGATTCGCGGGCGAGGTAGTCGATGGTCAGCCCGGTTTCCTGGGCCACCTCCAGCAGCTCCGGCAACACCTGTGCCGGCGATCTGGTCGGCGCGAAGTAGTCGTCGACGAGGACACACGTGCTGATCCGGGCTCGGCGTCCCGGCATGCCCGCCGCACAGATGCCCTTGGCCGCATCGACCCAGGGCGCGATCCGGCGGAAGTGCTGCCGCAGCCGATCCGGACCGGCGGCCAGGTCCTCGAAGTAGAGGTGGCCGAGTTCCACCGACAGATGAGCCAAGGGCACACCTTGCACCCGCCGTTCCGCGCCCGCCTCACGGAAGCTGGCGTCGGAGCGCATCAGAGTCCCTCCCATGCCTCTTCCCGGGAGAGGAGCACGGCGAGCTGATCGAAGGCTTCTACGGTGGGCCGGTTCGCGATCTGGCTGAGGACCACGTCGTCGTCGGAGATCAGTTGCTCGCGCCATTGCAGTACCGGGTCGAGCGGCACCGCCCCCAGGATCATCGTGCGACCGATGCCGTACTTGCTCGCCAGCCGTTGCAGGTCGCTGTTACAGTCGCGCAGCCACGCCACCTGCGCGGCCCGGAGGCCGGCCAGCTCGGAGGAGTTCGGGTCGACGACGGCCGTACGCACGAAGCGGATCGACTTCGCGAGCGCCTCGCGCGGATGCCCGCGCTCGACGCCGGCCTCGACGATGCCACGGTCGCCGAACACCAGATCCGCCGCCGCGATGATGTGCTGCCTCGTCCAACGGTGGAAGACCAACCACCGGCAGGTCACCGCCGACAGCTCGGTCAGCGCCGAGGCCGCGAGCACCAGATCGGTCGCGTACGACCTTCCGGCGCTCAGGTCGATCAGGCAGACCTCGAACTCCTCCTCCAACTGGAGGAAGAGGTCGGCGCACCGCCGTACCATGTCGCCGTTGCTCGCGAACTCACCGCCGCCGCTGTCTCCGGGATACAGCACCATCCGCCCGGCTCCGGCGGGTTGCGTACGCAGGCTCTCGCGGTCGGACTCGGCCCAGACGTCCAGCGACTGCGGTTCCGGTACGTCGCCTTGCAGGTACTTGTGGAGGCCGCCGTCCTTCGTACCGCGGGACACGCTGTTTATCTGGAATATCGCTCCGGCGGTCGGCGAGCCGAAGTCGAAGTCGAGGTAGCAGACATCGCCGCCGCGCAGGGCCTTGCGGTACACCACGTTGCTGCTCGTGACCGAACGGCCGGTGCCGCCCTTGTCGGACGTCGCGAAGATCAACATTTCAGTCCACCTGGTCGCGACTCTGCCGGGCGCGGGCGAGCTGATCGAGTTCGAGCAGGACCTCGCTGGCGAGAACGTACGCGGTACCGGGGCGGTCGCCGATTGTCTCGTGGGCCCGGCGCAGCGTCGTGCGTACCGTATGCAGCGCGTTGCCCATCGCGGGTCCGGCCTCCGCGGCGACCTTGAGTAGCTCCTGGTCGAAGAGGTGATCGGCCTCGGCCAGGAGGTCCGTGGCCAGTTCGACCAGGCCCGGGCTGCGGATCGGCGGACTGCTGACGAAATCCGCCGCAGCGACCAGGCAGGTGATGACCCGTTCGGTGAAATACCACGACGGCAGCCCGTCGGACGGCGAGACCTGGTCGTAGATCGCGTCCGGTCGGTCCCAGAGCTGGCCCAGCTGGCTTACCGCTCCGCTCCGCAGCCGGCGCAGCATCAGGTGTTTGTCCCAGATATCGTCCGCCAAGGCCAGCAGCGGTCCGCGCATCCCGGCGTCCGGCAGCAGGCTGGCCACCCGGATCGTGCGCTTGAGCAACTGCGGCGAGAAGTCGGACAGTAGCCAGCTCAGCCGTGGCCCGCCGGGATCTTCGCTGCCGACCAGCTCGACCGGAAAGCCGGGCGAATGCAGGGTCACCGCCTGATCCTCGTCGAGCTTGCGCCGGGTGATCCGCGCCCGGCCCGCAAGTTCCTTGAGGATTTCGCCGACCCGGTACATGTCCTCGCGTGGGGTGCGCCGGGTGGCGAACTCCTGGACGGTGATCGAGGTGACGAGCAGACTGAGGTAATCCGACGCAATGCCATCGGTGGTGCGCCACGGGATGTCCTCCACCGGCCACCGGCGGCCACCGAATCGGGCGATAATCGACCAATATCGCTGGGTGAGGTCCCAGCGGATCTGCAGCGCCCGGGCCAGCCGCTGTTGTTCCTCGCTCAGCAGGCCGAGAATGCGGGTCCGCTCGGAGAAGAGGTCCTGGATACTCTCGAGCGCCGTGACCGTGAAGTACAGGTACGGGAAATTTTGCGCGACGCCCTCCGGCTGCCGGCCGATGTCGTCAGACGTCTTGACCTCGGGGGCGCCCTTGACAACGCCCCACGACCATCCGCATTCGAAGAGCTGGTTCGGGTTGTCGAGATCGGGCGGCTCGGTCAGACCGAGGGTCACGTAACGGAAACCGGCGTTGACCTCGCGCAGCTCCTGGTTGAGCTCGTCGACCAGCCGGCGGATATTACCGATCCCGGCCTGGTTGACCATGCGACAGAGTCGCTGCCCGTATTCGTGGTCGTAGTCGAAAACGGCGATAGCGAAGCTGCGCAGCAGGCCGACGATCGCGGCGGTGAGCCGAATGTTCGCGCCGGTCTCGAGCGCGTCGACTTCCCGGAGCAGATCCTCGCGGGTGATCTTTTGCCGGAAGCCCTTGACGAAGTCGATGGTCGCCAGCATCAGCCGGACCGAGATCGCGTACGAGTCGACCACGTCGAGCGTCAGTTGTGCCTCGGTCGGGGGTCTCCCGTCGGACCGGAAATACGTGCCGCCCGAGAAGACCGGCGTCCCGGTCCCGTCGGTGTACGTGTCGAGGTACTCGGTAATCACCCGGACCAGGCGTCGGGGAATCTCGACACTATCGCCCAGCGGGCGGAGCACGTCGAGCACGTCCTCGGCGATCTCGTCCGGAACGTCGAGCCGGAACGAGTCGATATCGGTCGCGGGTCCCATCAGACACAACAGCTGCTCTGCGTCGCTGATGGAATTACGTTTGTCCCGACCGCCCCAAACCCATTGACCGTCCGGATATGCCGCCCGGGCCATTGCCCGCCACGCGTCCAGAAGCTGTTTGCGCGGTTCGATCCTCATGGCCGCCGACCACCACCCCGTCAGCTCTTCGCCCGACCCGCCTTCCCGAGCGCGAGGATCATACCGTCGTAGCCGTCTCGCCGATCCTTTAGACGGGCGACGGGGACAGTCCTTACGTCATGGGCAAGCAGGGAGAGGCAACTCTCGACATCCGCTGTGCGAACCGCAACGGCGGGGAAGCGCAGCGAGCCCACATCATACCCCGACGAGTTCTCCATGAATGCGGCCGCGAACGGCGCTCCCACGCGAAGGGACCCGACGAACCGCTGGGTGGCATCACGGAATTCGTTCTTGCGGTCGGAGATGGACTCGGCCACGAAGAACATGGTGCCGAGGTCCCACTGCCGCGGCGGCAGCTTGAAGAGATCACCATTGCGTACCCAGGCCTTCTCGCGAAGCGCCTCCCGCGGGTTCTCGACAGCGCGGTACCGCGGACGGGTCACCAGGACGTTCCAAAATCTGTCCCAGGACTCCGAATAGTCGGCCTCGATCTGTTCCTTCAGCCACTTGACGTTGGCGGCGCTGCGCTCCCACAGCGTGATGCGCTCGCAGAAGGGCAGCATCGACAGGGCCGGGTAGAGATTGGCTCCCGACCCGACGTCGATCCCCTGCTTGACCGACCGCCCGGTCAGTGTCGAAGCGAAGAAATCCCGCACTATCTGCAGAATCCGGCGGTCATCAGCTCCGAGTGTGGCGTAGTTGTGCCGGGCATACCAGTCTGGATCAAAGTCATCCCACGGATATCCGGCATTCCCCCTGGAGGTGGAGGCGGTGCCATTGCCGTCGGCCGCTCCGACTCGACGTCGACTCGGAGCCAGCGCTCGTGTCATATAGGCTCCTCGACCCTATGGCACAGCCACACATACCTATGCACGCCGAGTCACTTTCAGTGACGCGGTCTCGCCCGGACGGGACGATGCTACGGCCTGTACAACGAGGCTGCTGATATGCGGTTGTCGCCATCCCCCCAAAAAGGGGTTCTACCAGGTAGTACATTCCGACATGGGTAAGGCCAGCGCGCCCCCTCGAGTCTTACAAAGAGCATCGGTGGCGGCAACGGAGACCGATGACCATGGTCACGGCTCGTGATCGAGCCAAGGGCAAGGATGGCTGGTGGGCGGCTCGTGAATAGTTATGCGCGCGCAATACCGGACAGCGACATCGCAATGTGCAGGTGCTACCCTGCTATACCAAAGCTGTACCCGCACCGGGCTGCGGGCACCCTCCGCTGCCCGAGGTGGGATAATCGCCGCAACCTGATCCGGTCGCCGCTTGGACAACACCCACGCGGCGCGCTACGTCGTGGTTACGGTGTTCGATCTTGCGTGCCGTGACCACTGGGTCGGGCTCGGGTAGGGAGCGGGCTGGATGGTCGTCTCGGGTTCGCCCGGCAGGCGAAAATGGTAATGGCAAAGGTCGCGTTACGCAACGCCGACTGCCCGTGGGACCTATTCGACTCGGAATGGTATCTACAGCGCAACTACGGGACGCTGCGGGACGACGATCGGGAAATTATCGAGACGCTTGCCGAGTTCTTCGCCAAGCAGGCGCCGACCCGCCATTGGCACGGCATCGATGTCGGATCTGGTACCAATCTGTATCCAGCGCTGGCGATGTTGCCATTGACCGAAACCGTGACCCTCTGGGAGTACTCGAGGGCGAACATCCGCTGGTTGAAGCACGGGATCAGGCCGTACGGCCAGTCGTGGGACCTGTTCTGGGAGGCGTTCCGCACGTCGGCGACGGTATACGGCCGACTGAGGCGGCCACGATCCGTCCTGCCGTCGAAGGCCCACATCGAGAGAGCCAGCGTCTTCGACCTGCCCGAAGCGCGGTGGAACATCGGGACCATGTTCTTCGTGGCCGAGTCCATCACCGGCGACCGCACGGAGTTCGAACTCGCCACCATGAAGTTCATCCGGTCCCTCAAACCAGGTGCGCCGTTCGCGGCCGCTTTCATGCGTAACTCGCGAGGGTACCAAGTGGGTGCGCAATGGTTTCCCGCGGTCGCCGTCGTCGAGTCCGACATTCGCCGGCTGCTCGGCGACGCCGCGGTAGACCTGAAGATCCGTCGCATTTCATCCAACGAGCCGATCCGCCACGGCTACGACGGAATGATTCTGGTCACCGGCAAGAGGGGCAGTGCCACGCGACGGTGGAGCCCCACAGCGGGTTTCGGTCGTTAACGTCAACGTCAAGAATCACTTTGGCCACGAGAAGCGGGTAGCGGTGAACTCGAGCGATCGCAGAGGGTCGGCCGGCAAGGCAGCCACCGACAAGGTGTTCACCACGTACGATATCCAGGCCTGCCTCTTCGACCACCGCCGAGTGGAGTATCTTCGCGACGCCATATACCGGACGGTGCGCGAGGGTGACATCGTCGTCGACGCCGGCAGTGGCACCGGACTTCTCGGTATGTTCGCCGCCCAGGCCGGGGCCGCTAGGGTGTACTGCGTCGAGCTCAACGGGGAGTTCATCCCGGTCATCGAAGAGCACGCGCGCCGCAATGGCCTCAGCGACCGGATCGTCGCGGTACACGCCGATGCCACGTCTCCCCTGGATCTGCCCGACGGGGTCGATGTGGTCATCAGCGAGGTGATCAGCGCCGGATTCTTCTACGAGCCGCAGCTACAGATCATGAACAACCTTCGTAAGTTCCTGAAGCCCGGCGGCGCCATCGTGCCGAATGCGATGCGGAACTATGTCGAACTGATCGAAGCCCAAGAACGGCTCTACGACCTGACGTTCAACTTCGACTCACGCTTCACCAACTTGGCCGGCGACCGATCGCTGAGCAGTCGCGCACTCTATCTCGAGACGGACTTCCGCGGAGTTACCGATCCGGACATCTCGGAGCGAGCACCGGTCCGAGCGACGGCCAGCGGTACCGTCAACGCTGTCAAGATCACCTATGAGATCCAGTTCGTCGAGAACGGCGAGTGGATCGACACGCCTACCGAGTTCCTGCTCAATCCGCAGATCATCTTTCTACCGTCGCCGATCGACATCGAATCCGATCACGTATATAAGGTTTCTCTGAGCTACCGGGCGAGTGAATCGCCACGGACCTGCGAGATCGCGATCTCAGAGTGAGCCCCTTGTATCGGTAATTCAGAATGAAAGCTCCTGGACATGACCGGAGCTTTCTGTGCCCGATGCTGGCGAAGGTTCGTGGCTTCCGCCGACCTCTGGAGGTATCGGCGCGCTCGCCTCGTGGCAGTCGGCGCACAACGGGGCCCGGTTGGCGTCCTCGGGCACCGACGGAACGATCCAGATCTGGGATCCGGAGCGGTCGGCGACCATCGGCGCACCGCTCACCGGCCACACCGCCACCGTGTACCGGTTGGTGGCGTGGACGTGGTCGGGTGGACGGATACTGGCGTCGGCTGGTGAGTCCGGCGAGGTCTACATCTGGGACCTCGACAGCGAGGCGCCCCAGGGCAGAGCGCTGACCGGACACGAGGGCTGGGTACAGGCGCTGGCGTTTTGGAAAGACGCCTCGGGCAACCCACGGTTGGCCTCCGCCGGCGCCGACGGTACGGTCCGCATCTGGGATCCGCTCACCGGCGACGAACTTGGGCCGCCATTGGTGGCTGGCCGACCGAGGCTGGTCGGTCTGGCCGCCTGGTCCGCAGTGGACGGTGCCCGGCTGGCTGTCGCCGACGATGCCGGCAATATCCAGGTCTGGCTGCCGGACAGCCGCACGTCCGCCGACCACCAGCGAATGCAGCACGACGGCGGGCTGTGGACGCCGCTCACCGCTTGGACCGCCGCCGACGGCACTCCGCGCCTGGCATCCGGCGGCCTCGACGGCACGATCCGGATCTGGAACCCGGAGTCCGGGGCGCAGGTCGTGGAACCGTTGCGGGGGCACACGAACTGGGTACCCACGCTCGCGACCTGGGCGGAGGAAGGCGGCCGCACGAGGATCGTCTCGGCGAGCACGGACGGCACCGTCCGGATGTGGGACGCGGAAACCGGGGTACCGGTCGGCATTACCTTCCGTGGGTTGGGCGGCTCGATGGCGACGCTCACGACCTGGCACGCGTCCAGCGGCGAGCTTCGCCTGGCGCTCGTCGGCGGCGACGGCGCGATCCGGTCCTGTAATGTCCACACTGGACAGACGATCGGCGATCCTCTCGTCGCGCACGTAGCCGGGGTGTGGGCGTTGACGAACTGGCGTGGCTCGGACGGCACGCGGCTGGCCCGGAGCGGCGACGACGGCACGATCCGGGTATGGAACGCGGATACCGGCCAGGAGGTCGGGCGACCGCTCATCGGCCACACGGCCGGCGTCTGGGCGCTCGTGTCGTGGACGGCGGACGGCACGGTCATGCTGGCGTCCACCGGAGACGACGGCACGATACGCGTGTGGAACATGGCCAGCGGTGCGCGGGTGGGCGCGCCGATGACCGGCCACGCCGGATGGGTGCCGGGGCTCGCGTCGTGGAGCCGGCCCGACGGGTCGACCGCGCTCGTCTCCGCTGGCGTCGACGGCACGGTACGCCGGTGGAATCCGGCCGAGCGGACGGAGATCGGTGACCCGCTGCGGGCACACGACGGCGCCGTCATGGCGGTGGCCACCTGGCGGAGCCACGGTGGTCCCCGGCTCGCCTCGGGTGGTGTCGACGGGCTCGTTCGGCTGTGGGATCCGGACACCGGGGGACCGGTCGGCCGACCTCTTACGGGTCACACGGGCCTGATTCGGGCTTTCGCCGTCTGGCAGGAGGCCGACCGCACCCTGCTGGTGTCCGGTAGCTACGACCAGACGATCCGGATCTGGGACGGCGAGACTGGAGCACCACTCGGCGAACCGCTGACTGGCCACCACGGGGCGGTGGCCACCCTGACAGTGTGGACGGCCGCGGATGGCGGGGCCCGGTTGGCGTCGGCGGGTTCCGACGGCGTGATACGCGTCTGGAATCTCGAGACCCGCACCGCGATCGGCCCACCACTAGCCGGTCATGCCGCCGGCGTCTGGGCCTTGACGAGTTGGAGTGACCCGCGGTTCGGCGTACGGCTGGCGTCGGCCGGACACGACGGATCGGTCCGGTTGTGGGATCCCGAGCTCGGGCATGCGGTACGCACGATCGAGATCGGGCCGGTGGAGATCTGGGGCCTGTCGGACGCGCCGACGTCTCGCGACGTCATCGGCCGGCAGGTCCTGGCCGATGCGATCGCCGACCAGCTACGACAGCGCGCCGGAGAAGCCGACCCATGGCAGGGCGACGGTCCCACCGTGGTCAGCGTGGAGGGACCGTGGGGCTCCGGTAAGAGCACCATGATGAATCTGGTGCGCGAACGGTTGCCGATCCCGGCACCTGTCGTACGCCCGCGGGTGGCCCGGCCCACGACGGTACGGACGGTGCTCCGGGAGCTGCGCCGGTACGGGTCCGAGCCAACGGCACCCGACCGTCCGGAGACCGACGCGTCCACCGGCACGGTTACCGCGTGGTTCAACCCGTGGGCGTACCAGTCGGGCGAACAGGTCTGGGCCGGGTTGGCGAACGAGATCATCGAGGCCGCGGCGGACGTCCTCTATCCGACCGAGCCTGCTCGTGAACGGTACTGGCTGGCGCGAAACCTCGGTCGCGTCGACCGGTACGCCCTGCGTCGCTCGTTGAAGCAGCGCACACGATCTCCCATTCTCCGGCTCGCGATCGGTGCCCTGATCACCCCGTTGGCGATCTCGCTCGTGCGGCTCAACGAACCGGTGACGGTTTTCGGCACCGCTGCCACGCCTGTTCTGCTCGCGGCCGGCGTGGCGGTGATGACCGCACTGGCCGGAGCCATCCACACGCTCTGGCGCCGCTGGTTCGGCCGGGCGGTCGACTTCCTGCCGACGGACCTGCTCACCGGGCCGGTGGCCGACGGGTCTCCGGTCGGCGTTGGCGACGACGGATCCGACGCGGCTCTGGACCCGCTACGTCGTGCTCGGGCCGGAGCGCTGTACCTGTATCAACACAACATCGGCGACCTCATCGACGACCTGGCGGCCGCCGGCTACGACCTGGTGGTGTTCGTCGACGACATCGATCGCTGCCGGCCCGGTACGGTCGCCGAGGTATTCGAGGCCATCAACCTCTTTCTGTCCAATGTGGCCTCTCGCAGCGGACTGCGAGCGCATTTCGTAGTGGGACTCGACTCGGCGGTCGTGGCGAGCCACCTGGATCTCGCGTACGGCAAGCAGACCGACCCGACGGTGGCCCTGCACGGCGACGACCCCACGCCGGGATGGGCGTTCCTGCGCAAGCTCATCCAGCTCCCGGTACTCGTACCCGAGGTCCCGGACGAGGGCCTGCAGCGTCTCGTCGACTCGATGACCCGCGCCGGCACGCCGGCTCAGGTGCATTCGCCACTCGCGCAGACGGTTCAGACGGCAGCCATGAAGTCGGTGGCGGGGCCACGGCCGGCCGTTCGCCCAGCGGTCACCATGGCTCCTCCGGTGCCGCTACCACGAGCGCCCGTCGACATATTCACCTGGCGGGCCGCGGAGCGACATCCCGAGGTGCGGGAGTTGCTGATCAAGCGGCTGTCCGGGCAGCCGTACCGGTCCATCCGCGAAGCCAAACGCTTGATCAACGTCTGGCAGTTCTACGAACGCGTCATGGATGTCATCGAACCGCCGGCCCAGCCGGACGCGGTGATCGCTCGAGCCCGGCACCTACTCATCGTCGCCGAGGTCGTCACACGCTGGCCGGCGTTGCAGCGTGCCCTGCACCGGCACATCGACGACCGGCGTGGCTTGCAGCTGCTCGCCGCGGCCGTCGACAGCGATGTCGGCTGGCAGCGGGCGATCCAGCTACTGGGTGTCGAGTCGCCGGACGAGCTCCGCGCTCTGGCGGGCCTGCGTACCTTGTTGCGGGACAACGACGGCAAGGCAGTCGCCGACCTGGCCGCCCGGCTCATGTAGCGCGCGAGTAATGCACGCTGCTGTTGCACGCTTGTGAACTCACAGCTTACACTCCGCCGCAAGAGTCCCTCGTGTCGTCAGCCGTCACGATCCACGCCGTCGAGTACGGCTGAACACCTTCAGCGGAAGGTGGCTGATCAATGCGCGAAAAGACTGGACGTGTACTGGTCGCGGTCGCGGCCGCCACGTTGCTACTGGGGTTCGTCGTCGCCTGTGAGAAGAAGTCCGAGGGCGGTGGTGGTGCACCCGCGGCCAGCGGCGCGCCGATCGTCGTCGGCTCGACGCTGTCGCTCAGCGGCGCGTTCGCGGCGACGGGCGCCATCCACAAGATTGCCGGTGAGGCATTCGTCGACCGGCTCAACGCCGAGGGCGGTCTGCTCGGCCGGCCGGTTCGGTGGGTGGTCCGCGACGACGAGTCCGACCAGGCGAAGGTCAGCATGCTGTACGAGCAACTGATCTCGCAGGACAAAGTGGACCTCATCATCGGGCCGTACGCGACGCCGAACATCCTGTCGGCGATGGCCGTCGCGGCGCGGCACAAGTATGTACTGCCCCAACACACCGCGGTACTCGCACCGCTGCTCACGTACGAGTGCCAGTTCCCCGGCTGGTCGATCGGCTCCACGCCGAACGAGTTCGTGCCGAACCAACTCCTCGACGCGGTCGCTTCGCTGTCGACTCCGCCGAAACGAATCGCCATCGTCACCAACCAGAACGGCTCCACGGACTTCGTCTCCTACGGCGCGGGAGACAACAAGGTCGGTGCCGTATCCATCACCCGCCAGCGCGGGCTCGAACTCGTGCTGGAGAAGCGCTACCCACCCAACTTCTCCGACTGGGCATCGCTCGCCACGCAGGTCCGTGACGCCCGGCCAGACCTGCTCATCAACAACGGGCTCGGCGTGGACCCGGTGAACCTGTTGCAGGCCATGGCTCAGCTGAACTACAAGCCACCGATGATGTTCAGCCTGTTCCCCGCCCCTGGACCGCCGCTGGGGCTCGGTCCGAAGGCGGACGGTCTGATGTCGGTCAGCATCTTCGAACCGAACAAGGCCACATTGGACAGACTCGGTGCCAAGGCGACCGCGGTCGTCAATGATTTCAAGGCTCGCGCGACAACCGCGAAGCTGCCGTACACGGTGTTCGAGACGCAGGCCGCCGCGTCGTGGAACGCCTGGGAGATCCTTGTGGCCGGAGTCAAGGGTGCCGGGAAGATCGACCACCAGGCGATCTGCGACTCGCTGCACAGCAATGGTGCCGATACGACGTTCAGCGGGCACCTCGCCTTCGACGCCTCGAAGCACAACTTCTGGCCGCCCACCCAGACCATCAAGCAGATTCAGAACGGTGACTGGGTGACGGTCTGGCCCAAGGACCGCGCGGCCGGCGAGCTGCGCGGGCCAGCCGCCTGACTCCTCCCAAACCCGCCCGGGCCGCAGTGCCGCGGCCCGGGCGGCGCTAAAGATAGGACCTCATGAGTACGATCCAGGCCGCACTGAGCGGGATACTGCTCGGCGGGCTGTACGCGTTGATGGCGGCCGGCCTGTCGGTCACCTGGGGCGTGCTGCGGGTCATCAACCTCGCACACTTCGGTCTGATGCTGGTCGGCGCGTACCTGACGTTCGAGCTGGCATCGGCGTGGCACATCAATCCACTGTGGACGTTGGTGGTCACGGTACCCGCGATGTTCGTCCTCGGCGGCGCGCTCCAACTGGCGTTCGACGCGCTGCGCATCTCCGAACTGAACTCGCTGCTGCTCACGTTCGGCCTGCTGATCATCATCGTGCAGTCGGTCAGCAACATCTGGAGTGCGGACTTCCAGCGCATGACCGCGGCGGTGAACCCGTACGCCACCGAGTCGGTCCGGCTCGGCCGGTTCGTCTTCCCGGTACCGACGTTGTTCGCGTTCGCCGTCGCGATACTCATCATCGGTTGCGCGCACCTCGTGCTGCGGCGTACCTTCGCCGGCCGGGCGCTGCGGGCGTACGCCGAGGACCGGGCTGTGGCCGGTGCGTTCGGCGTCGACCACCGTCGGGTCGGCGTACTGCTCGCGGCCACCTCCGGCGGTAGCGCGGCAGTGGCCGGAATGCTGTTCTCGCTCGGCAGCTCGTTGACTCCGGCTACCGCGTACGAGTGGTTCGGCACCGTGTTCGCCGTTGTCATTCTCGGCGGCGTGGGTCACCTGCTCGGTACGCTGTCCGCCGGGCTGCTCGTCGGACTGCTGTCCGGCGTCGTATCCGTCGTCCTGTCCCCGGCTACCGCGCCGTTCGTGCTGTTCTCGCTCATCGTGCTGGCGTTGCTGCTGCGGCCACGTGGCCTGTTCGCCGCCAGGACCGCGCGATGACGCGGCGCGGGCTCATCGGAATCCCACTCGCCGTCGCCCTGCTGGCGGCTCTCTCGCTGTACCGCGAGACCATCGGCTTCCCGCTGTTCTATCTGGGTCTGCTGACCACGATGCTGTTCTGGGTCACGCAGGCGACGAGCTGGAACATCCTGTCCGGCTACAGTGGATACTTCAGCTTCGGTCAGGCGGCGTATGTCGGTGTCGGCGCCTACACCACGGCGGTGCTCTTCGGCCGCCACGGCGTCAACTTTTACCTCACGATCCTGGTTGCCGCGGCGCTGTGCGCGGTGCTCGGTCTCGCGATGGGCGCACTCGCCTTCCGCCTGCGAGCCTTGCGCGGCGAGATCTTCGCGTTGCTGACCCTCGCCGTGCCGTTCATCCTCGCCGCGCTGGCGCGCATCAACCCGGCCATCGACGGCGGGCAGGGCATCATCGTGAGCATTCCGGAGTATCCCGAGGGCATCGGGCTCTTCCAGGACTACCTCTACCTCGCCACCCTGCTCGTAGCCGGCGCCGCGGTGTTCGCCGCGTACGCGATCCGCCAGTCCCGCTTCGGCTGGGCGCTGTCGGCCATCCACGATGCCGAGGACGTGGCCGAAGGGCTGGGCGTAGCGACGTTCCGGTACAAGCTGCAGGCGCTGGTGGCCAGCGCCGTGATCGGCGGCGTGGGTGGCAGCATCTTCGCACTCCAGATCGGTTTCGTCGCCGTCGACAGCGTCTTCCAACTCACCGTCCCGCTCTTCGTCATCGTGATGAGTGTCCTCGGTGGACGGACGCACTGGATCGGCCCGGTCATCGGGGTGGTGTTCGTGGTGCTGGTCCAGGACCGGCTGACCGCCTCGGGGCTCGGCCGCTGGCAGCTCATCGCCCTCGGTGCGATCCTCGCGGCGCTGGTCGTCGTTGCGCCGGACGGCATCTACGCTCGGCTGAAGGCGCGGCCACTGCTCGCGGCCGCCGTCGCTGTGCCGATCACCGCCGTCGTCTGGCTCGTCGCCCAGCCGCTCGACGGGATGCTGGCCGGCCTGCTCGCCGCCACCGCCATAGCCTTGTGGCCCGCGCGCCGCAGGCCCCCACCCTCCGTCGATCGAGGAGTTGTCGACACGGATCGATCTCCGATCCGTGTCGACAAGTCCTCGAGCGACGGGGAGGAAGCGGTCGTAGAGTGTCGGGGGGTTACCAAGTACTTCGGCGGGGTGCGGGCGCTCGAGGGGGTCGATTTCACGATCCGCGAGGGCGAGATTGTCGGCTTGGTCGGGCCGAACGGGTCGGGGAAGACCACGCTCGTCAGCCTGCTGGCCGGCAGCCTGCGCCCGACCCGGGGGACGATCCGGATCGCCGGTCAGGACCTGGCTCATCTGCCGGCGCACCGGGTCGCGCATGCCGGCGTCGCGCGCACCTACCAGATCCCGCGGCCGTTCGCCTCGATGACGGTGCGCGACAACGTGGCGATGGCAGTGATGTTCGGAAGGTCTCCCCTGCCGCTCGGGACTGCCCGGCGGGAAGCCCAACGACCGCTGGACGTGGTCGGGCTCGGCGCGCTCGCGGACGCGTACCCGTCAGCCTTGAACCTGCACCAGCGCCAACTGTTGGAGATGGCGCGCGCCCTGGCCGCGGACCCGAAGGTCCTGCTGCTCGACGAGGCACTCGCCGGGCTGAACCCGGCCGAGATCGACAACGCGGTACAGGTGGTCCGCCGGGTGCACGCCTCCGGCGTCTCGATCGTCATCGTCGAGCACCTGCTGCGGGTGGTGAAGGCACTCGCCACGCGGATCGTCGTACTCGATCAGGGGTCGTGCCTCGCGGACGGCGATCCCACGGAGGTGCTCGCCGACCCCGCGGTGGTCCGCGCCTACCTCGGAAGGCGGGCGCATGCTCGAGATTCGTGACCTGGACGCCTTCTACGGCGATGCGCAGGCGCTGTGGGGCATCGACCTCGATGTCCACAATGGAGAGACCGTCGCCGTCATCGGACCCAACGGCGCGGGAAAGTCCACATTGGTCCATGCGATCGCGGGGCTGCACGTGGCCCGGCGGCGCGGTCGGATCGCGGTCGACGGCGTCGACATCACCGCCATGCCCACGCACCGGATCGGCCGGTACGGCGTCGCCACCGTCCCCGAGGGGCGCCGCGTCTTCCCGACCATGTCCGTGTACGACAACCTGCTGCTGGGTGCGTACCGGCGCGACGCGCGATCGGAGTACCGGCAGACACTCGACCGCGTCTACCAGTTGTTCCCGCGGCTGTCCCAGCGCACCCACCAGCTCGCCGGCAGCCTCAGCGGCGGCGAGCAGCAGATGCTGGCGATAGGTCGTGCGCTGATGGCCAAGCCCACCCTGCTGCTGCTGGACGAGCCGTCACTGGGCCTCGCGCCGGTAGTCCTCGACGAGGTGTTCGAAGCGGTCGTAGCCGTCAACGCCCAAGGCGTGAGCGTCCTGCTGGTCGAGCAGGAGGTGGACCGGGCGCTGGATATCGCCGGCCGCGGCTACCTGCTGAACGAAGGCCGCGTCGTCGGCTCCGGCCCGGCCACGGAGCTGCGGGACAGCGACGACGTGCGGCGCAGTGTCCTGGGTGTCTAACGGCGGTAGTGCTCGCCCTCGGCGATCTCCTCGACCAGCTTCGCGCAGAACGCCGGCAGGTCCGCCGGCTTGCGGCTGGACACGATCCCGGCGTCGACGTGGCACTCCTCGTCCACCCACGCCGCCCCGGCGTTGATGAGATCGGTACGCAGGCTCGGCCAGGACGTCATCGTACGGCCCTTGACGACATCGGCATCTATCAGTGTCCAAGGCCCGTGGCAGATGACGCCGATGGGCTTGCCGGCGTCGTACATCGCCCGGACGAACCGCACCGCCTCGGAGTCCACCCGAAGCCGGTCCGGGTTGCCCACGCCACCGGGCAACACGAGCGCGTCGTACTCCTGCGGTCTGGCATCGGACAGCGCCCGGTCGACGGGGAACGTACCGGCCTTCTCCATCCCCTTGACCGCCTGGATGGATCCCTCCTTCGGCGATATCAGCTCTGCCCGGGCACCCGCGGCTTCGACCGCTGCCCGCGGCTCGGAATACTCACTCGGCTCCACGCCATCGGTGGCGAGAAACGCCACGCGCTTACCGGTCAACGTGGTGTTGGCCATCGTTGCCTCCACAGAACGGTTACTGCGCCGGGTTGTGGGTGTGCGGGCGGTCACCGAGCTGGTGCCAGTCCGTCTCCTCGACGTCGACGCCGTAGTGCTCGGCCGCCTTCCGGATGTTGGCGAACGCGAGGTCACGCTCGGCTTCGCTGACGCCCTTGACCTGATCGAACCGGGCCAGCGCGTTACGCACGTGGTCGGCGTCGGTCAGCGGTTCCTTCCGTTTGTCCGGAAACGCATATGCGGTGTCCGGCAGCGACTTCCGGTCGTCGGTGTCCAACTCACCGTGCTTGGTGTGTGGCTTCCACGTGGTCTTCATACAGTTGGTATGCCCAGACCCCGGAGCAACGACACCTGCTCGAAGCCGACTCGCCGACCCGTCTGCGAATCGGACCGATTCGGAGAGTCTTCGCGAACCGGATATAAGCGGTCAACCCATCGTCTTCTGGCCGTCCAGCGACTCGCGGATGATGTCGGCGTGACCGGCGTGCTGCGCGGTCTCCGCGATGATGTGCAGCAGCACGCGGCGCACCGACCACGTCTTGCCCGGCTCGAACCAAGGCGCGACCGGCAAGTCGTGTGCCACGTCCAGATCCAGGGTCGTCACCAGCTCGTCGGTTGCCTCGGCCACCCGCTCGTAAGCCGTGAGCAGGTCGGCGAGCGTTTCGCCATCGGCCATCCGGAACTGACCCGCCCAGTCGACGGGCTCGCTGTGCATCGCCTCCGCACCGCCGACCGCGAACCGCATCCACCGCTGCTCCACGCCGGTAACGTGCTTGATGAGACCACCCAGGCACAGCTCGCTGGTGGTGGTCCGCTTCGCGGCCTGGTCGTCCGTCAGATCCCGAACGGTGAACCGCAGGAAGCCGCGGTGTTTGGCCAGTGTCTCCAGGAGATCGGCTCGTTCGCTCATGCTTGCTCCCTCGTCGCCGCGCGCCTCAGTCCAGGCGCCGCGGCGCTCCACTCCGCTCATGCCGGGAGGATACGAGAAGCCACCGACAATTGGTCTCGTCGACTACCGTAAGCGGCGGATCGTGCTCGGAAGGGTTGGGCGTGGACCCGAAGTCGGCAGAGCTGGCACAGGAGCAGGCGTACTTCGACGCCGCTGCGCTACACCGTGAGCGGCGCCGGGAAGAACTCGGTGAGGCGCCGATGGCCGCGGCGAACCCAGGTACCGGGGCGCGGCTACGCACCTGGATGAAACACCGCCGGCAGGACGCGAGGTCGCCCGGTGACGCGGTGGCGTTCGGTCGGATCGACGACAGGTTGGACTCGCCGCTCTACATCGGACACGAGGTCATCACCGACGAGGACCGCAACATCCTGGTGATCAGCTGGAAGACCCGGGCCGCCGCGCCGTACTACGAGGCGAGCCCCGACGATCCGATGGGACTCGTCCGGCGGCGGACGTTCACCTGCGACGGCAACTCCATTGTGGACTTCACCGACGTCGTCTTTCGGCAGCTCGTCCGGGACATCGCGGCGCTGGACGCACCCGACCCGTTGCTGCTGTCCGAGTTGGACAGTGCGCGCACGGGGGCCATGCGGGACATCGTGGCGACGATCCAGGCCGCGCAGTACGAGCTCATCCGCGCACCGATGGATCAGGTGCTGGTCGTCGAGGGCGGACCGGGTACCGGCAAGACCGCGGTCGCGTTGCACCGGGTCTCGTGGCTGCTGTACAACGACGGCGACCGGCTCGGCGCCGCTGACGTGCTGATCGTCGGCCCGCATCCCGCGTTCACCCGGTACGTCCGCACGGTCCTGCCCGACCTCGGCGACATCGAGGTGGAGCACCGGGACATCGGCCAGCTCGCCCCGCCCGTCCAACGTGGACGCTCCGAGCCGCCGGAGGTCAGCCGCCTCAAAGGGGATGCGCGGATGGCCGGCCTGCTCGCCCGGGCAATCGAGGGACGGATCGGCGTACCCGAAGCCGCCGAACGGATGCTGTTCGACGGCCGGTTCGTGACACTGTCCGGTGTGGACGTCGCCACGCTGGTGACCGCGTGCCGGCACGCCGGTGGGCCGTATGCCACACGCCGCCAGCTGCTGCGGGAGCGCCTGCTCGACCTGGCCCGCGAACGCGGCGCGCCGACCGACCGGGCGCGGCTCGACGCGGTCGACGACCTGGTGGAACGGCTGTGGCCGCAGTTCTCCACGGCCGCCTTCCTGCACGGCCTGCTCGGTTCGCGCGCCAGGCTGACCACGGCCGCCGGTGACGAGTTCACTGCCGGTGAGGTCGCGCTGCTGCACCGCCGCGGCAGCGACCGGCTGTCGAGCGAGGTGTGGAGCGCCGCCGATCTCGCACTGCTCGACGAGGTCGACGACCTCATCTTCGGTACCGACCAGCGCTACCGGCACATCGTCGTCGACGAGGCGCAGGACCTGTCACCCATGCAGTTGCGCGGCATCGCGCGGCGGTCGGCGACCGGGTCGTTGACGGTCGTCGGCGACCTCGCCCAGTCCACCGGTCCGTGGGCGCGGGACGCCTGGGACGACGTACTGGCTCACCTGCCCGCGCGGCAGCCGCAGAAGACGGTCGCCCTGCGGTACGGGTACCGGGTCCCCCGGCGGGTGTACGACATCGCGGCGAGACTGCTGCCGTTCGCGGCGCCCGGGGTTCCACCGATCCGGGTCGTCCGCGACGGACCGGCCGACCCGGGCATCCACCGGGTGACGGAGGCGGAGCGGGCGGAACGGGCGGTGTCGGTAGCCGTGGCACGCGCGGCCGAGGGCTGGTTCGTGGGCCTGATCTGCCCGACGACCTGTCGGCAAGCCGTGGAGCAGGCGCTCGCCGCGACCGAGGTCGTCTGGGGCCGGGGCGACCGTGGGGAGCTCAACGCGTCCATCAACCTGATGGAGCCGCAGGAGGCCAAGGGGCTGGAGTTCGACGCGGTAGTCGTGATCGAGCCGGAGGACATCGTCGCGGAAGCCGGCTACGCGAGCGATGTGCAGGGTCACCGGATGCTCTTCATGGCGCTCACCCGGACCACGCGCTACCTGGACATCGTGTGCGTCGGCGAGCCGCTGCCGCTGGGCGTACCCGAACCGAAGCGCCGAGTCGAGCCCGCGCCGTTCGATACCGACCAGCTGGACCAGCTGGCAAAGGACGTGGCGGCGGTCGTGACCGGCGGCGCGCCGCCGCCGCTCTGGGACGAGGTGCTGCAGCGCGCCGCGGCACTGCTGGAACGCGAGACCGAAAGGTCGAGGCCTACCGGCCGCCACCGGCGCGACTGACGTGCGGTCGAAAACTTGACAGACCCACAAGGTGACACCACTTACCCCGACGATGACGCATGCTGGGGCCGGGGGGTGTAACCGATGACGATCTACCAGAGTATCTATTCCGGTCCGCCGCGCACTTATTACCATCAACAAACGCGAAAGCGGTACATCGCAATTCACAACACCAGCAACACGAACCTGGCATCCGCCAAGGACGAGGCAAGCTACGCCAAACGCCGCACCGACAAGATAAGCAGCCACTATTACGCGGATCAGCTGCAAATCGTGCAGAGCCTGGATACCCAGTTGGGTGCCTCGCATGCCGGCAGTCGGGAAGGCAACAGGTCAGCCATCGCGTACGAGATAACCGGTTGGAACTCGTTCACGCGCGAGCGGTGGATGTCGAACGTGGCCTGGGACGTCTTAGCCGCGCAAATCGGCAGGGACTGCCGGGAGTACGGAATCGCGCCTCGCGCGCTCACCGTCGCGGAACTCAGCGCCGGCCAACTGACCGGCATCATCACCCACGACCAGATGCGCCGCGCCTGGGGCGGTACCGACCACACCGATCCCGGACCCGGCTTCCCGATGGACCACTTGGTAGCGCTCGTCGGCGCACAGCTCAATGGAGGAGACGATATGTCAGGCGAGGGTAAGGCGATCCTCGACATGCTATTGGACGGAAAGAGCCCGACCGGGACACAAACCTCGGGCGGTGGCATTCCGCGGATCCGGATCTACCAGGAGTTCCACGACCTTCGGACCCGGCTCACCGGACTCGAGGGCGCTGTCGCGCACCTCGCCGAGTGCGTCGCGAAACAGTCCGGCACCACCGCGGAGGCCCTGAGGGCGGCGGTGCAGGACGCGATGGACGAACGGCTGACTGTGATCGAAACCGCCATGCGCAACGGCGACGACGACGACTAAAAGGACACCCGGTCACGCATCTCGGCGGCGCAGGAGCCACAATGCGCCGCCGAGCGCTACCGCGATCCAGGCGCACAGCACGGCGAACCCGGCCCACGCGGGCAGATACTCGAGGCTCGGCGGCCGGGGCGGCGGCGGGATCGTCTGAAAGTCGTGCACCTCGACGATCGAGAAACCGGAGACCGGCGCGGGGCGGACCACCCAGGTGCCGATGCGGGGTGGCAGGTTCTCCGCGAGGATCGCCGGAACCAGCAGGACCGCCATCGCGAGCCCGATCGCCCCGGCGGACCGCCGGACGATGGCCCCGATTCCCAAGCTGAGCAACGCGATCGCGGTCAGCAACAACGCCGTACCGACCACCGGCATGTACGCCGCCTGATCGAGGTACGACGCCGGCGCGATGCCGTTTCTCTCCACATTGGACAG
>DASRII010000398.1:0-4276 GCA_035650075.1 Micromonosporaceae bacterium | reverse complement strand
AGTTGCGGCTCGATACTCGAATTCCACAGCCCAATTGCGCCGCCACAATCTGACGGCTGGTCACGCACGGGTGGCTGTGAGACGTCGTCCCACCGCCACTCGTCGACTAGCCTGACCTCCGGCAGCACACGCCGGATCTCGGCAGCGATGTTAGTCTCGTCATCCGGCAGCAGGAAGAACGAGATCTGTTGCTTTCTCTGCGACATCTGTCTATCTCTCTACCCGATCATCATCGCTTGGGATACATGATAACGGGACCATTCCCCCAGCGCCCGATGTCGAGTGCGTTCTCAAGCTCGCGAATAGTAGCCGCACCGTCCTACCACGCCGAGACACCTTCGCCCTGCCATGCACGGTCACCGGTCCACATTGGATTGCACCCATACATTCAAATTCATTGCAACTACCTGACAGCAACCGTGACAGCAACCCGTATCCATTCACGCCTGTGGTTGATCAGGCGGTTTGTGGCGGCATCCACGGGTTGCCCGCGAGCGCGTCGCGCAGGGCGTCGAGTGGGTGCACGCCGTGGTGGCGGGCGGTGGCCAGGTAGGAGCGTACGAGGCAGTAGCGGGCTGCGGTTCGTACGCTGCGCCAGCAGCCGCCGATCTTCATCTGGAGTTTGACCATCCGTTGCGGTTGTTCGCAGGGGTTGTTGGTGTTATCCCGATATCGGGATAACACCAATTATGCCGATGTTCGGGTTATGCCGATGTTGGGTTGAGGGTGTTGGTGGTAAAGGGGTTTGCCTGCGGTAGTTCGGCATAATCACAGGGTTTCCAGGAATGCCAGGATGGTGTCGGGTGGGGTGTAGCGCCCTGGGGTGGTGCCGGGTGGAGCGGTTCGGTCGAGGGCTCGTTGTTTGAGGGCGAGGTCGGCGTGCAGGTAGGGCCGGGTTGATTCTGGGGACTCGTGCCCGAGCCAGAGCGCGATGGTGGTGATGTCGATGCCGGCGGTGAGCATGCGCATCGCGGTCGTGTGACGTAGCACGTGTGGAGAGACGATTCGACCGGTCAGGGTGGGGCATGCCGCAGCTGCGGTGGCGACGCGTTGGGCGACGGCATCGGTGGTCATCTTGCGTTTGGTGCCACGAGCGGTGAACAGCGGATCCTCTGGCGGGCCAGGGTTTTCGGCTAGCCAGTTGGCCGATACTTCGGCGGTGGTGGCGTCGATGGGCATGATGCGGTCTTTACGTCCCTTGCCGTGGCAGGCAAGCGACGCCCCGGGCGGCGGGGCGATGTCGCAGCGTCGCAGTCCGGTCAGTTCGGACACCCGCAACCCCGTGGTGATCATGACGAGGAGGATCAGGTGGTCGCGCCGGCCGGTCCAGGTGCTGCGGTCCGGGGCGGCCAGCAGCGCGGTGACCTGTGCCTCGGTCAGGTAGGTGATCACGGTGCGGTGGGTGTTTTTCGCCGGGATGGCCAGTATCTGGGCGATCAGGCCGGCGTGCTCGGGATGACGTAGCGCGGCGTGGCTGAACAGGGAGTGGATCGCGGCCAGCCGGGCGTTGCGGGTCCGTGCGCTGTTGCCGCGCACCTGTTGCAGGTGGGTCAGGAACCCGGCGACGAGGTCCGGGTTCAGGTCCGAGATGTCCAGATCGCTGGGTGCGATGCCAGTGTGCTGCTGGGTGTAGTCCAGCAGCAGACGCCAAGTGTCGCGGTAGGCGGTGATCGTGTGCCGGCTGGCTGCGCGCTGGCCGATCAGGTAGTGGGTGAAGAAGGACTGCAGGGTGGGCGCCAGCGCGGTCATCGGCGTGGTCCTGCCTGGTGTGCGGCCATCCTTGCGGTGACCAGCGCCATCAGTTCCGGGCTTGCGTGCAGGTACCAGTAGGTGTTGACCGGATCGACGTGGCCAAGATAGGCGGCCAGGGCAGCGATGCGGGCATCGACGTCGGCGCCTTGCCGATGGGCGTCGATGAGACTGTTGACCGCGAACAGGTGCCGCATGTCGTGCAGCCGCGGCGTTGCGGCGCCCGGCTGGGTGGGCAGGCCCAACGCGTCGGCGACCTGCCGGAATGCGGCGCGGGCGGTGTTTTTGTTCAGCCGCGCCCCGTGCCAGCCGATCAGCAGCGGCCCGCTGTCCGTCGAGGACTCCATTGTGGGGCGAAGCAGCAGGTAACCCGTCAGGGCATCGGTGGTGCTGGGATGCAGTGGTACGAGTCGTTTCTTGCCGTACTTGCCGGTCACGGTCATCACCGACAGGTCGGCGGAGAAGTCCTCGACGTCCAGCAGGATTGCTTCACCGCTGCGTATTCCGGTGGCAGCAATCAACCCGATCATCGTGGCGATGGTGGCGCCGAACATTGCCGGGTAAAGCGTTTCGGCCTGTGCCATGAGCTGGCAAATCTGTTCCTCGGAATACAGGTACGGGATCCGGCGACAGATCCGCGCACGAATCAGCCCGGGCGGGATCACCTCGGCGGCGGCCGGGTCGCAGGCGTGGACGAAGGCGCAGAATCCGCGGATGACCTGCAGCCGGGTGGCATGCCACCGGTGGGTGCTGGCAGCCGGAGCCGCAGCGAAGGCCAGCGCGTCACCGACGGTGATCACGGTGGCGCCGCGTTCGGCGACGTGGTCCAGGAACTGTGCGATCAGCCAGTGGTGGTCGGCCAATCTGTATCCCAAGCCTCGCCGCAGACGCAGATAGTCCGCAGCCACTACGCGCAGGTCGGTGCTCATCGGGCACCACCTGCTCCCGGCCATGGCCGGGCCAGGACGGTCAACGCGGTGACGTCGGCCTTGGCGTAGACCGCGGTGGCCGCGACGCTGGCATGGCGCAGCAACTGTCCCGCCTCGACCAGCCCACCCCCACCGGCCAACACCTGGCACGCTGCGGTGTGGCGCAGCCGGTGAGCGTGCACCGGTCCGGGGATGCCGGCGCCGGCCGCGGCGCGGGCGACCATACTGGACACTGCCGCCGATCCCACCGGCCGGTGCGGCGCGTCCACGGCCAGGAAGACCTGCCGATGCTTCCCGCCTGCGGGGCGCCCTTCTTTCAGATAAGCGGCCAACGACGCCCCGACGTCGGCCGGCAGCGGCACCTGCTCATGGCGGTTCCCCTTGCCCCGCACCAGGATCACCCCGCTACGCCAGTCGACGTCCTCCAGGAGCAGTCCCGCCACCTCCCCCGCCCGTAATCCCAACCGCCACAGCAGCATCAAGATTGCCTCGTTGCGCAGCCTGACCGGGCCGCCCGCCGGCAGCGCCGCGAACAGCCCGCTCACCTGAGCGGCCGTCAACGCTTTAGGCAGACCCGCCATCGCGGGCCCGCCAACCGAACCGAGGCTTTCGGCCAGGCCCGCAGACACCAGCCCCTGCGTCGACATCCACCGCAGCAACGCCCGCACCGCGTTCACCCCGACCTGCACCGACCGGGGCCGCTGCCCCCGAGCCCGGACCCCCACGAACTCGTGCACCTGCATCGCGGTCAGCGAAGCCCAGTCAGCCCCGTACCGCTCGACCCGCCACCTCAGGAACACAGCCGCCTGCGACACGTAGCTGACCACCGTGGCATCAGCCAACCCACGCCCGGCGCGCAAATGCTCCACGAACCGGGCAATGATCTCCTCGACCGGCCCGGCCGGTGTCGCAGGCACCGGCATCGGCGCCACCCCGGCCCGGCGCAGGAACCCCACCAGCGGCAACAACGCCCGCGCCGAACGCATACTCCGGCACCGGCTCCGGCGGGCCACGACGAACCTCTTCACCACCTCGGCACTCAGATCACCGGCGCCCAAACCCTGTGACGCCAACCATTTCGACACATGCCCCATCAACCGCAGCTGCGCCTGCGCGCTGCAACGCGCGTAACCCAACCGGGCAAGCTCAGCGGCGAAACCCAACCCGAACCCGGCGAGCGAACCCGATAACGAAACCCCCAGCGAACCTGACACGACAGCTCCTCTCCTGAACACGAAGAGACAAGCGTCACGCGACCAACGCACTTATGCCGAACCACCGCAGGCAAACCCCTTTACCACCAACACCCTCAACCCAACATCGGCATAACCCGAACATCGGCATAATTGGTGAACGGCACGGCGAAGTCGACGGTGAACCGCCAGACCTGGGCGGCCTTGTCCTGTAGGCGTTTGGCCAGGGTGTAGCCGGGATGTCGTCCTGAGGGCCAGTCGCGGTGCTGGTTGGTCAGGATGCCCCAGGTCACCGCCTTGTCGTAGCGGGCGCGCAAGTCGTCGTGCAGAACGGGGACCAGGGCGGTGGCACCGCCAGTTTTCGCTTTGGCCACAGCGGCTTTGGCGTCGGTGAGCGCCTTGGCG
>DASRII010000397.1:0-3737 GCA_035650075.1 Micromonosporaceae bacterium | reverse complement strand
AGCCGTCCCACCAGGACCCCGTGATGCGCGACCCGGAATCGGTTGGCCAGAGCCTCGGTCAGCCTGCCGGTCTTGGATTTCAGTCGTCCTTTCGCAAGGCCGGCCAGCTCGGCCGGGTCGCTGACACCAGAAACCAACGCGTCCATGATGGCCCGGGCGGACTTGGAGTACGCCTGCGACGCCACCGAGGTCAACTTTATCCCGGTGTCTTGCATCATCTTTTCCAGCCGTTGGATCGACCGGGTGCGTTCCTGCGTGATCGCGACCCGCAGCCGGGTCAGGTCCCGCAGGTCTCGCACTGGCTTGGGCGGGATGAAACTCGGCCGGACCAGCCCATGTTCGATCAGCTGGGCGATCCACACCGAATCGGCCACATCGGTCTTGCGTCCCGGGACGTTATGCATGTGCTGAGCGTTGAGCAGCCAGCACTCCACCCGCGGCTCCAGCACGGCGAACACAGGCTTCCAATACACCCCCGTGGCTTCCATGCCCACGAGCGTGACCGCGTGTTCGCCTACCAGCCAGGCGGCCATGCGTTCCAGCCCGGCGATCGTCGTAGTGAAGGTTCTCGTCTCGCCACGGCGGGTACCTCGCCGTTTCCCGGGCAACCGCACCGTTGCCGCCACGCTGTCACGATGCACGTCCAGACCCGCACAGCGTTCTACCAGAACATCCAACTTTCCCTCTCCTTCGGACAGCGATGTCAAACGCTGCCCAGGAAGGGGCCTGCCAATCAGAAGAGTCTGAGATACGCGCTCGAAGGCAGCAGTCAACGGTTCCTCAAGCCCCTGCGTCACACTTTTTTACGAGCTCGAAGCATCAAGCCGCGCCGACGTCATCCCTGTCAACGGCGCCCGAAAATTGACCCCCTTTCGACGCCTGAAAACTGACCCCCTACTCGGTATGGCCGTTGCTGGTTGTGGTCGGCGTGTGCTGGTATTCGGCCGTCGCATGAGGCCACCGTGGTGGGTGGCTGGCGGTAGGGGTCGAATGGGGTGATCGCCGATGGCTGGTAAGGAGTTCGTCGACTCGGGTCTGGCGCGGCGGCGTTTGCTTCGGCGTTCGGCGCATGTTCTGGTGCTGGTGTTGAGCAGGCATGCCGATCTGCCGGTGCTGACGTGGACGGTGACGGCGGATCTACTGCGTGGCCATGCCGATGTCTGCGATCTGGATCCTGGCCGCGACCGGCGGGTCTTCGATGTGTGGGCCGAGGCGCTGCCGGCTGGTGAGGGTCGCGACCCGGAGCCGGTGCTGGATGAGGCGGGTGTGACGCGGCTGCGTGCGGTCAGGCGGGTCAGTGGGGTGCCGGTTGTCCTGACTGCTGCGGTGCACCCGTTCTGAACGGTTAGGTCTGGGTGCTGCTGTTGGCGGTGGGGATGCGGCCCAGATCGCGGTTGCGCAGCCGGTAGCTGTCGCCTTTGAGGGCAACGACTTGGGCGTGGTGCACGAGCCGGTCGATCATCGCCGCGGCGACCACGTCGTCGCCGAAGACCTCACCCCAGCGGCCGAAGGGTTTGTTGCTGGTGACGATGAGGCTGGCTCGTTCGTAGCGGGCGGAGACGAGTTGGAAGAACACGTTGGCTGCCTCGGCTTCGAACGGGATGTACCCTACTTCATCGATTATCAGCAGTGGGGTGCGGCCGAGTTTGGTGATCTCGGCTTGCAGCCGGCCGGCGTGGTGGGCGGCCACGAGCCGAGCCACCCATTCGGCGGCGGTGGCAAACGCGACCCGGTGACCGGCCTGGCAGGCACGGATGCCCAATCCTGTTGCCAGGTGGGTCTTTCCGGTACCGGGCGGGCCAAGGAAGATCGCGTTGTCCTTCGCGGCGATGAAATCCAACGTGCCCAGGTGCGCGATGGTCTCGCGTTTGAGTGAGCGTTGGTGGTCGAAGTCGAACTCCTCCAACGCTTTGCGGGCTGGGAACCGGGCTGCGCGGATGCGGCTCTCCCCGCCGTGGCAGTCGCGGGCGGACACTTCCCGTTGCAGGCAGGCGGCCAGGAACTGTTCGTGGGTCCAGTTCTCGGCCCGGGCCCGCTGGGCCAGACGCCCGACACTCTCACGCAGGGTGGGTGCCTTCAACGCCCGGGTCAGGTAGGCGATCTCGGACAGGGTTTGCTCCTGGGTCGGCCCCGCGGCCTGCCCTGCCGCCGCTGTCGTGGTTGCCCTGGCCATCACGCTGCCTGCCCTTCGTCCTGGCTGCTGTCGTCGTCAAGGCCGAATGCCTTGTCGTAGACGGATAGATCGCGTTGCTGCACCTCGGTCACCGGGCCGCGCCCTGACCGGCTGCGGTTCTGGAATGCTTGGCGCATAACGTCAGCCGCCTTGCGGTGTTCGGGGTCGGTGATGGTCTGCTGGCGCGCCCAGCAGCGCTCGTGCTCGCCGACCACAACCCCGCCACGGCGGATGCGCACCGTGTCCAGATCGGCGAGCACCTCGACACGTTGCCCGATCGCCGAAGGGTGCACCGAGTAGTCACAGGTGTCCAGCCGCACGTAATAGTCCCGTGGCAGCACCAGACTGTGGCGCCAACCGATCGTGGCCGTGTCGATCGGCGGCAGCGGGCCCATCGCCGCCAGGTCCGCACCGACACGCTCATCGGCCGAGGCGCCCTGCAACGCTCGTCGCTTACGCGTGTTGGCACGGGCCAGGAACCCGGCCAGCTGGACGTTGAAATCGCCCGGACCGCTAAACCGGCGACCCGGCAGGAACGAGGTCTCGAAGAAGCCGTTGTTGCGCTCCGTCAACCCCTTGGTCTCGGGATCGTTGGGCTTGCACACATACACGCGGGCGCCCAGCATCCCCCGCAACGCGGTGAACTCCCGCGTCAGCTTCGGGTTCGGCCCGCCATAACGGCCCACACCGCCCTCACCGTCCCAGACCAGCAACTTGGGCACGCCACCGAGCTGACGCAGCACCACCCACTGACCCAGCACCAGATCCTGCGCATGGCGGGTCGGGATCATCGTCGCGGCCAAAAACCGCGAGTAGCCGGCGGTCAGCACCAGCACCGGCGGCACCGTCTTGCCCGCCCCGACCTGACCGAACCCCAACGGGATCAGCGCCGGCGGGAACCACAGATCACACTGCCCCACCTCGCCCGGGTCATAGGTCGTGCGCGAGGCCGGGTCGGCCGGCGCATACACCGGCCGCAGCAACCGAACCCGCTCCTTGAGCACCGTCAACGACCGGTCCCACCCGATACGCTCCCCGATCACCGTCGCCGGGATCTGCGGAAACTCCTTAAGCAGAGCCCGAATCCTCGGCTCCACCACGTCCACAATCGACCCGGATCCCGCCCGCACATACCGCGGCGGCTGCACCGACCGCACCGCGCTGCGCACCGTATTTCTGGCCAGACACAGCTTCCTCGCGATCGCCTTGATCGACATCCGCTCGGCCAGATACAGCCGCCGGATCTCCGCCCAGTCCTCCACTGTGATCACCCTCCCATCCCGCATCGTGGGAGCGGAGGGGGTCAATATTCACCCGTCCGCACAGGGTCAGTTTTCACGCGTCGTCGAGAATCCCGGACAGCACCGCGAGATTCTCATACCGCAACGGTGACCGCGAGCCCGCGAGCGGTGATAAACACTTTTTTGGGATACGCGACGACCTGACCGAATCACGACGCAAACCAATGACCGCTCCTGTCTCGCCAACGAACCTCTACCGAACGATTAGACGCCGACGGCGTGCTGTGGTCGTGGGTCGGTGCTATATCAAAGGCGCGGACAGC
>DASRII010000396.1:0-8801 GCA_035650075.1 Micromonosporaceae bacterium | reverse complement strand
TCCCGGCAGCCGCGGCGCCCGCCGGACCGACGACGATCTCGATGTCGAGCGCCGCGGCGCGCGTGCGCACGACATCGATCGTCTGCGGCAGCACGCTGTCCGCGACGAAGAATCGGACGCTCTTCGACTTGCCGATCCGCTGGCACAGCGTCATCGCTTCGGCGGCCGCGGTCGCCTCGTCGAGCATCGACGCGTTGGCGATCGCCATGCCGGTCAAGTCGCAGACCATCGTCTGAAAGTTGACCAGCGCTTCGAGACGCCCTTGCGAGATCTCGGGCTGGTACGGCGTGTACGCCGTGTACCAGGCCGGGTTCTCCAGCACGTTGCGCCGGATCACGCCCGGGGTGTGGGTGCCGTAGTAGCCGAGCCCGATCATCGACGTGACCAGCTGGTTCGCGCCGGCCAGCTCGCGCAGCTCGGCCAGCACCTCCGCTTCGCTCGCGGCCGGTGGCAGGTCCAGGGCCCGGTGCCAGCGGATCGCCTCGGGAATCGCGGCGTCCATCAGCTCGTCGACGCTGCCGTAACCGATCGTGTCCAGCATGTGACGCTGCTCGTCTGGCGACGGTCCGACGTGCCGGGCGACGAACTCTCCAGTCATGGGCGCTCCTGCGATGGGTGAGGTTGATTCCGGTCAACCACCCCATCTGTCGCGCGCCACCGCTCCAGAGTGCCTGCCCGACGCGGTCCCTTGTGCCTGAGAGGTTCCGGGGTGAGTTGCCCCTTCGGCGCCGTCTGAGACGGTCTCTCCCGCGTGGGTGTTACCAGCAATAGCCACGTTACCAGCGACCGATCGTGACGCACCCTAGGCTCGCTACGTGAGCTACCTCGCCGCCGAGTCGCGTTATGCCGACATGCCGTACCGCCGCTGTGGGCGCAGTGGGATCCGCCTGCCGGAGATCTCGCTCGGGTTGTGGCACAACTTCGGCCACGACCGGCCGTGGACCCGGCAACGCGACATCTGCCGGCGGGCGTTCGACCTCGGCATCACGCACTTCGACCTGGCCAACAACTACGGCCCGCCGTACGGCGCCGCCGAGGAGAACTTCGGCCGCATCCTGGCGACGGACTTCGCGCCGTACCGCGACGAGCTGGTCATCTCGACGAAGGCCGGGTACGACATGTGGCCCGGGCCGTACGGCGACTGGGGCTCCCGCAAGTACCTGCTCGCCTCGCTCGACCAGTCGCTGCGCCGGATGGGCCTGGATCACGTCGACATCTTCTACAGCCACCGCGTCGACCCGGACACGCCGCTCGAGGAGACGATGGGCGCGCTGGCGTCGGCGGTACACGCCGGCAAGGCGCTCTACGCCGGCATCTCCTCGTACAACTCGGCGATGACCCGGCGCGCCGCGGCGTTGTTGGCGGACCTCGGCACGCCGCTGCTGATCCACCAGCCGTCGTACTCGATGATCAACCGGTGGATCGAGCGGGACGACCTGCTGTCCACTCTGGAGGAGGTCGGTGCGGGCTGCATCGCGTTCTCGCCGCTGGCGCAGGGCCTGCTGACCGACCGGTACCTGCACGGCATCCCCGACGACTCGCGCGTCGCGACCGGTGGCGCGATGTCGTCGGACATGCTCACCGACGAGAACATGACGCGGGTACGGGCGCTCGGCGAGATCGCGGCTCAGCGCGGGCAATCGCTGGCGCAGCTCGCACTCCAGTGGGCGCTGCGCGACCCGCGGATGACGAGCCTCGTGCTCGGAGCGTCCAGTGTGGAGCAGCTCGAGGCGAACGTCGCCGCGCTGGCCGGGCCACCGCTGACCGACGAGGAGCTGGCCTCGATCGAGCCGTACGCCAGCGAAGGCGACATCAACCTCTGGGTCAGGTCGAGCGACACTGCGCCGAGTCCGGACTGACCATCAGGCTCGCTGCATCGATGGCTTCGAAGTCCGTACCGGGCAAGGACTTCAGCGCGCGGAGGGCATCGTTGTTCCACCGGTTGTCCGGGGCACCGGAGATGAACCACGGCGAGCCGTTGTCCGCCAGGATCACGCCGTACCGCTGCATCGCCTGTGCCACCACGCGTGCCTGGGTTGGCATTCGCGAGATGTCCACAGTGGACTTGAGGCGCAGGCGCAGGCCCATCGGCGGCAGGTTGGGGTCGCTGTCGTCGGAGGCGGCGTGCCGGGCCGGCCAGACGTACGCGTCCCGCGTGCGCGGTGCGGTGACGCGGATCGCGTGGTCGATGCGGCCCCTCGCCACCTCCTCGTAGCGCACGAGCCCGGCCAGGATCGGCAGGCCGGCCGCGTCGGCCGAAGTCCAGCCGCGGGGACGCAGCTTGTTGGTACGCAGGTCGTAGATGGCTCCTGAGCCGGCCCGCCAACCGCCGTCGGCATTCGGGGAGGCGGCGAACAGCTCGTACAGCTTGCACCGGGCTGGGTCGTGCAGGATCACGTGCCGGTCGCCGCCGCTCTCGACGCGGGCGTTGGCTGGGATCGGGTACGGGCCGCGGTCGCTCTCGCTCGCGTACTCGAACGTGACTCTGACGCTGGGCGTACCGGGGGGCACGGTCGTGACCGGGATGCCGATCGGCCCGCCGCCGTAGAGGCCGGCGCCGAAGTCCGGATGGACCGTGCTGTCGGCGCCGATGCTGGCGACGTACGCCGCCGAGTTGCGATGCGCCGGCAACCGCGACACATCGGCATGCCACACGTTGTCCGCCGGAAACAGCGGGCATGGTTGCGGCGCCGCACTCGTGGGTGCCTGGCTCGTCGGTGCCGCCCCCACCCCCGCGACCGCGGACGGCTCTGCTGGGTCCGGCGTGCCCGTCGGCTCCCCCGCGCTACACGCCGCCAACACGCCGACCACCACTGCGTTGATCATGAAGTTGGTGACTCGACACGCCGTCGAACCCGCAACTAAGTTCATGATCAACGGCGGTCCGCGGCGCGGTCTCGGGCCGTGGGGCGGTCAGCCCGCGCGGCGGCGGGCGCGGCGGGCGGCGAGTTCGTCGGTGACGTCGGCCTCGGCCTCGGCCACCTCGGGTTCCTCCTCGTCCACGGCGGGTTCAGCGGGGAGGTGCGACAACGAGCCTTGGATTTCCTTGAAGGCGCCGCCGATCGCTATGCCGAACACGCCTTGGCCGCCCTGCAGCAGGTCGACGACCTCTTCCGGGGAGCGGCACTCGTACACCGTTGTGCCGTCGGAGATGAGCGTGATGCCGGCGAGGTCGTCGACGCCGCGCGAGCGCAGCGCGTCGATCGCCTTGCGGATGTTCTGCAGCGAGACGCCGGCGTCGAGCAACCGCTTGACGACCTTGAGCACGACGATGTCGCGGAACGAGTACAGACGTTGCGTGCCAGAGCCGGACGCGTCCCGGATGCTCGGCACGACCAGCGACGTCCGGGCCCAGTAGTCGAGCTGCCGGTAGCTGATGCCGGCCGCGTGACAAGCCGTCACGCCGCGATAACCAATGGCCTCGTCAGAGGCGGCATCCGCGTCCCGCATGCGACAACCCTATAGCCCATGTCGAGGGTTCGCGGGGAGGGTTCGTTCCGACACGCCGCGAAAGGGGGACACGCCTTGCGTCAGCCCGCGAAGTCTTCGGGACGGACCTGTTCCAGGAACTCCCGGAACTTCTCGACCTCGTCCTCCTGCTCGTCCGGAATCACGATGCCGGCCTCGGTGAGCACCTGGTCGGTACACCGGATCGGCGCACCCACGCGCAGCGCCAGGGCGATCGAGTCGCTGGGACGGGCGGAGACCCGTACGCCGTCGCCGATGAGCAGGTCGGCGTAGAAGACGTTCTCCTTCAGCTCGGTGATCTCCACGGCGTGCAGCGGCTGCTTCAGCGCGCTCAGGATGTCCCGTAGCAGGTCGTGGGTGAGCGGCCGGGCGGGTTTGACCCCTTGCTGCTCGTACGCGATCGCCGTCGCCTCCACCGCACCGATCCAAATCGGCAGGTAGCGGTCGCCGTCGACCTCCTTGAGCAGCACGATCGGCTGGTTACTGGGCAGCTCGACCCGTACCCCGACCACGCTCAGCTCGCGCACGCCAAACCTCCGTGTCGCATGCCCTTCTTCCCTTGCACGGTACACGGCACCCGGGGTGAAGTGGCCACTCGCGGCGCGTAGCCGATCTCTACCGTCATCCCCCCAGCGTGTCGCGCAGCCCGGCGCGCACGAGCGCGGCGTGCAGCTTGGCGGAGAGCCCGGCGAGGTCACGCACGGTCTCCGCGGCCCGCGCCTGCGCGGCCGGATCGGAGGACCGCACGAGCGGAGCCACCAACTGCGCGAAGAGACCAACCTCGCGATCGGCCGCGGCCCGGTACGCCCGCAGGTGCCGCGCCTGCAGGCCGTAGCCGGCCAGCTGGGCGGCTACGGTCGCGACCGCCAGCGCGTCGGCGTCGTACCAGCCACCGGCGCGCGCCGCGACCAGCCCGTGCTCCTCCAGGTCGCGTAGCAGCTCCTCGGAGGCGCCGGCGCGGTCGATCAGCTCGGCCCTGGTCAACCGGCCGTCGACCTGCGGGGCCGGCTGCGGTTCGTCGGCGAGGTGCTCTCGGATGACCCGCAGTGGCAGGTAATGGTCGCGCTGAGCGGTCAGGATGTACCGCAGCCGCGCCACGTCGGCCCGGCTGTACTTGCGGTACCCCGACGCGGTCCGCCGCGGCTCGACCAGGCCCTCGGCCTCGAGGAAGCGCAGCTTGGAGATGGTCGTATCCGGGAAGTCCGGGCGCAGCAGCGCCAGCACCTCACCGATGCTCATCAGTTCCTCGGCGTTGACGAGAGGTCGCTCCCGGCGGGCCTCGACGGGGCCGCCCATCGAAGAGCGCGTCGCCGCCCCGGGAAGAGTCACCTTACGACGTCGTCCTCGGGGCGCGGTCCGGCGATGAACACCAGCCGGAACTTGCCGATCTGTACCTCGTCGCCGTTGCTGAGCGTGGCCGCCTCGACGCGCTCCCGGTTGACGTACGTCCCGTTGAGGCTGCCGACGTCGCGCACCGTGAACGTGCCGCCGTCACGGTGGAACTCCGCGTGCCGGCGGGAGACGGTGACGTCGTCGAGGAAGATGTCGCTGTCCGGATGCCGACCGCTGGTGGTGATGTCGTGGTCGAGGAGGAACCGCGCGCCGGCGTTGGGACCGCGGCGCACCACGAGCAGCGCCATGCCCGGCGGCAGCGAACCGGACATCCGGCTCGGCACCACGTCGGCGTCCGGATCTTCCAGCGCCTCGTCGAGGCCACCGAGGTTCAGCGTCGACGTGACGTCGAGCGGGGGAAACTCGTCGTCGGGACGCGTCATCTAATCACCTCACGGGTAGCCACGGCCGGCCTTCGGGCACGGTCGACTCGGCGAGCCTAGCCAGCGCTGAAACAAAGGGTCAACCGGACTCGCGGATGTACTCACGACTCCTGCTCGGTCAATTCACGGTACGCGGCCGCGTCGAGCAGACTGTCCACCGAGGACTGATCGGACGGATCGATCTCCACCAGCCAGCCAGCGCCGTACGGATCGGTGTTGATCAGCTCGGGCTGGTCGGCCAGCTGATCGTTGCGCGAGATCACGGTACCGGACACCGGCGCGTAGATCTCCGACACGCTCTTGGTGGACTCCACCTCGCCGAGCGACTCGCCCGCGACAACCGATGTTCCCGCGTCGGGAAGCTGCACGTAGACGATGTCGCCGAGCGCGTCCTGGGCGAAATGGGTGATACCCACCCGGACGGCGTTACCGCCGGTGGTCGCCACCCACTCGTGTTCCTCTGTATACAGAAGCTCGTCTGGGACCACCGCTGCTGTCCTCCTACGTCGTGGGCTTGGCGTACCGCAGCGGACCCTGGACGTGCAGGGCGTCGACGTCGACCGTGCCCGGCTCTTCGACGATCACGCTACCGCCGTCGGTCTCCACGGACTCGACCACCCCGCCGGGAATGTTCAACGCCGTCCGCATCGTCTGCGGGTCGCCGATGACCGTGATGGTGTACGGCGCCGCCAGCCGCTGCCCCTCGACCAGCAGGCCGCCGTCGGCGTCGACGAACGCCGTCGACGCAACGATGCGTACCGTCCTGCCGTCCGCGCCGGCGATCTGCATCGCCTCGGCGCCCGCACCGCGCAGCTCCTGTACCGCGTCGAGGATCGCCTCCGCCTGGACCGGCTTGCCCCCCGGCGCGAATCGCACCAGCAGGCCCGATCCCTGCGCGGGCAGCGTACCGGCCAGGATGCCGACCTCGTCGGCGCGCCGGGTGGCCTCCTCCAGCGCCGCCTGCCGCCCACGGGCGCCCGAGGCCAGGTCCCGCTGGCTCGCCTCGAGCGCGGAGATCTCGTTGCGCAGCCGCTGTTCGCGGGCTTCCAGGTCGGACAGGATCCGCACCAGGTCCTCCGGCCGGGCCGCGGCCAGCTCCGGATCGGACGTGTTGCTCCTTAGCTGTACGACGAGCGCGAAGCCCAACAGCGCGAGCAGGACCCCGATCGTGGCCCCCGCCGCGGAGAAGCGCTTCTGCCGCCTCTTCTCGTCGATCGAGGGCGTTTCGTCGTGAGTTGATCTCTCTTCCGCGCCGATTTGCCCTCGATCGACGGGGTCACTGGGCCAGCCCAGTCCGGTATCTCTGCGGGTCATCGCTACGCCCGGAAGAGGTGGCGGCGGATGGCCGCGACGTTGCCGAAGATGCGTACGCCCAGCACGACGACGACGCCCGTGGACAGCTGGCCGCCGACGCCGAGCTGGTCGCCGAGGTACACGATGAGCGCGGCGACGAGCACGTTGGAGATGAACGAGATGACGAACTGCTTGTCGTCGAAGATGCCGTCGAGCCGGGCCCTGATCCCGCCGAACACGGCGTCGAGCGCCGCCACCACGGCGATCGGCAGGTACGGCTGCAGGGCCGCGGGCACGGTCGGCTCGAAGAAGATGCCGAGTGCGATACCGGCGACGAGCGCGAGTACGGCGATCATCAACGACCTCCCGTGGCCGAAGGGGTCGGAGTCGGATGCAGCGGGGTGGCGTACCGCAGTTGCGGGTCGGCCGCCGCCGGCAGGGTGAGATCCGAGCGCGGCTTTACCTCGAACCCCATGCCGTACGCGCCGATGTAGCGCTTGAACCGCCGGCCGGTCGGCGAGTTCTCGAAGTCGCGGGCGAGGCTGTCCGGGCCGATGGCGGTGATCTCGTACGGGCTCGACACCGGCCGGAAGTCCACCAGGATCGCGGATCCGGCCAGCCGGATCGTGGAGGTAGCCGTCAGCCGCTGCCCGTTGACCGCGACCGCCTCGGCTCCGGACTCCCACAGCGCGTTGACGATGCTCTGCAGGTCACGGTCGTGCACCTGGCCCAGGTTGGCGTTGGCCTTGCCGGTGACCGGGTCGACGGATCCGGGCGCGTCGGCGACCCGGACCACTGCGCCATCGCCGGAGACCTTCCCGAGCCCGGTGGCTGCCTCGAGGTTGCGCAGCTGGGCCACTTCCGAGCCGGCGAGGGCCGCGTCGCGCTGCCGGGCCACCTCCTCGCGCAGCCGGTCGGCCTCGGTCTGCAGCCGGTCGGTATCGGCGCGCCGGTCGCGTACCTCGTCCACCAACCCGGCCCGCGCGCGTTCGCTCTCCGGCTCGGCCGCGACGGCCTGGCGATAGGCCACGGCGAGCAGGAACCCCACCGCTACCAAGGTGACCACTCGCAGCACCAGGCTCAGCCGGCGCTCCGCCGCCCCCTGCCGATCCCGGCGCGCCGCCGCGGCGGCATAGGCAGGATCGAGCGCGTCGCTGAACAGCTCGGTCAGGAAGTCCGGCCGGAGCCTGGTGTCCGTCATGCCGGGGCTCCGGCGCGCGCTCGGCGGATCAGGCCGGCGGCCTGGATCAGGTAGAGCACCCCGGCCGCCCAGTAGAGGCCGAGGCCCCACCAGGCCAGGGCCCAGCCGGACGCGTGGGCGACGCCGGCCACAGCCGAACCGTCCGGTACCGCCACCGCGAGCAGCAGTACGGGAAACGCGAACAGCAGGATGAACGTGGCCGTCTTGCCGAGGTAGTGCACCGGCGGTGGGCCGTACCCGTACCGCCGCAGCACCGCCAGGCACGCCAGCAGCACCGCCTCGCGGGCCAGCAGGGCCGCGGTGAACTGCCACGGGACGACGTCGCGCACGGTGAAGGCGATCAGCGTGGCCAGGATGTAGAGCCGATCGGCGAGGGGATCCAGCAACTCGCCCAGCCGGCTCACCTGACCGAGCCGGCGAGCCGCCCAACCGTCCACCCAGTCCGTCGTCCCACCGATAGCGAGCACGATCACAGCCGCGGCGTCCGCATGTGCCACGAGTAACAGATACAGGAACAGAGGCACGCCGAGCAGCCGTACGAAACTGATCCCATTGGGGACGGTAAGGATCCGACCGGACGGCATCGCCCGAGCCTATAGCCGACGTTGGCCCGGCCCGATAACGACCCACCTGAGCGGTAGCGGCACGCGCGTGCACGTTTGCCTGGACACATGTATCGATGCAGCGGGCCTATAGTGGCGCTGGGTCATTGCCGAGTGCCAAGCTGTGACGTGGAGATCTCCGGGTAGCCGTCCGAGCGGGAGAGGGTGAGCTGACGTGTTCGCGCATCTGAACGGCACAGCGGAGCCGGCACGGAAGGACCGGGTGCGGGCCGGCGTCGGCATGAGCGAGGCCGAGTCCGCCACCGAAGCCGGCCGGCAGGCGGCGGCCACCGCCCTGCGCGAACTGGCCGGCGAGGAGCCGGCCATCGTGTTGGTGTTCGCCTCGGTCAGCTACGACCTGCCGGCGCTGCTGACCGGCGTGCGGTCGGTGACGGGCGACGCGCCGCTGGCCGGGGCGTCCAGCAGCGGCTACTTCGCCAACGGCGTCGTGCGGCCCCCCGG
>DASRII010000395.1:0-26469 GCA_035650075.1 Micromonosporaceae bacterium | reverse complement strand
ATGACGCCGTGCCGGTACGCGTGTTCGGCGGTGCCGAGCTCCGCACCGTCGGACACCCGGACCACGACCGCGCGCCCGGACAGGGTGCCGTAGTCCACGCCGACTACATAACGATCATCGATGTTAGCGTTATCACTCATCGGCGACCTTCGTCTCGACAGGTGGGTGTGTTACGACGAACGCGCTGAGCTGGTGCGAACCTTCAGTTGGGGGGTGAGCTGGATCTGGCCGTGGGGACGGGCTCCGGTGGCGATCCCCAGGAGCAGATCGATGCTGCGCCGGCCCAGCTCGGTGAAGTCCTGCCGGACCGTGGTCAGTGGCGGAATCAGGTAGGGCGCCTCGGGGATGTCGTCGAAACCGACGACGCTGACGTCGTCCGGCACCCGTCGGCCCACGTCATACATGGCCCGCAGCACGCCGAGGGCCATCTGGTCGTTGCCGCAGAAGATGGCGGTCACCTGCTTGTCGCGGGCGAGTAGCTGGCCGTTCTGGTAGCCGGACTGCGCGCTCCAGTCGCCGGCCAGCACGTCGGGTAACGAGGCGCCGGCGGCCACGATCGTGTCGCGCCAACCGGCCCGCCGCTCCCGTGCCTCGGGCCAACCGGCCGGCCCGGAGACGTGGTACACAGTGGAGTGTCCGAGGTCGAGCAGGTGTCGGGTGGCCAATGAGGCGCCGGCGGTGTTGTTGACGCCGACCATCGGTACGTCCGCGGCACCGCCCACACCGACGCCGACCAGCGCGATGCCCGGCGGCACCGAGGCGAGCGCGGCCACCCCCGAGTCCTTCGGCACGAGGGCGACGATGCCCTCGACCGACTGTCCGCGCAGCTGGTTGACCGCGTCCAGTACCGATCGCCGGCTCAGCGATCGCACGCTCGCGATGCTGACGAAATAGCCCGCCGCCCGGGCGGCCTGCTCGATGCCGTACACCATCGAAGCCGGGCCGAACAGCGTGCTGTCGAACGTGATGATGCCGATCGTCCGGGACCGGCGGGTGACGAGTGCGCGGGCCGCCGAGTTGGGTTGGTAGTCCAGCTCCCGCATTGCCTCCATGACGCGTTCCCGGGTCTGCGGACGCACGTTGGCGTGGTCGTTGATGACGCGCGACACCGTCTGGTGGGAAACACCGGCGAGCTTGGCCACGTCCATCATCCCCGGTGACCGCGGGATGTGCCGCTGCTGGCTGCGCCGCACGCCGTCGGTCATGCCGGACAGTGTTAACGTTCACATGGCGGCACGTCAAGGGCGTGTTACGAGATCGTTTCCTACGTCAACGCGATCAGTCCGGCGGTGGTCGGAGTGAAGCCACACGCCTCGAAGTAGAACGCCTCGAGGTGGTCCTCGAAGTCGACGTGCAACCACTCGCACTCTGCCGCGCGAGCGTTCCGGACAGCCACCTCGACCAGCCCGGTGCCGATACGCCGCCGCCGGTGGCTCGCGGCGACGAGCGTGTCCAGAACGAAGGCGTGGCTGCCGCCGTCCCACGCGACGTTGACGAAACCGACGAGGCCGCCGCGCTCCCGCGCGCACACCCAGCCGAGACTGTGTCGCCGGACCTGTCCCCACCAGTCGTAGTCCATGGGTGGGCGGTCGAAGCCCTCGGCGTGCAGCGCCTCGACCTCCCCGCTGTCGAAGTCGCCACGCCACTCGTACGTGGTCGTCACGAACCCGGAGCCTACGGTCGCCGCTCCGCCACCACCAAGCCGACTACCAGTACCGCGGCGACGACGGTGAGCGCGACCGGATCGGTCGAGCGGCCACCGAGTTCCGTGTCGGCCCAGTGCGAGACCGCGTGGGCGGACGCGGCCACCGCGCCCGCCCACAGCCCGACCGCGAGACCACGCCGGCCGAAGATCGCCGCCAGCAACGCGGCGGCAAGCCCGAGCTGGAACGCACCCACGTCGTGGAACAGATGCTCGTTGTACGGCGGATAGGTAGCCACGACATCGAAGAAGTTCCGCGGCGCCAGCAGCGCCCACGCCCCCGCCCCCAGGAAGAGCACCACTCCGACCCAAGCGCTCCCTAGTGCGATACGCCGTCCCGTCATGCTCCTATGGACGGGTGTGCGCGGTCTTCTGTGACGCCTCCCCCTGTTGATCATGAAGTTGGTGGTGCGACACGCCGTCGAGGGCGTAAGTAAGTTCATGATCAACGGGGGAGGGGGCGACGGGGGAGGGGGTGACGGAGGAGGGGCCGGGGGTCGCAGCGGCGAGCCAGCTGGGGGCCCACCAGTTGCGGTGGTCGAGCAGGCTCATCAAGCTCGGCAGGACTACCGCGCGGATGATCGTCGCGTCGATGAGGATCGCGGCCGCCAGTCCCACGCCGACCTGTTTGAACTCGAGGATGCTCAGGGTTGCGAAGATGCTGAACACCGCCACCATGACGACCGCCGCGCTGGTGACCACGCCGGCCGAACCGCTGATGCCCTCGGAGATGGCCTGCCGCGTCGGTACGCCGCGCAGCACCGCCTCGCGGATCCGGCTCACCACGAACACGTGGTAGTCCATCGACAGTCCAAAGAGGACGACGAACAGGAACAGCGGAAGCCAGGTGACGATTGCACCGTTGGAGCGGAAGTCCAGCAGGCCCTCGGCCCAGGTACCGCCGAACACGAGCTGCAGCAGTCCGTAGGCGGCGGCCGCGGAGAGCAGGTTCAGGCTGATCGCGGTCAGCGCGACTACGACCGAGCGGAACGTCCACGTCATCACCAGGAACGTCAGCAGCAGAACGACGCCGATGACCAGCGGCAGCTTCCGCGCCATGTGCCCGGCATAGTCCTCGTTCAACGCCACGAAGCCACCGACGGCGTACTCCGCGCCGGGCACGGTACCGACCGTTTCGGGTATCAGTTCGCGCAGTCTCGCCAGCGACTCCGTCGCCTGTGGACTGTCGCTGTCGAACGGTGTGGCGATGTCCACATAGGTCACTCGGCCGTCGGTCGATGCCCGGGGCTCGACGAGGGCATCGCGGGCGAAGAGCGGGTCGCTGGCGGTCCTGGCCAGCAGGGAGTCCAGCGCCGCGCGGACCGACGCGGCCTGCTCGGCCGGTGCCCGCACCGCGACGCGATGGGTGGTTCCGGTGGTCGGGAACGCCGCGGTCATGCGGTCGTACGTCTGCATGATCGGCATGCTGCGGGGCAGGTCGCCGATGCCAGGCGACCGCAGCTGCATGTCGATCGCGGGGACGGCGATCGCAACGAGCACCCCGACCGACACAGCGAGCGTGGCGGCCGGATAGCGCAACGCCGGTCGGAGCAAAGCCGGCCACAGTCGGGAAGGACCGGTGCGCGCGGTCAGCCGCCACAGCACCGGGATCCGCGGGCGGTCGACCCACCGGCCCAGCTTGGCCAGGATCGCCGGCAGTACGGTCACCGAGCCGACCACCGCGACCGCGACCACGAGGATCGCTCCCGTGGCCAGAGACGCGAATACCGCGTCACCGGCGAAGTAGAGCCCGGCCATCGAGATGATGACCGCGACTCCCGAGACGACCACCGCGCGCCCCGAGGTCGCGGCCGCGATCTCGACGGCGTCGATGTGTCCGGCCCCCCGCGCCCGCTCCTCCCGTTCGCGCCGCAGGTAGAACAGGGAGTAGTCCACCCCGACCGCGAGCCCGATCAGCAGGATCATGCTGTTGACCGAGTCGGTTGCCGGCACGAGATGCGAGGCCACAGTGGACAGACCGAGTGCGGCGCCGACCGCCGACATGGCCAGCAGGAGGGGTACGCCGGCAGCGATCAGTGCGCCGAACACGACGAGCAGGATCAGCAGCGTGACCGGCAGGCTGAACAGTTCGGCTCGCTCGAAGTCCTTGCCCAAGGCCTCGTCGAGTGCCAGCTCGCCGGAGGCGTCGCCGATCTGCTCCACCCGTAGTTCGGGGTGTTCCCGTTGGGCCGCGGCCGTGGTGTCCAACAGTGCCCGTACCTGTTCTTCGGATGGTTCGCCGCGCAACGTGAGCCGGACGAGCAGCGCATCACCGCGCGGCGACGGTACCGCCGGCGCGACCGATTCGACCTCCGGCCGTGCGGTCATGCGCGTCGTCACCGTCGCCGCCGCGGCCTCCGCGGCGGCCCGGTCGAGCGCGCCGGAGCGCGCCGTGACGAGGATGTCCTCCGTCACCGGGTTGTCGAAGGCACCCGAGGTCACGATCCGCTCGGCCCGGCCGGACTCGCCGAACTGCTGGTCCCCGTCGTACTCCCGGATGCCCGCCGCCGATCCCGCCACGAGGCAGAGCGCGACGAACACCGTCCACAGTGCTATCGCACGCCACGGGTGCGTCGCGCTCCACCGCGCGATCCTTACCGTCACTGGTCCTCTAGGCATGTCCCGAACTATTCGCGGCCCTGGATGCCGCGTCGATCCGGGAGACCACCCGGTCGGCGGTGGGGCTAACCCCACCAACCGACGTCAGAGGCCGGACGAGTTCAGCGACGCCACCTCCGAAGCCGAGAGGGCGCGGCTGTACACCCGGAAGCCGTCGACGGCGCCATCCAGGAACGGGTCGCCGCCGTACTGCGAGCGGCCGATCCAGTTCTGCGTCGTCGAGCCGAGGTTCGACGGCCGCAGCGTCAGCGACGCGTTGCGGGCGACCTCGACGCCGTTGATGTACAGGATGCCGGTGTTGCCGGACTGGGTGACCGCGACGTGCGTCCACACTCCGGTCGGCAGCGCGGACGGGGCGTTGATGCGTTGCTCGCCGCCGGCGCCCGATGAGGTGATCGCGAACCGCGCGGTGCCGGACGACGACCGCGGCACGAAGAACATGTTGGCGGTCGTACCGGTGCCGAAGTCCCACAACCGGGCCCAGTTCGTGATCGCGTCGAGGCGCACCCAGGTGGCGACGGAGAACGCCGTCGCCCCGGCGAGGACACCGGCGGGCAGCGACACGTACTGGCTCGTACCCGACAGGTTCACCGCGCCACCGCTCCGCCCGGTCGTCCACGACGCGCCTCCGGCGAGTGTGCCGTTGCGGCCGCCACCGGTCGCGTCGCCCGCGACCGTGCCGGTGCTCTCGTCGAACGGGTAGTGCAGGACGAACGGCGGCAGCTGTCCGGGGCTGATGTTCCAGTAGACGGTGTACCGCTGGCCGTGCATCTTGTAGAACGGGAACAGCGTCACCGCGCCGGTGCTCGCGTTGCCGGTGAACTGCAGCGGTGTCGTGCTCGGCGTGAGCGACGCCGGGTCGAGGGTCGGCATCGAGCTGAGGTTGTTCGTGCCGTACGCGCCGGCCAGCAGGACCGGCCCGAACTTGACGCCCTGGACCGCGGCGTTGTCGTTGGCCGCCTCGCGGTAGAGCGCCATCGGCAGCGTCACGTCGATGACGTCGCCCGAGGCGAAGGTACGCGCCAGCGTGGCGTACGTGCCGGGGGTCATCGTGATCGACTGGAGCACACCGTTGAGCCTCAGCTGCGCACCGGAGGTCCAGTACGGCACGCGTACCTTCAGCGTGATCGGACCCGATCCGGTGAACGTGAGCCGGGTGGTGTTCGACTCGGGGAACGTCGTGTCCTGCCGCACCGTGATGCCCCGCCCCGGCCACGTCAGCACCGAAGGGATGAACAGGTTGACGTAGAGCGTCTGTCCATTCTGGAAGTAGATGCTGTCGGCGAACTTGGTGTGGCTCTCCATGCCGGTACCGTGACAGCACGTGAAGTTGTTGTAGTCGTTGCTGTAGGTCTTGATGCCCCCCGGCCGCAGCGGCACGTAGTAGCAGTGGAAGCCGTGTGACGAGCTCGGGTTCTGCGCACCGAGCACGTGGTTGTAGAGCGCCTTCTCGTAGAAGTCCATGTACCGCGCCTGGTCCGGCCGCGTGAAGAAGAGCTGCCGGGTGAGCTTGAGCATGTTGTAAGCGTTGCAGCTCTCCGTCGTATTGTCCGACAGCTGGCTGGCGATCGCGTTGGGCGCGTGGAAGTACTCGCCGTTGCTGTTGTCGCCGGTGACGTAGGAATGCGCGGTCGTCACGAAGTTCCAGAAGTTGCTGGCGATGTCGAGGTACCGGGTGATGCCGGTCTGGTGGTACTCGCGGATCGCGCCCATCGCCTTGGGGATCTGCGTGTTGGCGTGGTAGCCGTTCAGGTTGTCGACGTTGTTGGCCCACGGGTCGAACAGCTCGGCATGGTCGAAGCGGCGCGCGTTCGTCAGGTGGTCCGCGTTCTCCGAAACCTGGTAGAGGTTCGTGAGGACCTCGTTCATCCCGCCGAACTCGGTGTCCAGCATGTTCTGTTGCTGGGTGGTGGACAGCCGGTCCATCCGGAACTTGACCCAGGCCGCCTGCCGCGTCAGCACATCGAGTGCCTGCGCGTTGCCGGTCAGCAGGTGCATGTCGAGCAGCCCCGCCATGATCTTGTGGAGGGTGTAGTACGGCGCCCACACGGACTGGCGCGCCTCGACGCGGTCGATGAAGCTCTCCGGGTACGCCGACAGGTAGCCGGTGTTGAAGCCCGACTGGGCGGCCCGGCTCTGGCACGTGGCGAGTACCGAGACGATGTAGTCCCCTTTGGACTTGAAGGAGGCTTGGCCGGTGTTCGCGTACGACTGCGCCAGCGCGCTCAGCACGTGCCCGGTCGAGTGGCCGCGCAGCTCGGTCGTCGGGGTCTCCCAACCGCCGCACGCCTGAGCGGACGACGAGAGCCCGACGTTGAGGCGGAACGTGTGCAGCAGCCGGTCCGCGTCGAGGAAGTTCAGGTAGGCCTGCGTCCGGCCCATGTTCGCCTGGAACGGGCCTGGCAGCAGGGACACGGCCGTCAGCGGGAAGGGGAAGGCCGATACGCCCGTGTCGGGTCGTACCGCCGCCGCCGGTTGGGTCGCGATCACCGATGCCGTGGCCGCGCCGACCACCGCCGCACCGCTGGCCTCGAGCAGGGTCCGCCGTGAAACCATCGCGCTCACCTCTCGTCGTACGCGGGGGAGTCCGGCGCCTGCCCGGAGGGCGCGAGAGTTCGGAATATCGAACGAAATGCGTCAATCTTTGACCGCTACGGTAGGGCTCGCCCTCCGGTGGTGTCAACGCTATCCTTGGTCGACACCATGCACGATGTTCGATATGTCGAACACAGAGACCCCGGGAGGTGGTCCAGGCTCGCGCCCGGCTTGCCTGGACCACCTTCCGGCTTTCGTTGCCGGCCCATCGACGGGGCGAGAGCGTTAGCTGCGCGTCCAGCGCTGAGCGGCTGATCCGTTGCAGTCGAAGAGCACGATCGGTGTGTTGTTGGCGGTACCGCCGCCGGACGGGTTCAGACACCGTCCACTTTGGACGCCGGCGATAGAGCCGTCGGTCCGAAGCGTCCACTGCTGGTTCGTCGCTCCGGCGATGCAGTCCCACAGCACGATCCGCGTACCGTTGGCCGTGCCGTTTCCGAACGCGTCGAGGCACTTGCCGAGGATGCGCAGGCTGCTTCCGTTCTGCGTGACGAGCTGGTTCTGCCCGCCGTTACAGGTCCAGATGATCAGCTGCGTACCGTTGGTGTTGTTGCTGTTCGGGTCGTCGAGGCATCGTCCGGATGCCGCGTTCACGAGTCGGAACGTGGTCGGCGGCGGAGGCGGCGGCGCGCTGCCGCGGATGAGGAACAGGTTGTCCGCGACGTTGTAGAAGTTCGCCAGGTAGCTGCCCGCCGGTGGGTTGGTGTGGTAGTAGTCGTCGTGGTTGCAGTCGAGCCGCTGGTCGTGGGCGCGGTCGGTGCAGCGCGTGACGATCACCGTGTTCGCGTTGTCCTTGTAGCACATCACGTCCCACTCGTCGACGCAGTGCGCGAAGCCGGACGCGTTCGGCGCGTTGTTGTTCACGGCGCCGAAGTTGTGGCCAAGCTCGTGCGCCGCGACGCCGGCGTTCCAACAGCCGTTGTCGGCGCGGGCGTACTCGGGTCCGTTGTTGGACGCGTTGGCGTCGGTCTTGCGGGTGTCACCCGCGAAGCCACCGATGCCGCAGAACACCTGAGCGTCGACGAACTCGAGGTACTTGCGATCGGTGCGGGTCCAGCCCTGGGCCCGTACCGCGTTGAGCAGCGGCGCCCAGTCGTTGGCGTTCAGCGCCGAGTCGGCGATCTGCACGTTGCGCACGACCGGTCGGCAGGCGCCGTTGACGGTCTCGGTGACGAAGCGCACGTGCCGCTCGCCGCCGGTCTCCTGGGCGCTGGCGTTGTAGATGGTGTCGACGCCCTCGGCGACCGTGCGGAACGTCTCCAGGAACTGGGTGTACCGGCTGGTGCTGCCGTGGATGTACAGCACCTCGACCCGGCGGCCGGTCGTGCCGTCGCCTTCGCAGACCGGCAGCGCCTGCGGTGCGATGACGCCGTCGGTGCCGGTCGTGCGCGCCGGCAGCGGCTGTACCGAGGTGTGCACGTCGAGGCCGGCGGGTGGGGCATCTGGACCGTGGGTGCACATCGTGAACGGGATGCCGGTCACCTGGTACAGTCCCGCACACTGGCCGGTGCGGGCGAGCTGCAGTCCACTGTAGATCATCCCGCGGGCGGGGTCATCAGCCGGCAGCGGTGGACCGACCGCTGCCGCGGCGCCGCCGCCGGAGATGGACAGGACGAGGAGCAGGACCGCGGCGCAGACGGCCGCGAGACGGTGCGGTCTGGTGCGAGGGTACGGGCTCATGCGGCGTTCTTCCTTCCGGGCAAGGAGGTCCGCCCGTCTCCCGGACTCCAAAGTGGACGGCGAGCGGAGATGTGTTCGGGATACCGAACACATATCGACAGATCGAGCACGGTGTCTGGCAGGTTACTGATCTGATGGACGGATGTCGATAGCTGCTGAGTACGATCACCGGATGCGCGTCGGAGTGCTGCTGCTGCCCACCGACCCGTGGCCGGAGACCGTCGAGCGTGTACGGCGGCTGGAGGAGCTCGGGTACGACCACGTCTGGACGTACGACCACCTGTCCTGGAGGCGGTACCGCGACCGACCGTGGCACGCGGCGCTGCCGTGGCTGGCCGGCCTCGCCACGGCGACGCGCACGATCGGGCTCGGCACGATGGTGGCCACGCCCACCTTCCGGCACCCCGTCACGTTGGCCAAGGAGGCCGTGACCCTCGACCATGTCTCCAGTGGACGGTTCACGCTGGGCGTGGGCGCCGGTCGCGGTACCGGGTTCGACGCCACTGTGCTCGGCGACGATCCGGTGCCGACATCCGAGCTGGCCGCGCGGCTGGCGGAGTTCGTGGAAGTACTCGACCTGCTCCTGAACGAGCCGGAAGTCTCGTACCGCGGCACCCGGTACACAGTGCACGAGGCCCGCATGCTTCCCGGCAGCGTACGGAAACCGCGGCTGCCGCTGGCCGTCGCGGCCGGTGGCAGGCGGACGCTCGAGGTCGTGGCCCGGTACGCCGATGCCTGGATCACGTACGGGGATGCGAACCACCGTGACGTGTCGCCCGCCGGAACCGAGCGCGTGGTACGGGAGCAGGCGACGATCCTCGCCGAGCACTGTGCCGCGATCGGGCGGGATCCGGCCGGGATCGACCGCCTCTACCTCGTCGGCAACACCGCCGAGCGGCCACTGGCGAGCGTGGCGGCGTTCACCGATTTCGTCGGCCGGTACCGAGCGCTGGGCTTCACCGACATCGTCTTTCATCACCCGCGCCCGGATGATCCAGTGTGGACGGACGACCCGTCGATCGTCGAGGCGATCGCGACCGAGGTCCTGCCCGTCGGGTGATGCACCTCGACGGCCGCCGGTATACGGTCGTGGTACCGCGGCCCGGCATGGACTGCCGGTTCAGCACGAACTACTTCCACTGCACCTGGCATGTGCTCTCCGACTGGCACGGCGCCCGACTGCTCGGTCGCCTGCCGGCGGCTGCCGCTGAGCGGGCCGCCGGAAGGGACGGTGCGGTGGCACACGCACGGCCTCGACGCCGCGTTGGCCGCAGCGGTCGAGGCGGCGCCCCGGCCGCGCCGGTACCCGTCGACGGTGCCCGCGACGATGCCACCTGCGGATCTCAACCCGTTGATCTGGGTCCGCGGCACAGCGGTTCGCCAGCGAACCGGCAAATATCTGTCCAAAGTGGGCACTCAGCTAGCGGGATGACGCCAGCGCTGTCAGCCTCGGAGGTGAAGCATAGAACACGCCTCGAGGAGGCACCCGATGGTCGATCAGCGCGTTCCCGCACGCCGCTCCCGCGGGCTCTTGGCGCCTGTCCTGGGCGGCCTCGCCCTGGTCGGGGCTCTGGTAGCCGTCATCTTCTACCGTGTACAGGTCTGGCATGCGATCCAGGTGGGGGCCGAGAAGATCCAGCACTGGTTCACCGAATGGATCCCGGCCCATCCGGGGCAGACCGGCGCGATCGTGGGCTTCGCGGTCGTCGCCTTCTTCCTCAACTGGATCGCACACGTCCGGGGCCGGCTACGGGCCTGGATCTTCGCGATCGTCGTGGAGGCCGGCCTGTGGGCGATCTTCTGGTTCGGCGCATGGGTCATCCCGTCCCTCAACGAGCTGTTCGGTCTGCGGATCGAGCGGATGGAACCGATGACCGCCGTGCTCTCCGGCGCGTACGTCATCGGCATCACCGGCCTCATCTTCTGGTTCCTCGAGTCTCGGGAGGAGTGGCGCAAGTACCGCCGCCGTCACCACGTCGACGACGACGATTAGCCCCGGACTAGCCTGGGACTAGCCTGGGGGCGATGGTCACCGTCGAGCAGATCCGCCGGTTGGCGCTGTCCCTGCCCCGGACCGAGGAGAAGCTGATCCGGGACAGGGTCAAGTTCCGCGTCGGCGCGATCGTGTACGTCGCGATCTCCGCCGACGAGACCACCATGGGCTTCGGCTTCCCCAAGGAGGAACGGGAAGCGCTCGTCGCGGCCGAGCCGGACAAGTTCTTCCTGCCGCGACCGTCCGATATGCGCTTCAACTGGGTGGAGACCTGGCTGGCCGCCCTCGACGAGGCCGAGATGCGCGAGCTCGTCCTCGACGCCTGGCGAATGGTCGTACCCAAGCGGGTAGCACGCGAGCATCTGGACTGAGCGCACCGTCCGCGTCCGAGGTCAGCAGGAAGTAGACGCCGCCGGAAGCTATCGCGGTACGGGTAGGCACCGTCCACCGTGGACGACATGGCGACCGCGGCACGGGCCTGGCGCTGTTGAGACGTCTATGTCGAAACGACGGGAAGGGCGAGGCCGGGGGCGCGCGGCTTCGAGTACACCGCGTCGGATCCGGCCCGGTGCAACAGATCGAGAGCCAGCCGCGCGCGCCGCACCCGCTCGCGGCCGAGCGCCACCGCGGTCTCCTCGAGGTGGCTGCCGGACGGGTACAGGTCGGGCGCGTTGCGCAGCCCGAACTTGATGTAGACCGGCGCGGCGACCTCCACGAGCCGCGGCAACTCGTAGTGCCGCACGAAGCCGCCGAGGGTGTCCGGCGCTTCCACGTACACATCCAGAGGTAGCGCGACGGCGGCGCGGACGCCGGCGATCTGTGCGAGCGTGAGGTCGGTCGGAAGGTTCAGGGTGTCGGCCCCGAGGCGGACGAGAACCTGGGCGGTTGCCGGATTGGCGACCGGCAGCATCACCGATACCTTCGCTTGCATGTCGGGGGGCAGCTCGCCCGCGGCCCGCAACTGGCCGAAGACGGACAGCACGCCGATGTCCGCCACCAGGACGCTGCGCACCCCGAGATCCGCGGCGCGCCGGATCTCGTCGATCACCGCGGCCAGCTGGTCGGTGCCGCGCGCGGCCGGGGCCAGGACGGCTCCGGCGACGGTACGGCTCATCGCCGAGTTGTCCCATCCCGCGCACGGGCGGGCGAACAGTGACAGCTCGATCCCGGCGTCGACGGCGAGCTGGACCATCTCACCGATCTCGGCATCGGTCAGCAGGCCGATGCCCGATCCTTGGGACACCCGGGTGACCGGTACGTCCAGCCGGTCGGCCTCGGACAGCACAGCGTCGAGGCAGCGCGGGCCTTCGACGCTCGGGATCTCGACGCGGTACTGCGCCCCGTCCGGGAAGCGCGCCGGCGATGCGGGTAGCGCGTGCGGATCGCCCTCGGGCAGGCCCAGCCCGCCCAGCAGGGCACTGGTCGTCGCGCGCGCCAGCTCCGTCATCATACTCCCGCACGTCCGGCATCCCGAACTTATGTCGACATCCCGGGCGTGTGGTGGACCCTACTCGTGGCCCGTGCGTGCGTCAACGCGTACAGTGCTTCGCCGGGAAGTCAGGAGGATTCTATGGGACGGACGGTTCCCGCCCTGAGCCGGGCGCTGGACATCATGGAGCTCTTCCTGGATCGCCCCACCCTGTCCGCGCCACAGATCACCGAGCGGCTCAGCCTGCCGCGGACGACGGTGCACGAGCTCGTGGGAACCCTCGTCGAGCGGGCGTACCTCGTCCCAGTTGGTGGACAACCGATCCGGTACCGCCTCGGCATGCGGGTCTTCCAGCTCGGCGCCTCGTTCGCCGACCACCTCGACCTGGCGCGCGAGGCCCAGGACGTCGCCCACGAGGTGGCCGCCGGCTGCGACGAGACGGTCCACATCGCGATCCTCGACGGCGCCGACGTGGTGTACATCGCCAAGGTGGACAGTACCCATCCGGTGCGGATGGTCTCGGCCGTCGGCCGCCGGCTGCCGGCACACTGCACGGCCGTCGGCAAGATGCTGCTGTCCGGCCTGCGGCCGGAGGCGCTCGACGCCCGGTACCCGCGCGGCCAGGCCCTGCCGGCGATGACGCCGAACAGCATCTCGTCGCCGTCGCGGTTGCGCACCCACCTGGCCACGATCCGCAGCGAAGGGCTCGCGTACGACGACTGCGAGTCCAACGACGCCGTCCGGTGCGTGGCGGCCCCGGTCTACGACCACTCGGGCGAGATGGTGGCGGCCATGAGCATCTCGGTACCCACGATGCGGTGGACCGAGCAGCGTCGTATCGAGTGGAGCCAACTCGTCCGCGAGGGCGCGGCCACCCTGTCCGGTCGGTTGGGACACCGGCGGGCCGCAGCGTCCTGAGTGGAGCGGCCCGTCCGCGCTAGGCCTTCCGCGCGGGGACCTTTGGCCTATTGACACCGCTTCCGGCACCCCCCTAGCGTGGGCGCATTACCCGAACGCCGTTCGATATACCGAACGCCTTGCCCCTTCGTCGGGGAGGTTCGATCATGCGTAGACATATCGATGCACGGGTCGAGGAGGCGGTCGACACCCTCGCCCTCAATCCGGTAGCCAGACGGCGCCTGCTGTCCGGTGCCGGGCTGGCGAGCGCCGGGCTCGCCGCGACCGCGCTACTGACCGCGTGTGGCAACGAACAACAGGCGGGAACTGCCGGGGCCGGCAACTTCCCGGTGACCCCGAAATGGCGGTTCGTCTTCGTCTGTCACGTGACCGCGCACCCGTTCTTCACTCCCACTCAGTACGGCATCGCCGACGCGTGCGCGCTGCTCAACTGCGACTACCAGTGGACCGGCTCCAAGGACGCCGTCGTCGGCGAGATGGTCGGTGCCACCAACGCGGCCGTCTCGGCCAAGGCGGACGGCATCGCGCTGGCCGTCACCGACGCGAGGGCATTCACCGGGCCGGTGAACGCCGCCCTGGACGCCGGCATCCCGGTGGTCAGCTACAACGCCGACGGCGAGCCCACCAACCCGGGCACCAACCGGCTCGCCTACATTGGACAGCCGCTGTACAACTCCGGCCGCTCACTGGCCCAGCAGCTGCTGTCGATCGGTTTCACCGGCGGCGACGTGGTGTGCTTCATCGCCACGCCGGGCTCGCTGAACATTCAGCCGCGCAGCGACGGCGCGCGCGACGTCTTGAAGGAGTCGGGGGTCGCGCACAACTTCGAGCAGATCGCCACCGGTACCGACCTGCCGGCCGAGCTGAACGCGATCGAGGCGTACCTGCAGGGTCACCCCAACGCCAAGGCGCTACTGGCGGTCGACGGCGGATCCACCGACGCGCTCGGCAAGACCGTGGCGAAGCTGAAGCTCAAGGACAAGGGCGTCCTGGCCGGCGGCTTCGACCTGCAGCCGGGCACCCTGGAGAGCGTCAAGGGCGGCTCGCTGGACTACACGATCGACCAGCAGCCGTACCTGCAGGGCTTCCTGCCGGTCTTCATGCTGTACCTCTACAAGCTGTCCGGCGGCCTGGTGTCGCCGTGCGACACGAACACCTCGCTGTCGTTCGTCACGAAGTCCAATGTGGACCAGTTCGCGAACGTCAAGACCCGCTTCGAGGGCTCGGACACGGCTCAGAAGATCGTCCCGCGGTCCGGTGGGATCCCGCACAAGTGATCACAACCTCCCCGCCTGTCGCGCTTCCCCGCCGTTTCGTACGGCGGGGAGCCGACTGGTTCCTGCGCATCCGCGAAGCGAGCATCATCCTCGTCACGATCGGTCTGGTGATCTACTTCCAGGCCAGCACCCCGGTGTTCCTGACCGAGGGCAACCTGATCACGATTTCGCACTACGTCGCGCCGGTGGCCATCATCGCGGCTGGCCAGGTACTGCTGCTCGTCAGCGGCGAGATCGACCTGTCGGTCGGGCACGTGTACGCGCTCGCCCCCTACCTCATGCACTTCGCGATCGACTACTACGGCGTACCGGTGCTGCCGGCCATCGCCATCGCGATCGCGGTCGGCGCCTGCATCGGCCTGGTCAACGGCCTCATCACGGTCGTGCTGCGGGTGCCGTCGTTCGTCACCACGCTCGGCATGCTGTTCCTCATCAGCGGCATCACGCTGATGACCTCCCACGCGTACCCGACCCCGATCCCGGAGAAGGCGCGGTCGGTGGCGAGCTGGCTCGGGGCGGCGCCGTGGGCCGAGATCACCTGGGCGCTGATCATCGTCGCGGTGTTCCAGATCTTGCTCAGCGGTACCCGCTGGGGTCTACACACGGTCGCGGTCGGCGGCAACCAGCACGGCGCGAGCGAAGCCGGGGTACGCGTCAACCGGGTGAAGATCGGCAACTTCATGATCGTCAGCTCGCTGGGCGCGCTCACCGGGATCCTGGAATCCTTCTACGTCAACTCGATCGAACCGCTCGCCGGTGGCGCGAACATCATGTTCGCCGCGGTGGCCGCGGCGGTCATCGGCGGTACGGCGCTGGCCGGCGGGTCCGGCACGATCGTCGGCGCGCTGTTCGGCGCGATCGTGCTCGGCGTGCTCAAGGACGGCTTCAACCTCATCGGGATCAACGCCGACCGGTTCGATCTGATCCTCGGCATCGCTATCCTGGCCGCCATGGTGCTCAACGTGTACCTGGCCCGGCTGCGGACCGGAGGACGAACGTGACGGAGGTGTTGCGGGTCGAGCACCTCGCCAAGAGCTTCGACGCGATCGTGGCGCTGCGCGACGTCACCATGCACCTCGATCGCGGCGAGGTGTTGGGACTCATCGGCGACAACGGCGCCGGAAAGTCCACGCTCATCAAGATCCTGTGTGGCTTCCACCGACCCGACTCGGGGCGGATCCTGTTGGAGGGCGAGGAGGCGTCGTTCCGGTCGGTCAGCCACGCGAGGTCACTCGGCATCGACACCGTGTACCAGGACCTGGCGCTCGTCGACGAGCTGTCGGTGTACCACAACATGTTCCTCAACCGGGAGCTGATCCGCTGGCCCGTGCTGCGCAACCGGGCGATGCGCAGAATGGCCAAGCAGCACCTCGACGACATGGGCGTCAACGTCCCGGACGTGCGGGTGAAGGTGGCTCGGCTCTCCGGCGGCCAGCGGCAGGCGATCGCGGTCGCGCGGTCCATCTACTCCGCGCCGAAGATCCTGCTGCTCGACGAACCACTGGCCGCCATGGGCGCGAAAGAGGGCGCGCTGATCCTCGACCTCATCCGCGACCTCAAGGCGCGAGGCGACGTGTCGATCGTCATCATCGCGCACAACTACGCGCAGGTGCTCGACGTGTGCGACCGCGTCAACCTGTTGCAGCACGGCGCCATCACGTTCGACCGGCCCACGGCCGAGACGTCCCTCGACGAGCTGACCGACCTGGTGGTCGCGGAGTACCGCAACAGCCGCATCCCCAAGCAGATCCCTACGGCGTGAGCCGCAGGATCCGGTCGTCGTCGGCGGTGGGGGCACCGCGACCGTCGCGGTTGGACGTGAGTATCCACAGTGTACCGTCGGGTGCCGGGGCGACGTGCCGCAGCCGGCCGTAGTCGCCGACGAGCAGCGTCTGGGCCGCGGTGCCGTCGAGCCGCAGGCGGTACAACCGTTGGCCGCGCAGGCAGGCCACGTACACCCGGTCGCCGACGATCGCGATTCCGCTCGGTGAGGCGTCCGCGGTGGACCACGTGGCGACCGGGTCGACGAACCGCGGATCGTCGCCGACCCCTTCGACGACCGGCCAGCCGTAGTTGCGACCCGGCTCGATGAGGTTCAGCTCGTCGAAGTGATCCGCACCCAGCTCGCTGGCGAACAACCGTCCCCGCGAGTCCCAGGCGAGGCCCTGCACGTTGCGGTGCCCGATGCTCCACACTGGAGAGTCGCCGTACGGGTTGCCCGGTGCCGGCTTGCCCTCGGGCGTGATGCGCAGGATCTTCCCGCCGAGGGAATTCGGGTCCTGCGCGATGTCCGGGGTGAAGTACGTTTCGCCGGTACCGGCGTAGAGCATCCCGTCCGGGCCGAACGCGATCCGGCCACCGGCGTGGAACTCGCCGGCTGGGATGCCGACCAGGATCGGCTCGACCGGCCCACCGAGGTGGAACCGCACGATGCGGTTGTCGTTCGCGGTCGTGTAGTACGCGTACACCCAGCGGTCGGTGGCGTAGGTGGGGGAGACCGCGATGCCGAGCAGGCCGGCTTCGCCGCGCGGTACGACCTCGGTCAGCCGTTGCACCACGGTCACCGTGCCGTCCTTGGCCACCGACAGCACGTGCGCGGCGTTGGGCTCGTTCACCAGCGCAGAGCCGCGTACCCGTTCGGTCACCAGCGCCGTGCCGTCGGGCAGGAACGCCACGTCCCACGGCACCCGCAGCCCGGTCGCCACCGTCGTCAACGACGCGGGCTCGACCTCGGGGGCGGCGGTCACCGTCGGTGTGCCACCGCTCGATCTGGCCGCGTTGCCTCGAACGAGCATCACTACGAACACCGCGGCCGTGCCGACGAGAACCGCGCACAGGGCAGCGATGAGTACACCACGAATGACTCGCATGATCCGCCTCCGGAAAGGGGGGACTCGGTTACGCGTCGCGGTACCGGAACAGGGCAAAGCCGGCGATCATCGCGGCCGACGCCCAGCAGGCGAGTACGCCGATGCCCGCCCAGGGCCTCATCGGTAGCAGGTCCACGCCGACGGTCACCTGGATCGTCAGCCCGGCGCTCATCGGCGCGTACTCGAGCAGGAACTTGCGCACGTCCGGGTCGGGTACGAACTGCGCGACGATCGGTAACACGTAGAGCAGCGAGACGACCGTGGTGATCGCGCCCGCGGTGTCCCGGACGATCGCCCCGACGCCGAGGCTGAGCAGAGCGATAAGGCCGAAGTAGAGGACGGTACCGGCGGCCGCGCGCAGGGTGGGTCCGTCACCCAGGGACAGCGGCGGGTACCCGTGCAGCGGCGTGAAGCCGTTGCGGGGCAGGATGAGCCGCCCGACCAGCAGCGAGCCGAGTACGCCCACCGTGGCGGCGACCAGGACGACCGCGGTGACGACGATCGCCTTGGCGGACAGCACCCGGTACCGTCTCGGCGCGAGCGACAGCGTCGTTTGGATCATCCGCGTGCCGTACTCGTTCGTCATGGCGAGCACGGCGAGCACGACCACCGTCAACTGTCCAAGGTAGACACCCGTGAGGCTCAGCTTCGGGGTGTCCTCGAAGCATTCGACCGGCGACGGGCAGAAGTCCGTGTTGACCGAGGCGGTGATCAGCGACCCGAGGGCCACAGTGGACACCACCGTGCCGATCAACAGCCAGGCCGAGCTGGGCACCGTACGCAGCTTCGTCCACTCGGTGTACACAGTGGACCTCATGCGTCCCGCCGGCGGACCTGCCAGATCGCGACGCCCATGGCCAGCGCGGCGTAGCCTGCGAGCACGCCGAGCCCCGGCCACGGGTCGATCGCGGTATCCCACCGTTTGGTGGTCTGCATGATGGCCAGTCCGGCGACCGGCGTGACCCGGCCGACCCAGAGCGCCACGTTCAACGGCAGGCCGCCAAATAGGATCTGCGGCACGATGAAGATCGCGATGAGCAGGGCGATCGCACCGGCGCTGCGCCGCAGGATCGCGCCGATGCCGAGGCTGAGCACCGCGAGCAGCGCGAGGAACAGCGCGCCGCCGACCACCGCCCGCATGACCACGCCGTCGAAGAGGTGGACGTACGGGTACGCCGGTGGCCGGTACCCGTTCGCCCGGAACTGTGGCTGGCTGAGCAGGAACGCGCCCGCGGTGGCGGCCAGCCCGGCGACGAACGTGACCAGACCGATCACCAGCGCCTTCGCGACGAGCACCCGGCCGCGGCGCGGGCTGGCGGCGAACGTCGTACGGATCATCCCTCGCTTGAACTCCGAGGTGATGAACAGCACCGCCACGACGATGACCGCCATCAAGCCGAAGACCACCCCGGTGAAGCTGTTGAAGATGAGGTCGTCGTCGCCCTGCTGGAGCCGGATGATCTCGCCCGAGCCGGACACCGTGAACGTGCCCCCGGACTCCGTGGCGCCCGTCTCGTCGCTCGTGAACATGCTCGCGCCGATGTCCTCGTGCTGCCACTTCGCCGGCTCGCCGCCGCTGACGCTCGCGTTGTCGAACGTGGCCCGGCCGAGTGTGGGCCGTCCCCCGATCGACGTGCCGCCGAACTGGCGCTGGATCTCCACGATTTCGGGAGACGCGACGAACATCCCGGCCTCGACCGTCTGCGGCAAGCTGAGGCTGACGGAGCCGACTTCGGTCCACGTGGTGCCGTCCGCCGATTCGTACCCGGTGATCGTCGTACCGGAGCGGGTGAGCTTGAGCCACAGCGGCGCGGTACGCCCGCTCCCCCCGATATCGGTGCGGAAATCGGCCTGGAACCGCACCCCGTTGCGCGGTGTCACCAGGATCGCGGCGTACGGCGACCCGCTCGCCGTACTCTGCTTGATCATTACGCCGGCCTTGGCCCAGTCGTGGCTCGGCTCCTGGCCGGAGACCCGGGCGACCACGCTGCCATCCCCGGTCATCGGCTGGTGCACGAAGTGGAACCGGTCCGCGACGGCCGGTGCGCTGTTGGCGTCGGTACCGCCCACGCTGGCGAACAGCGTCGAGAGCACGACGGTCAGCCCGATGGCGATCAGCAGGCCGAGGACCCACCGGCGTACCGACCGGAACTTGGTCCACTCCGCCCGCACGAGATGGCCGAAACGGTCACTCATTGTTGGCCTCCGCCCTTACCGTCGGCGAGTTGAACTCCACCGCATCGCGGGTCAGTTCCATGTACGCCTCCTCGAGCGTGGCCCGGTGCGCGGCGAGCTCGGAGAAGGAGAGCCCGCGCTCGCCGAGCACGGCGGCGATCCGCTCCGCGGGCAGCCCGGTGACCGTGACGGCCTCCCGATCGGTCGCGGCGACCGTGGCGCCGGCGCTGGCCAGCGCGGTCATCGCCTCGGTGCGGTGGGCGGTACGCAGCACGACCCGGTCGCCCGACGCGGCCGCGACCAGCGCGGCCACCGTGGTGTCGGCGATCAGCCGACCGCGGCCGATGACGACCAGGTGATCGGCGGTGTCCTGCAGCTCGCTCATCAGGTGGCTGGACACGAGGACCGCCCGGCCCTCGGCGGCCAGCGACCGGAGCAGGCCGCGGATCCATCGGATGCCCTCGGGGTCGAGGCCGTTCACCGGCTCGTCGAACATCAGCACCGGCGGGTCGCCCAGCAGCGCACCGGCGATGCCGAGGCGCTGGCGCATGCCCAGGGAGTAGCCACCGGCGCGGCGGCGGGCGGCCGAGGTCAGCCCGACCATCTCGATCACCTCGTTGATCCGGGCGGTCGCGATGCCGTTGCTGTGCGCCATCCAGAGCAGGTGGTCGCGGGCGCGCCGGCCAGGGTGGATCGCCCCGGCGTCGAGCAGCGCGCCGACGTGGCACAGGGGAACCCGGAGCATCCGGTACGGCTGACCGCCGACGAGCGCGGTGCCTTCGTCCGGCGCGTCCAGGCCGAGGATGACCCGCATCGTCGTGGACTTGCCGGCGCCGTTGGGCCCGACGAACCCGGTGACCTGTCCGGGCTGGACAGTGAACGACAGGCCGTCCACGGCGACGGTGCGCCCGTACCGCTTCCGCAGCCCATTGACCTCGATCGTGGCTTCCATGCCAGGCAGGCTACGAAGTCGACCGGGTGGTGGTCGTCCCGCCGCGGCGCCGTCTCGAGCACCCCCGGGCAGGGTGACGCGGCCGGTCGCCGTCCCGCCCGCGGGTGAGGGCGGGCCTCCTGACCTGGGGGACGACAGCCGCCGCCGGCGCCGCGAGAATGTCGGCGTGGGGGTCGAGAAGCGGGCGGCCACGGTGGTCCGGCGACTTGCGGGTACGCGCGAGTGGCCGCTGGCCGCCGGGGCGTTCCTCGGCGCCATCGCGATGGTCGAGGTGCTGCTGCGGGGCGTCGACCGCAACGACTCGTACCTGGCGGTCTCGATGCTGCTCGCGCTCGCCGTGACGATGCCGTTGGCGTTCGCCATGGGCTATCCGGCGCTGGCCGCGTTGACGGCGTCCGGCGCGGCGTTCGCGACGCTGGCCACCCGCCGCCCGATACCGGCGGCCGGTCTCGTGGCGTTGCTCGCCATCCTCTACCTGCTCGGCTCGCGCCGCTCGGTGTTGCTCAGCGCGCTCGTCATCGTGCCGTTCGCGGTGAACGCGATCGTGTTCCCGTTCGACCGGGGGCGGGGTCCGCGGCTGTTCGCCGTCCTCCTGCTGGTTCTGGTCTTCGGGGCGATGGCGTTGGGCCGCATCCAGCGGACCCGGGCCGAAATCGCCGTACGGGACGCGTCCGAACGGGCCATCGCCGACACGCTCGTCGAGCACGCGGCGCGCGGCGAACGGGCGCGCATCGCGCGGGAGCTGCACGACGTGGTCGCCCACCACATCTCGATGATTTCGGTACAGGCGGAGACGGCTCGGCTGACGACCCCCGGCATGCCGGTCGAGGGCGCCAACCGGTTGGCCGCGATCGGGGATACCGCCAGGACCGCGCTGACCGAGATGCGGCGGCTGCTCGGCGTGCTGCGGGAGGACTCCGGTACGGTGCCCACCCGCCGGCCGCAACCGAGTCTCCAGCAGCTCAACGAGCTGATCGACGACGCCCGGGACTCCGCCGGGGCAAGCACCCGGCTCATCGTCCACGGCGCCGTGGTGCCGCTCGATCCGGGGGTGGAGCTGACCGCGTACCGGATCGTGCAGGAGGCGCTGACCAATGCCCGGCGGCACGCGCCCGGTGCCGCGGTGGACGTCGAGCTCGACTACACCGTGGACGCCCTGCGGCTGCGGATCCGCGACAACGGCCCGGGACCACAGGACGGTACCGGTACCGGGCACGGTGTGCTGGGCATGCGGGAGCGGGTGTCGATGGCCGGCGGCACACTGTGGACCGGGCCGGCACCGGTCGGCGGGTTCCTCGTCGAAGCTGTCCTGCCGATCGCCAGGAGGGTCGAGTGAGTGAGCGAGCTTGCGAGCGAACCAGTGGCACGTCATGGCGGCGCCAAGCGAAGCGGGCGCGGCCATGATCCGGATCGTGGTCGCGGACGACCAGCAGGTGGTGCGGGCCGGGTTCGGCGCGCTGCTCGACACGCAGCCGGACTTCACCGTGGTCGGCAGCGCGGCCGACGGAGCCGAGGCGGTCGCGATCTGCCGGCGGCAACGGCCGGACGTCGTACTCATGGACGTGCGCATGCCGGTGATGGACGGCATCGAGGCGACCCGCTTGATCACCGCGGACTTTCGCGACGTTGAGGGACCGCGCATTCTCATGTTGACCACCTTCGATCTCGACGAGCACGTCTACGACGCCCTCAGCGCCGGCGCCAGCGGCTTCCTGCTCAAGGACGTGACCGCGGAACGGCTCTTCGACGCGGTCCGGGTGGTCGCCGCGGGCGAAGCGCTGCTGGCGCCGACGGTCACCCGGCGGTTGATCGGCGAGTTCGCCCGGCTGCGGCCCAGGCCCGCACCTACGCTCGCCGCGCTGGACGCGCTGACCCCGCGGGAGACCGAGGTGCTCCAGCTGGTCGCGGGCGGGCTGTCCAACACCGAGATCGCCGAGCGGCTCGTCGTGGGCGAGGAGACCGTCAAGACCCACGTCAGCCGGGTACTGGGCAAGCTGGGACTGCGCGACCGTACACAGGCCGTGGTGCTCGCGTACGAGTGCGGTCTGGTCGTGCCGCGAGGTGGCAGGTAATCCGGTACTCCGGCCGGAAGGCATAGGCCGGAAAGACGGTCGGAAGGGCGACGTAACCGTGACCTCGCGGGTCGGCGCGGCAACCATGGCGACTCATGACGGCGACCGCAATCGGTCTCGGAGTACTCACCGGACTGCTCCTGCTGCTGGTGGTACTCGTCGCGCTGCGTACGGCGCGGACCTTGCGCGGCCGGACCCAGCCGGGGTTCGAGGTCCGGACCGAGGTCCACACCCCGCCCCCGGAGATCCGGATCGAGGAGCTGGCCGATCCGTGAGTACCGTCGGATCGTTCCTGCTCGATGCGGACACCTCGGTCGACGAGCTGGTGCGGACCGGACGTCCGGCGGTCGACGCTGAGCTGAAGGTGATCGCGGCCGGCCTGCTCGACGTCGACCTCGGCGACATCGCCGTGGCGGCCTGGCGCAAGCACGCCGCGCTGGCCGCGGCCGCCCGCACGACGACCACCGACGCGGCGACCGAACGAGCCGTGGCCCTCGCCACGCACCGCATCACCTCGACCCACCGGCCGTACGTCGACGTGCGCGTCGGCGGCACCCTGGTCGCCCGGGTGCGGCTGGAGCTGCACCTGGTCTTCGTCGTCGCCGCGCTCGCCGCGGTCGTCCGCCGGGGCCGCCTGGTCGAGGTGAGGACCGGCCGCTGCGACCTGGCCGGCACGCTGTCCGTCGACGGTGAGCCGGTCGTCACCCGGCAGGGGGAGCTCGATCTGGAACGGGCGGTCCGGCTCGGCGCCGGCCTGATTCTCTGAGAGATGTTCGATCAGGGCTCGAGGACGGCCGCGCCGCGGACCTGGCCGCCCGCCAGATCGGCCAGTGCGGCATCGGCCCGGCTCAACGGGTACCGAGTGACGGTCACCCGCAACCGGTGCTCGGCCGCCCGGGCCAGGAAGGCACGGCCATCGTCGCGCGTGTTGGCGGTGACGCTGCACAGCGTGCGTTCCTGGAACAAATGCCGGTCGTAGTCCAGCGGCGGAATCCCGGTCAGGTGAATGCCGGCGACGGCCAGCGTGCCACCCCGGTCCAGAGCCTCGAGCGCCACCGGTACCAGATCGCCGGCCGGCGCGAACAGGATCGCGGCGTCGAGCGGCTCGGGTGGCGCGTCGTGCGAACCTGCCGCCGAGGCCGCACCCAGCTCGACCGCCAGCCGCTGAGCGGCCGGGGACCGGGTCCGGACGTGCACCCGCACGCCCGACCCGATCGCGACCTGCGCGGTCAGGTGTGCCGACGCGCCGAAGCCGTAGATGCCCAGGCGCCCGCCGGGCGGCAGGTCGACCCGGCGCAGGGCGCGGTAGCCGATGATCCCGGCGCACAGCAGAGGAGCCAGCTCGACGTCGGAGTAGCCGGGCGGCAGACGGTACGCGTAATCGGCCGGTACGGTGGCGAACTCCGCGTACCCGCCGTCGGCGTCCCAGCCGGTGTACCGCGACTCGGGGCAGAGGTTCTCCGCGCCACGGACGCAGTACCGGCATCGCCCGCAGGTGTGCCGCAGCCACGCGATGCCCACCCGCTCGCCGAGCCAGGAGCCCTCGACCGCGGTACCGGCGTCGACCACCTCGCCGACCACCTCGTGCCCCGGGGTCACGCCCGCCCGGTGTGGGGGCAGGTCGCCGTCGACGAGGTGCAGGTCGGTCCGGCAGACCCCGCTGGCGGTGACGCGGACGAGCAGCTCGTCGGGGGCCGGTACCGGTACCTGGCGGTCGACCGCCAGCAGCTTGCCTGCCGATACCTCCCACGCCAGCACTCAGCGGTCCTTCCGGTTGCCGAACATCGCCCGTATTGCGGCGAACAGAAGCATTATTCCTAGTACGACACCGAGGAGGCGTACGGCCGGAATGTCGTACCAAGATCGCGCCGTCGAGTCGGCAAAGGTGACAGCCAGCGCTAGCATGCCGTCTATGTTGCGCCCTCGCTTCCTGGTCGTGTCGCTGAGCCTGTTGATCGCCGTTGCCGGCATCGCTGGCTGCACCCGAAAGAACGAGCCCTCGGCGCAGTTGCCGGCCGCGGATGGCCTGCTCAAAGGCGCTGCGGCTGATATGAAGAAGATCAACACCGTGCACTTCGCGATCGACGCCGAAGGGACCATCGCGGGCCTCGCGCTGCGCGGGGCCGACGGTGACCTGACCCGGATCGGCGACGCGCACGGTACGGCCCAGCTCGAGCAGTCCGGGCAGGTCGTCGAGCTGGAGTTCATCGTCAAGGGCGACTCGATGTACATCAAGGGCCCGACCGGCGGCTTCCAGCAGGTGCCGCTGGCCCTGGCGGCCAGCGTGTACGACCCCTCGGCGATCCTCGACCCGGACCGCGGGGTGGCTCAGATCCTCGAGACCGCGACCGGGGGCAAGACCCAGTCGCGGGAGTCGGTGAACGGCATCGACGCGTACCGGGTGACGGCCAAGCTTGATCCGCGGGCGGTTAGCACGGTGGTGCCGGGGGTAACCGGTGATATCGACGGAGAATTGTGGATCGCGGCAACGCAACCGCGGCTGCTGAAGACGAAGTTCGCCGTACCGGGTCAGGGCGGCACTCCGGGCGGGACGGTCACGATCACGTTGAGCAACTTCGACCTACCGGTGACGGTCACGGCACCATGACGGTGGCGGGGACGACGCACGTGCCCGGCACCGCGCCGGTGGCACCCGCACCGGGCCGTGGCCGCGGGGTCGCGGTCGGGGTCGGCGGCGCGACCGTGCTGCTCGCGGCGCTCGACGCGTACGTCGTCGTCACCGTCCTCGTCGACATCGCCGCCAGCTTCAAGGTGCCGATCAACCACCTGGAGCGGGCGAGCCCGATGGTCACCGGCTTCCTGCTCGGCTACGTCGCCGGCATGCCACTGCTCGGGAAGCTGTCCGACAGATACGGCCGCCGCCCGCTCATTTACACCTGTCTAACCGGTTTCATCATCGGGTCGGTACTGACCGCGGCGGCCCCGAACCTGACCATGCTCGTAGTCGGCCGGAGCCTGCAGGGACTGGCCGGGGGCGCGCTGCTGCCGGTCACGATGGCCCTGGTCGCCGACCTGTTCGACCAGCGCCGGCGACCCGTTGCGCTCGGCGCGGTCGGCGCGGCACAGGAGCTGGGCAGCGTGTTCGGGCCGCTGTACGGGGCTGGCGTCGCCGCGCTGGCCGTGGGCTGGCCCGGCCTCTTCGCCGGCTGGCGCGCGATCTTCTGGATCAACATCCCACTCGCCGTGATCGCGATCATCCTGGTGGCCCGGTTCGTCCCGGCCCGATCACCGGTCGAGGCATCGGGACGCCGTCCCCGCATCGACGTCGTCGGCGGGCTGCTGCTCGCGCTCGGGCTCGGGCTGCTCGTGGTCGGCCTGTACAACCCGGATCCGCAGCGCGCCGTGCTGCCGCCGTGGGGACCGCGGTTCGTGCTCGCCGGCCTGGTCGGGCTGGTGCTGTTCGTCGTATGGGAGGCGTTCGCCCGCACGAAGCTGGTCGACCCCGCCGGGATGCGGAAGCGGCCGTTCTTCGCGGCGCTGGGTGCGAGCCTGCTGGCAGGTGGGGCGCTGATGGTCACGCTCGTCGACGTCCAGCTGATCGCGCAGAGCCTGCTCGACCTCAACTCGCTGGGTGGCGCGGTGATCCTCGCGCGGTTCCTCGTGGCCCTCGCGGCGGGGGCACTGCTGGGCGGCCTGCTCACCGGATGGATGGGGGAGCGGGCGTTGACCGTACTGGGCCTCACCATGGCCGCCGGTGGGTACCTGCTGATCGCCTACTGGCCGGCCGACCCCCGCGCGGCGCACCACGAGCTCGGCCCGGTCCTGCTGCCGCGGATCGACACCGACCTGGTGCTGGCCGGCGTGGGGCTGGGTCTGGTCGTCGCGCCGCTGGCGTCCGCGGTCCTGCGGGCCGTACCCCCGGCCCAGCACGGCGTGGCCTCGGCCGGCCTGGTCGTGGCGCGGATGGTCGGCATGCTGGTCGGGGTGGCCGCACTGTCGGCGTGGGGGTTCCATCGGTTCGCCGAGCTGACCACGAACCTCCCGACGCCGCTCCCGTTCGGGATCACGACCGAGGAGTACAACGCGCAACTGGCGGTGTACAACGCCGCCCTGGACGCGGCGCTGCGGGTCGAGTACCGCGAGATCTTCGTGGCGACCGCCGCCATCTGCGGGCTCGGCGCGCTGCTCGGGTTGTTCCTCGGACGCCGACGCGAGGTTGCCCGCTC